>NZ_SSNL01000003.1:0-300000 GCF_007004735.1 Salinigranum halophilum
ATCTGGACCGCGTCGCTCACGGGGAGGACGAATATCTTCCCGTCGCCCTTCTCGCCGGTGTTGGCGGCCTCGCTGATGGCCTCGACGACGTCCTCGGCGGGGATGTCGGCGACGACACACTCGACTTTGACCTTCTGGTGGAGGTCGACGGTGTACTCCTCGCCGCGCCACTGGCCCTTCTTCGCGGGCTGGGAGCCTCGCCCCGACACGTTCGTGACGGTGAGCGAGGGCGCGCCGACCTCGGCGAGCGCCTTCTTGACTGCACCGAGCTTCTCGGGGCGGATCACTGCGACGATCATCTCGATTTCGCTCATTCTTCGGAGCCTCCGTCCGTGCGGACGACGTCCTCTGACTCAAAGGTGATGCCGCCGTCGGCGGCGACGTCGGGCTTGCCGAACTCGGGGTAGGTGTCGACGCCGTGTTCGGAGCTGTCGAGGCCGGCCTGTTCGTGCGCGGGGGTGACGCGGGCCTGTCCGATGGCCTTCAGGACGCTGAACACCACGGCCGTCGCGGCGAACGTCCACAGCGCGATGACGACCACGCCGACGACCTGGTTCACCAGCGTACCCACGGTGAACCCGTTGACGCTGAAGAACGGGAACAGGAGTGCGCCGAGTACGCCGGCGGAGCCGTGGACCGGGAAGACCGCACAGACGTCGTCGATGTTGAGGCGCTTCTCGACGAACTCGAAGACGATGGGGAGCTGCGCACCGGCGAGGAGGCCGATGACGAGCGCACCCGGCCAGACGACGGCGTCGGTGACCGAGGTGATGCCGACGAGGCCGGCGAGGAGACCGTTGGCGACGTAGAGGGTGTCGACCTTGCCGGTCTTCACGACCGAGAGCGCGGCAGCGCCGATGGCACCCGCACCCATCGCGAGCGTCGTGGTGAGCGCGACGCGGCCGACGTAGCTGAACGAGCCGAGCGTGACGCTGCCGTCGTCGGCCATGGCGAGCGGTGCGGCGGCGGTGCCGACGTTGAAGCCGTACCAGCCGAACGCGAGGATGAGCGTCCCCAGGACGGCGAAGGTCAGCGAGTGACCGGGGATGACGTTCACGGAGCCGTCCTCGTTGAAGCGGTCCATCCGCGGGCCGATGATCCACGCCGCGGTGAGGCCGGCGATACCGCCCATGCCGTGGACGATCATCCCACCCGCGAAGTCGTGGAAGTCGACGAGGAAGCCGCCGGCCCACGTGAGGCCGGTGACGACCGGGTAGATGACGGCCGCGAGGAGGATGGTGTAGGTGACGTACGCGCGGAGCTTCGCGCGGCCCGCGACGGCCCCGGAGACGATGGTCGCGGCGGTCATCGCGAAGACGGCACCGAAGAGCCAGCCGACCCACGCCGTGGACTCACCGGGGTACCAGACGTCGGTGAACGAACCCATGAACGAGTACGAGCCGCCGCCGGTCGCGCCGCCGACGATGGTCGAGATGGCGGCACCGACGAGGAAGAAGGTGATGACGCCCACCGACCAGGTGAGCAGGTTCTTCGTCAGCTGGTTGGCGACGTTCTTCGAGCGTACCTGCCCCGCCTCGAGCATGGCGAAGCCGGCGTGCATGAAGAAGATCAAGAACGTGACGGTGAGAACCCACACGAGGTTCACCGCCTCGACGATGGCCGAGAGGTCTGACTGCATGAGGAGGTCCACGTTCATTCGGACGACTCCTCCGTGGTTGGTGCGATGGTCGTGGTGCTTGGACAGTTGGTCATGATTTTAGCTTATTTCCGCAGTTTTGTATCGCGGATTACGTCAGTACGTATCCACATACGAGTATATAATCATTGGTCTTTACAAATGGCAAAATACGTCGTCCTTAATGGTCATCCGTCTAATCTGAAATCAAATATATGGTATATAAGGTCGTACATATCGAACTCTCCTCACAAATATTGCCCGGCAACTGGACGTTCGTGGACCGCGACTGACGGGAGACGCGCGTGCTGATGGACCTGTGACCGACCGGTGCGCGCGCCAGGTGCGTCTGCTCGCGCCGGACGGCCGACAGGCGTCTCGGGTGAAACGCGCCAGTACGCTGGACAAACGAGCACCCTGGTACGGCTCTCGGGGGTGTGCCCGCCGGCAGGTCGAATTCGGTGACGACCGCGAGAAGGAGTCCGTGGAGGAAGGTGTCAGCGGGGACCGACGGAGTGCGCGTCGGACTGTGGGCTCGGACGGTTAGACGGCCCCGACTCCGTCCGTTCCGGTGCGGATCTGGACCGCGTCGCTCACGGGGAGGACGAATATCTTCCCGTCGCCCTTCTCGCCGGTGTTGGCGGCCTCGCTGATGGCCTCGACGACGTCCTCGGCGGGGATGTCGGCGACGACACACTCGACTTTGACCTTCTGGTGGAGGTCGACGGTGTACTCCTCGCCGCGCCACTGGCTCTTCTTCGCGGGCTGGGAGCCCCGCCCCGACACGTTCGTGACGGTGAGCGAGGGGGCACCCGCCTCCGCGAGCGCCTGTTTGACCGCGCCGAGTTTCTCGGGACGGATGACCGCGACGATCATCTCGATTCCGCTCTCGGCTTCGCTCATTCGTCAGCACCCCCGTCCGTCCGGACGCCGCCGTCGGCAGCCATCGGATTCTCGGGGCTCTTGTTGCCCGTGAACTCGGGGTACGCCGAGATGCCGTGTTCGCCCTCGTCGAGACCGATCTCCTCCTCTTCGGCACTCACGCGGAGGCCCCAGGTGGCGTCGGCGACCCCGAAGGCGACCATCGAGGTCAGGACGGTCCACGTGCCGATGACGGCGACACCGACGACCTGCAAGACGAGCTGGTTCACGCCGAGGAACGTCCAGCCGCCGTTCGCCCCGACGGCGAAGACGGGGATGAGGATGGTGCCGACGGCACCTGCCCCACCGTGCACGGCGAAGACACCACAGACGTCGTCGATCTTCAGCGAATCGACGACCCATCTGTAGGTCGGCAGCACGAGCGCCCCGCCGATGGCTCCGATGGCGACGCCGCCCCACCAGGTGACGTGCGGGACCGCGCCCGTGACGGCCACGAGACCGGCGAGCAGCCCGTTCGCCATCCAGAGGGGGTCGGGCTTGCCCTGCCACGCCGTGGAGACGACCATCGCGGCGACGGCACCGGCACCCATCCCGAGGGTCGTGACGAGGACGACGCGACCGAGTGCGGCCCCCTGGAACGCGAGACCGGAGTCGGAGGCCGCGAGGACCGTCGCCTGCGTCCCGACGTTGAAGCCGTACCAGCCGAACGCGAGGATGAGCGTCCCCAGGACGGCCAGCACCATCGAGTGCCCCGGAATCGGCTGGGAGTTGCCGTTCTCGTCGAAGCGACCCTTCCGGGGACCGACCATCTTCGCGCCGACGAGACCGGCGATGCCGCCGCACATGTGGACGACCGTCGCCCCGGCGAAGTCGAGATACCCCGTGCCGAGCGCGGCACCGATGTAACCGCCGCTCGCGAGGAGGCCACCGGACCAGGTGAAGCCGACGACGGCCGGGTAGATGAGTCCCGTGATGACCGCGGTGTAGAACACGTACGCCTTGAAGTTCATGCGCTCTGCCACCGCCCCCGACACGATGGTCGCGGCGGTCATCGCGAAGACGGCACCGAAGAACCAGCCGATCCAGGCGTTCGGGTCGGAGATGTAACCGAACGCACCCGCGAAGTCACCCCCGGAGGTGAGCCCTCCGACGATGGTCGCGACGCCCGCTCCCACGAGGAAGTAGATGAGGACGCCCAGCGTCCAGTCGGTCATGTTCTTCATCAACACGTTGCCGGCGTTCTTCGCACGGACCTGTCCCGCCTCCAGCAGCGCGAAGCCGGGCTGCATGAAGAAGATGAGGAAACAGACGACGAGCACCCACACGTTGTTGACGCCCGTCGCGACGGCCCCCGCGTCCACCTGCAACAGGAGGTCGAACGTCATGCCGACACCTCCAGTAGCGGACGAACGTCTACTTCTGAGCCGAACAGGGTTCGATTGCTGTTGTGAATCACGCTTCAACGACAAGAACCGTCATACATAAATCGTAGCGTTGACAAATCCATGCCTCAACCCTCATTAATACACAAACGTCTAATATTGGGTAAAATAATATGTATATAAGGTTCTCTTTCGTTGCGTGGCCGCGCGAATATTGCACGGAAATCTGGACGTTCATCGACCCGCTCGGCCGTCACCTCCCCCGTCTCGACGGCGCGCGCTCCCGGCCCTCGCTCAGAGGTGGTCGGCGACGTCCTCGGCGAAGTACGTCAAGACGAGGTCCGCTCCGGCGCGTTTGATCGACAGGAGCGACTCGAGCGCCGTCTCCTCCAGCGAGAGCCACCCCTTCTCGGCGGCGGCGTGGACCATCGCGTACTCGCCGGAGACGTTGTACGCCGCGACGGGGTGGTCGAACTCGTCTCTCACGCTGCGGACGATGTCGAGGTAGGGGAGTGCGGGCTTGACCATCAACACGTCCGCACCCTGTTCGACGTCGAGTCGGACCTCGCGCAGCGCCTCGCGTGCGTTCGCGGGGTCCATCTGGTAGTGTCGGCGGTCGCCGAACGCGGGCGCGCCGTCGGCTGCGTCGCGGAACGGCCCGTAGAAGGCCGACTCGTACTTCGCGGCGTAGGACATGATGGCGACGTCCGCGAACCCCTCGGCGTCCAGTTCGTCGCGAATCACCCCGACCATCCCGTCCATCATCCCGCTCGGGGCGACCATGTCGGCCCCGGCTTCGGCGTGTGACCGGGCCGTCCGCGCGAGGGAGTCGAGGGTCGCGTCGTTGTCCACCGTCAGGTGCGCACACTCGCGCGCGCCCGCTTCGAGCACGCCGCAGTGGCCGTGGTCGGTGTACTCGCACATGCAGACGTCCGTCGCCACGTAGACGTCCGTCTCGCGGGTGATTCGGCGCGTGGCCTCCTGGACGACACCGTCGTCAGCCCACGCCCGAGAGCCCTCGGCGTCCTTCGAGGCGGGGATACCGAACAGCATCACCGCCTCGACGCCGGTCTCGCCGATCTCTTCGACCCGTGCGACCGCCTCGTCGACGGGGACGCGCTCGTGTCCGGGCATCGACTCGATGGGCACACGCTCGTCGGTGGTCGCATCGACGAAGACGGGTGCCATGAGGTCCGTCGCCGAGAGACTCGTCTCGGAGACGAGCGGCCGGATGCCGTCCGTCCGGAGCCGTCGCGGGCGGTCGGTGAGGTTCATACGTGTGGGTTAGGTGGTTTGTCTCAAAGGCGCATCGTTCCCGATTCGTCGGGCGCTCGTTGGCAGCGACTGGTGACGACAGCGCCAGTTCGTCCGCGAACGACCGCGACTCCCAGGGCGGCTGCTCTGTATCCGCGCCGTTCGTTTTTCCTGGCTCCTCGTGCTCTGTCACGCTCTTCTCACGTGCTCTGTTACCCCCTCACCCCTGAACGATGCCCTTCGCTTGAGTCACTCATCGACCTCGACTCTCTGTTGCGACGCGGACCACAACGGATTTGCCCGTCCGACAAGAGAGAACCGACGATGGACCTCGTCTCCGTCTCGGTGCTCGCCCAACTTGCCGAGATGCCGCCCACCCTCCGCGCCCTCCTCGACTCGGAGTGGGCGCTCGTCGCTCTCTTCGGCGTGTTCGTCCTCGAGGGCGCGATGCTGATGTACTTCATGCCGAGCGAACTCATCGTCCCCGGCTCTATCGTCCTCCTCGGTACCGACGCGCTGATTCCGGTGCTCGCCGTCGCCGTCCTTGGCGCGACGCTCGGCCAGTACGCGCTCTTTCTCGTCGCGAAACGCGGCGGCCGCGCCTACCTCGAGGAGAAACGCTGGTTCCGGGTCTCGCCCGAACGGCTGGACAAGTTCGACGGCTGGTTCGACCGCTGGGGCCCGATTGCCGTCCCGGTGAGCAACGCGCTGTTGTTCACGCGCGGCATGCTCACGGTCCCGGCCGGGTTCGCCGAGATGGACGACCGCCAGTTCGTCGTCTACTCTGCCACGGGGACGCTCGTCTTCGAGTCGGTGCTGGCCGCGCTCTACCTCGTCGGCGTGTCGTGGCTGTTCTGAGGGCGGAGCGACCCCGACGTGACCGGCGTCCGCGTCCTCCCGTGGCCGCTCTCCGAGCCTCGTCCGACGGCCGAGCGCGTCGCGGGAGCAACACGGTTACGTTGGTGTGCGCCGACAGGGGAGTAGCCGATGCCCCCTTCACACGTACTCGTCCCGCTCGACGGGTCGCCGCTGGCCGACGACGCGCTCGTCCACGCCCTAGAGACGTTCGACTGTCGGACGACGGTCCTCAACGTGGTCCAGCCGCTCGACGCGGGCATGAGCGAGGGGGGTGTCCTCGAACCCGGCGGCGACCGACTGGCGGCCGCGCGTGAGCGTGCGGAGACGCTCGTCGACCGCGCAGCACGTCGTGCCGTCGAACTCGACCGGGAGGTGGCGACTGTCGTCGAGACGGGTGACCCCGCCGAGACCATCCTCGCGTACGTCGAGTCACACGACGTCGACCACGTCGTCATGGGCGGCCACGGCGGCACGCAGGACGGCCTCGCCCGTCGGCTGCTCGGTACCGTCGCGACGGCGGTCGTCGGCGAGGCACCCGTGTCGGTCACCGTGGTCCGGTGAGAGCCGCCGCCCGCCCCGTCAGACGGCCCCGCCCAGTACGACGGCGAACGCCCGGTACAGCCCGAAGCCGACGGCGACCGACGCCACGAGTGTGAGCACCCAAAAGAGGAGCGTCACGCCGATTTTCCGCCGCGAGACGCCCGCCGACCCGCCCGCGAGCCCCCCGCCGATGACGCCCGAGATGATGATGTTGTTGAACGAGATGGGGATGCCGAGCGTGATGGCGAGCTGGGCGATGATGAACCCCGGAACCAGCGCGGCGATGGAGCGGCGCACGCCGAGTTGGGCGTACTCGCGGGAGGTTGCCTGGAGGAGTCGCGGGGCACCCATCCAGGCCCCACCGAGGATGCCGGTCGCTCCCACGGCCAACAGCGCGATTCCGGGGAGCCCGAGTTCGGCGCGATAGAGGTTCTCGAGGGGTCCCGTCGCGAGCCCCACCTGGCTTCCCCCGCTGGAGAAGGCGACGACGCTCCCGAGCAGCACGAGGAAGGTCCGAACCCCGCGGTCGACCGACTCCTCGGTCCGACGCTGGATGAAGCGGAAACTCACGGCCGCCGCGACGAGCGTGATCAACACGACGTCGAGTTCGACCCCGACGAGCGCCGGCGTCTCGACGATGCTCCCGAGGAAGGCCGCGAGTGAGCCCTGCGCCCCGCCGTCGGGGTCGGGAATCACGCTCAACCGGATGTTCGCGACGATGCCGCCGACGACGGCGGCGAGCAAGGGGACGCCCACGGTCTCGGGGATGTCGTCCCGCCGAAGCACCGTTGCCGTGAGATACGCCAGCCCACCCGAAACGGGGGGGACGAGGACCCAGAACGTCGCGATGCGTCGGTACGTCTCGAACGCCGGCGTCCCGCCCAGCGAGAGCCCGACACCGACCATCGCGCCCGTCGTGGCGAACGCGGCCGGGACGGGGTAGCCCGTGTAGACGCCGAACGCCATGAACGCCGTCGCGGTCAACAGCCCGGCGGTCGCCGCGAGCGACGTGATGGAGACGCCGTTTATCAGCCCGGCTCCGACCGTCTCGGAGATGCTCCCGCCCTGGGCGAGCGCCCCCAGCGCAGCCAGGATGCCGATGAGGAACGCGGCGCGCATCGTCGAGATGGCGTTCGCGCCGATGGCCGGCGCGAAGGGCGGGGAGTTACTGTTCGCGCCGAGCGCCCAGGCGGTCGCCAGTCCCGTGACCGTCGCGAGCAGGACGAGCCCCCAGAAGGTGACGCTCACCACCGTCGGCGACACCTCCGCTCGTCGGGGCGGTGACGGGAGTCGGTCCCTCCCGGCTGCGCCTGTGGTCGGCTGCCGACGGCGGTCGAAGCCGCCCGACGCCAGGGGTCACCTCCGGTCTCCATTGACGCGGTAACTCACCGGCCGGGGGATAAGCGTTTGGTCGCAGCGGGCGTCGGAGAAGAGCGCTACTCGGTGCGGTCGATGTCGAGTTGCTCTCTGAGTGCCGAGAGCTCCTCGGACTCCGCGAGCGTCTCGAGACGCTCGTGGAAGTGAGTGTCGCAGAGGCCGACCTTCACCCCGTCCTTCTCGGCGGCGTATGCGGCCTCCCGGTCGCAGTAGTGACAGCGCATACCGACACTCGGAACCCCGGCGGGATAAGCCTGCCCTCTCCGGCACGCTTGGTACCGAGTCACGCTCCGCCGACGACCCGCGAGCGGAACGTCTCGGCCTCTTCGCCGGCGAGTCCCGCCCGCCCCAGCGTCCGGTCGTGTGCGTCGCTCCCGCCCGTCCGAAGGAGTCCCGCCTCGCTGACGACCCGTTCGATTCGCCCCGTGTCCACCGGCCGGCCGTACGCGTAGTAGCGCTCGACCGCCCCGAGTTCGCGCGCGAGGTCGAGCGCGCGGTCGACCTCCCGGTAACGGAAGGGATGGGCCAGCGAGACGACGGCACACGCGTCGCGGAGGAGCGCCGCCCCGCGCTCGAACGTCGGAAGCTGTCGCGGCCGATAGCAGGGGCAGTCGCTCCCGATGAGGTGGTCGAACGCCCCCTGGTAGTCGTACGGCGCGTCGCTCTGGGCCACCGCACGCGCGATGTGGGGACGCCCGACGCCCGCCGCGAGGTCGACGTCGAGAGTCACACCGACGTCGTCCTCGACGCAGTCGACGATGGCGCGGGCCCGCTGGACGCGGTCGCGCTGGAGCCTGTCGAGTTCGTCGCCAAGCGCCCCGTCGTCGCGAACCCCGTAGCCCAGGAGGTCGACGCGGAGGGCTCCGGCGTCGACGCGGAGTTCGACACCCCGGACGAGTCGAACCCCATCGACGACCGTCACGGGCGCGGCGAGCTCTGGGTGGACCCTGTCGTGGTCGGTGATGGCGACGGTGTCGACACCCACACGCCGCGCCGCGGCCGGCACCTCGTCGAGGGTCAGCGTCCCGTCGGATGCCGTCGTGTGGACGTGGAGGTCGGCCGTGACCGGTGTCGACCCCTCGCTGTTCGTCATGGCCGTCCGTCGGACACCACGACCCAAAGCGCTTGCGTCCACCCGAGTAACATGACACTTCGACGCTTCCGAGAGAAACTATATCATGACAGTCCATGACATTTTAACACTGAAAGGGGCTTGCAAGCGACTAAGGTTGTGCATGGAAAACCATTATAGTTGTGCTCGGATTCTGTGTGAATGTAATGCGCCTGAACGGCACCCAAGAGGCAATCGACGCGACCGACTATCCGCTCAGCAGTGAGGAGTTCATCTCACAACACGGCGAGCACACCATCGAACTCGCCAACGGGACGGAGACGGTCGCCGACGTACTCGGCCGTCTGGGTCCGGAGACGTACACGTCCGCCGAAGACGTTACGAACTCCCTCTACTCCGCAGTCTCGCACAAGGGCATCGGCCGACGCTTCTACAGCGACCGCGACGCGTACGCGCTCGGCGAGAGCGGCCCCACGCCCGAGTCGTTCTGAGGACGACCCCACTCCCTTCTCGAACCGGTGACCCGGTTCGTTTTCCACGACACCGAGCGACCGCGCCGGACACGCCCGGTCGTGTCGACGCTCGTCTCGCCTCCGTCGACCGTCGGTGACGCGGGGGTTCGGCGGCCGGTAGCGCGGTTGAAAAGTAGTTAGAACGGCAGGTCCAGCGGGACGCTCCCCTTGGTGTAACCGTCGACCCCGCCGTCGGGTCTCACGCGAAAGACGACGGCCGGGCGGTGTCTGACCTCCGGTCGCTCACCGCGAACCGCGTTCCAGTCGTCGTCCGGGAACGACGAACAGTCGACGAACAACACTGCGCCGCCCGCGTGTCGCTCCAGTTGCCCGTCGGTCTTCGTCTGCGCCGTGTCGCGGACGGCGGTGATGGGGCTGTTCGCCGCGCGCCGGTTGGGCGGCAACGGACGCGTCACCTCGACGAGCGTCACCTGCCCCCCCTTCTCGACCCGGTAGTCGAGCGAGTGTCCCGTCGTCACTTCCGCCTCGGGCTCGAGGTCGTACCCCGCGTCGTACAGGAGTTTCGCGGCGTTGAACTCGCCCATCGCCGCGCTCATCCGCACCAGGTCGAGCGACGTCGACGTACCGAGCTTACCCGCCATCAACTCCCGATAGGGGTCTAACACGCCCGTCGCCAGGAACGACTCGTAGTACTCGAGCGCCTCCGCCGCGGTGGCGTCGGGAAAACCCGCCGCGTGCTCGGCGAAGAACGCCCTCGTCGTCTCCCGGCCGTCCTTCGAGCAGAACACGGGCAGGAAGAACCACGAGAGGTGTGGATACGGCTTCAGCCACGGCGACTCGTCGTGCAGTTCGGCGAGGAGTTCCCGCTCGACCCACGCCGTGATCTCCGCGGGGGCCTCCTCCAGCGCGATCTTGTCGGTCCGCCAGAGCGCCGACGGCGTCTCGGTGTTCCCGACCCAGTAGGCCTCGTCGTCGTTCCAGGCGAACAGCGCCGTGTCGTCGTTGTCCATGTCGAACCGCCGGGCGTCGAAGCCGTCGGGCTGGCGGTACCACGGCTTCGACATCGTCGCTCCCAGGTTCCCGTCGAGGTCGGCGTAGATGTCTCGCCGGACTCGGTCGAGGGTCCAGCGACCGGGGGCGTGTCGGAAGCGGAGCGGTCGTGCCACGCTCTCGTCTACTCGACCGGCACAGTTATGCGTTCCGTGACCCGGCCGAACCGTCCGCCGACACCCGAATCTTCACGGTCGTTGTTGATGGTCACCGGAACCTATATATTGGCAACATTCCAAGATAATATGTACCATGTCAATGGGTGCCTATGACGAGGACGAGCACGAGCGACGTGAACAGAAGACCTCGCAGGTCGACGCGTCTTTCGACGACGAGCGAGTTGTGTACCAGGGGACCCTCGAGTACGACTCCGGGGACTCCACAGCGGCACTCCTCGACCAGTTCAAGCAGATCAAAGAGCAGTAACGCGGCCTTCTCTCACCCAGTCTCCGTCCGAACCGTCACGAGTGCGACCGTCGAGACGCTCGTCACCGCGACGACGTGTCCCGCGACGGCCGCGAAGAGCACCGGTTCGCTCGTGAGGAACGGCAGGAGGGCCACCTGAACCAGGCCGAACGCGACGTTGGTCGCGTCGGTCCGCTTGAGCGCCGCGGCGGTCTCGGGGTCGAACGTGTACCGGTACGAGCGCCACGCCGCGACCACGGCGGCCCACCACGACGTCCCGATGCGGTAGCACAGGTCCCAGAGGACGAGTAGCATCAGGTAGACCACGATCACCGGCGGTTCCGGGCCGAACAGGGTGGTCAGGAGCGTCTCACCGGGCGACCGGGGTGCGAAGACGAACAGGTGGGTGACGAGTGCGACGAACGCCAGCACGCCCAGCACCACCTCGATACCCGACGAGAACAGGAATCGGTGGTACGAGGTCGGGAGGTCCAGTCGGCGGGTCGCGGCGCTGAACCGGAGCATGAGGACGCTCCCGACGGCCGCGACGCCGATGGCGGCCGTCCCCGCCGGGACGACGGCCCAGAGGCCGTACGCCCACGCGAGGACGAACAGGCTCGCCTGGAAGATGGCGATCTGGAGGGCGACGGCGGCCGTCCCCGACAGCGACGCCCCCGGTAGCGCGCCGACGATGCTCTCGTACACCCACGTCTCGCCGTACTGTGGGCCCTCGTCCGTCGTGGCCGTCATGGAGAGACGGGTGTCACTGTACTTCCGTCCCCGGCTCGACCGTCGTTCCGTTCTCGACGGGTTCGTGAACCTCGACCGTCACCGTCTCCTCGGGTTCGGGTTCCCGGCCGAGCGCGCGGGCGACGGCCACGTCGAACGGCGTGAGGTCGACGTCGACCAGGTCGCGGATGCGCGTCTCGGTCACCACGACGGGGTTCTTCAGCCCCTCGATGAGCGGCCGGGCGACGGAGCGGGGCACGTCGGTGACGAGGTCGAGCCAGTACGCCGAGAGCCGCGGCGTCAACACCGGTACCGAGAGGATGTGCGGCTCCTGTCCCAGCTGTCGCCCGGTCCGGCGCATTATCTCGCGGTAGGTGAGGACCTCCGGCCCCCCGACCTCGTACGTCTCGCCCGCCGTCTCCGCGACGTCGAGCACGCCCACGAGGTAGGCGACGACGTCGTCGACGGCGACCGGCTGACAGGGCGTCTCCACCCATCGCGGCGTCACCATCACCGGCAGACGCGAGGAGAGCTGACGGATGAGCTCGAAGCTCGTGCTCCCCTCGCCGACGATGATGGCGGCTCGGAGCGTCGTCAGTGCCGCGTCGCTCTCGCCCAGGATCCGTTCGATCTCCCGTCGCGACCGGAGGTGCGGCGACAACTGGTCGCGGTCGCCGCCCAGTCCGCCGAGATAGACGACGCGCCCGACGCCGCCCTCGGAGAGCCCCCGGACGAACGTCCGCGCTGCCGTCCGGTCTCGTGCCTCGAAGTCGCCGCCGGTCCCCATCGAGTGGACGAGGTAGTACGCCGCGTCGACCTCGAGTGCCTCGAGGAGGGCTCCCAGCGGCTGTCGTTCTGCCGCCGCGGGACTGGTCGACACCCCTTCGTCGACGAGGTGGAACGACCCTGGCTCCAGCAGGTCGCCCTCGACGACCTGGACCCCCGGTGGGCCGCGATACCGCGTCGCGTCACGAGTCAGAACGACGACCTCGTGACCCACCTCGAGGAGCGCCGGGACGAGCCGGCTCCCCACGAACCCGCTCGCACCCGTCACGAACACCTTCATACAATTCTCGATGAGCCGAAACGAATTAACCCTTGTCGCCGTTGTCCCGATTCCACCCCGGGGTCGACGGCGCGCCGAACCGCTCGTCGACGCGCGTCGCGGCCTCGACGGCGCTGTCGCCGCACGCCCCCGCCATCGATTCCCAGGCCGCGATTGCGTTGCTCGCCCACGAGGACGCCGCGACGACCTGGTCACGGACCGATTCGAGTCGCGTCTCGTCCACGGCGAGCGACCCCGGTGCCGACGCGACGGCACCCGCGACGAACTCCGCGCGGTCCGCGCGCCGAAGCCGCCCGCGCACGAGTCTGTCGACGGTCTCGTGCAGGCGCTCGGGTGCGGGGTGGACGAACACCTTCGTCCCGATGGCCTGCGGGCCGAGCGCCAGGTTCCCGGTGGGCGGGTCGCCCCGGTCCTGCAGTCGCGTCCCGCCGTGTCCGTCCTCGACGCGCTCGCACTCCGTCTCCTGGTCGAGGACGAGGTTGTGACCGGGGTAGTCCGCACAGTCGCCGGGGTAGCGGTCGTCCCCGTGGATACGACACTGCAGCGTCTCGGGGTCGAGGAAGACACAGGTGCGGAGCCACCGCCGCTCGCCCCCGAACGGCGCGACCGGCTTCGGCGGTTTCCGCAGGCCGACGAAGAAGACCGGCTTGCCGTCGACCGCGGCCACCTCGTGTCCGCCGAGACGTCGCTTTCCGTCTCCTGCTCCCGGTTCGAACAGTCGCGGGGTGAGGACGTCGCCCTCTCCCGCCTCGACGAACCGCTTGACCTCGTCGCGGGCGAGCGGGACGAGGTTGTAGCTGTCGTCCAGCGGGACACGCTCACCGCGCCGTTCGTGGTCCAGTGCCGCCGGCGAGAGGGGCCGCCAGTCGAGACAACAGCCCGCACAGCCGGCACAGTTCACCTCCATGCCTGTGCTAGTTGTTGTCACGAAACATAGCTGCTGTCCCCCCAGCGCGCTTATCCGCCCGCTCCCCGTAGGACCGCCGATGGGCTCTCAACGGTGTGACGGCTGCGGCTCGAAGGTCCGTATCGCCGGCGGTATCGGCGACTTCTGGACGTTCTCCAGCGAATCCTCGGGGG
This sequence comes from Salinigranum halophilum, assembly GCF_007004735.1. NCBI lineage: Archaea > Methanobacteriati > Methanobacteriota > Halobacteria > Halobacteriales > Haloferacaceae > Salinigranum > Salinigranum halophilum. The sequence continues at coordinate 13,805 of NZ_SSNL01000003.1, forward strand.
GTATCGACCTCGAACTCGCCGACGGGACCGACCACTTCCTCTGTTTCGACTGCGTCGAGCGCCTGCCCGACGACCACGACGTCACGAGCGCGGACGTCGCCGCTCTCGCCGAGTCCGACGAGCGCTAGATTTACCCGCCGGAGCCACGACGCTCCGGTGTGGACGCCTCCCGTATCGTCGACGAGTTCCCCGCCCCTTCCTTCAGAGGCGCCCAGGAGCAGGCCCTCCGCGACATCCGCGACGCGTTCGCCGCCGGCAACGACGTCGTCCTCGTCCGCGCCCCGACCGGCAGCGGCAAGTCCCTCCTCGCCCGCGCCATCTGCGGCGCCGCGGCGACGGTCGAAGAGTCCCGACCCAGAGACGCGACCGACGCGTACTACACCACGCCGCAGGTCTCCCAGCTCGACGACGTCGCGGGCGACGCCCTGCTCGACGACTTCCAGGTCATCCGCGGCAAGCGAAACTACACCTGTCTCATCGACGGCGAGGAGGACACCCCCGTCAACCAGGCCCCCTGCGCCCGCCAGCGCGGCTTCGACTGCTCGGTCAAACACCGCTGTCCGTACTACTCCGCGCGGGCCATCGCCTCCAACCGGCGCATCGCGGCGATGACGCTCGCGTACTTCATGCAGACCGCCGGCTCCGACGTCTTCCGGAAACGGGACGTGGTCGTCATCGACGAGGCGCACGGTCTCGCGGAGTGGGCCGAGATGTACGCGACCATCGACCTGAGCCCGCGGACGGTCCCGGTCTGGGACGACCTCCGCGTCCCCGGTGTCGAGGAGGTGTCGGACCCGCTCGAACGAACGGTCCGATTCGCCGACGCCCTCGTCGGCGTCTGTACGAACGCGAAGGACGACCTCCTGGCGAAGCAGGAACTCTCGCCCGACGAGGCGGCCCGTCGCGACCGCCTCCAGGAGCTCATCTCGGAGCTGAAGTGGTTCGTCGACGACGCCCGGGACCCCCAGTCACCGACGACGTGGGTCGTCGACCAGCCCGGCGGTGCGGACTCGTCGATCTCCATCAAGCCGCTCGACCCCGCGCGCTATCTGAAACACACCGTCTGGGACCGCGGCAACTCCTTTGCCCTGCTCTCGGCTACCATCCTGAACAAGGAGGCGTTCTGTCGAGGTGTCGGGCTGAACCCCGACCGCGTCGCGCTCGTCGACGTCCCGCACACCTTTCCGCTCGAACACCGCTCCCTGTACGACGTCACGCAGGGCAAGATGACGTACGAACACCGCGACGAGACCATCCCGAAGATCGCGCGCTTGCTCGTCCGTCTGATGGCCGCACACCCCGACGAGAAGGGACTGGTCCACTGTCACTCGTACCGCATCCAAGAGCGCCTCCACGAGCGCCTCGCGGGGATGGGTGTCGCCGCTCGCGTCCGCGGCCACGGCCGAGACGACCGCAACGACGCGCTGGAGGCGTGGAAGGCGAGTTCGAAGCCGACGCTGTTCCTCTCGGTGAAGATGGAAGAGGCGCTGGACCTCAACGGCGACCTGTGTCGCTGGCAGGTGCTCTGTAAGGCACCGTACCTCAACACGAGCGACTCACGCGTGGCCCGCCGCCTCGAAGACGGCCAGTGGGCGTGGTACCACCGCGCCGCGCTTCGGACCGTCATCCAGGCGTGCGGGCGCGTCGTCCGCGCGCCCGACGATTACGGCGCGACCTACCTCGCCGATTCGAGCCTGCTTGACCTGTTCGACCGCGCGCGGAGCGACCTCCCGCCTTGGTTCCGCGAACAGGTCGACGCGATACAGTCGCCCGCCCTCTCCGGCTTCGACCCGGCGGCCGCCCTCGCCGGCATCGACGCGACCCCGACGCCGACCCGCGTCGACCGGTCGTCGCCGACGCCGCCGTCGTCGACCCGCTCGTCCTCGTCAGGGGCGTCTTCGACCTCCACCTCTCCCTCCTCGTCCGGTTCGTCGGCTTCGTCCGACTCGTCCGCGTCCTCGACCGACCGCGGTCGTCGCCACCCACTCTCCGACGTCTGGGGGGAGTGACGCCGTGGGGTGGCATCGGCGCTATCGTGTGATTTCGTCACGGTGACCCACGTTACGCCGTACCGAACGGTCTCCAGAATGGGACGAATCCCCAGCGTTGGTCGGACGGAGTCGACGCAACTAACACGATTGTTAATTACTTTAACTGAACGTCCAACTAAAACGCGAAAAAATTAGTTGTTTGAAGGTGTTAGAACGGCAATAACCGTTGGTCTGGGACGGTATCTCACGGTATACTTAACAACCAGGCACCTGTAGGGGTGGTCGTACGACGATGAATCCGCACGCCCTCAACACGGCGCTCACACTGTATCGCAGCAGAACGCTCTCCCTGTCGCAGGCCGCCCACCGGGCCGGCTGCTCGGAGCGCGAGATGGTGCGGGCGCTCGGAAGGCACGGAATCGTCGTTCGTGAGCGGTTCACCTCACACACCTCGCTGAACAACCCCTCTGCCAGCGCCGACTAGTCACTCCTCTTCAGCAGTCGTCCCGCTCCCGTCGTTCTCTTCGGTTCTCCCCTCGCCCCCGCGCCGTTTCAGGACTCTTCGTTCCCCGCCTCGGGCAGGATGTGAAGCCCCGACCGACTCTTGAGCACCGGCACCGTCTCGGCTGCCGGGTCGAAGTACGCCGGCCGAGAGACCGTCTTGGCCTCGTACGTCTCCGGGTCGAGCACCTGCACCGCGTGGTCGTCCTCGACGGTCACGACGGTGGTCTCCTGGGCGTCCTCGCGCGAGCCGAGGCGACGCGCGTCGGGGGCGATACCCTCCTCGAACGCCGCCTCGTACCCGTCGCCCGTCGCCAGCCGGACGCCTTTCAGCCGACGTCGTGCGCTCCGGACGAGCACCGGCCCGTCGCCGTCCTCGGGGTCGATGACGGTACCGGGGGGATAGGGTGGGAGCCGCACCGCGAACGTCACCCGGTAGACCTCGTTGCCGTCGCCGTCTTCGGTCACGAGGGTCGGGTACTCCTCGACGCTCCCGCCGAGTTCGCGCGTGATACGCCGGGCGATGCCGCCGCCCATCTGGTTCGTCGATATCTTGAGGTCGACGCCGTCGTCCGTCTCTTTCACCTCCGAGATGAACGCGTTTCTGTCCCCCGTGGCCTCCCGTTCGGCGATGTACGCCTCGGCGATTTCGACCGCCCGGGCCTCCTCCTCGCTCGTCGGTGTCCGGTCGTCCGCGCGGACTTGTACCTCGGCGGCGTAGTAGCCGCCGGCGATGCGCCCACACCGGTTGCACGTCCCCCGCGCGATGAGCACGGGCACCGTGACCTCCTCTTCGACGTAGGTTCCGCGGACGACGCCGGAGAACCGACAGTGCATCCGGATGGTGTTCTGGTCGACCTGTTCGGGGTCGATGCCCCACTGGACGTCCGTCGCGTTCAGGTGGACCCCGAGCGCGCCCCCGACTTCGTCGATGGCGACGTCGGTGTAGTCGTCCGCGCCGACGTCGACCCAGCGGTTCCCCCGGTGGACCGCGCCGCACTGCGAACACACCTGCACCTCGATGCGGTCGGGCGCGTCGACGAGGTCGAAGTCGGCGAAGTAACAGGCGTTACAGAGGACCGCGTCCTGCTCGCGCGGCTGGCCCGGCAGGGGTTCCTCGCGTTCGGGAACCGGGTCGCCACACCGCGGACAGAACTCGCGCGACGCCGCGTCAGTCATAGGGGACTCTACTCCGTCGGCGTGGTTAAGCCCCGCGAACTTCACGCCCGGTCTTCGCTCGCCCCTCCGAGGTCCAGATACGCGCGCGCCTCGGCGTCGCGCAGTTGCCGGAAGTCCCGGTAGCACTGGCCGACGGAACCGAACTCCTCGGGCATCTCGACGGCGACCACCTCGGCCCCCTCGTCGCTGACGCGCGCGACGGACTCGGGGGCGGCGACCGGCACCGCCAGCACCACCGCGTCGGCACCGGCGGCCCGTACCTGTCGAACGCACGCCAGCGCCGTCGCTCCCGTCGCGAGGCCGTCGTCGACGACGACCACGCGCTCGCCGTCCAGCCGGGGAAGCGACTCGCCCCGGCGGTACTCGCGGACCTTCTGGGACGCGACAGCCTGTGCGCGCGCCTGTTCCTCGTGCAGGTAGGCGTCGTCGACGCCGAGTCGGGAGACGAGCCTGTCGTTCGTCCAGACGCTCCCGTCGTCCGTGACCGCCCCGACGGCGAGTTCGGGGTTGCCCGGCGCGCCGAGCTTCACCGCGACGATGACGTCAAGTGGGACCCCGAGTCGGTCCGCGACGACCCGACCGACCGGCAATCCGCCACGGGGAATGGCCAGCACGAGGTCGGCGTCGACGCCGCGCTCTGTGAGTCGCGTGGCGAGTCGTTCGCCCGCGTCGGTCCTGTCAGTGAACATGTACGCTCTACACGCAGGACGGACAAAACGTCTCGGCCGAGCCTGAGTCACTCCGCCAGCAACGACGGCGTCTCGACCGCCTCGTCCTCGCTCTCGCGCCACGTGTGTTCCGGCGTCCAGCCGAACAGTTCCTCGGCCTTCGCCGTCGACAGCGCGGAGGCCTCACCGGACAGTGCACACTCGTCGGGAACGGCACCGAAGAACGCCTCGACGGCGTCGACCGTGGGCCGACCGAGGTAGTTGTCGGCGGCCGCGGCGTGGACGGCTTCGTGTCCCTCGGGAGGGGACTCGAGCGCGCGCTCGACCAGCGAGACGACGTCGCGGACGTCGACGTACGACCAGAAGTTGCCCGCGCCGCCCGCGAGACCCTCCGCCGCGACGGTCCGACAGCTGTACTCGCCGGGGTACTGGATCCACGACGGGCGGACGGAGGTGACGGGCGTTCCGTACCGGCGGGCGACCATCTTCGCGACTTCCTCTCCGGCGACCTTCGAGGTCCCGTAGGGGTCTTCGGGTCGCATCGGGTGCGACTCGGTGATGGGCAGTTCGTCGGGGAGCGTCTTCTCGCGGGCGAACGCCCAGCCGTACGTCGACTCCGAGGAGGCCCAGACGGTCCGCGCGCCCGCCCGTCCAGCGCCGACGAGGACGTTGTACGCCGCCAGCAGGTTCGTCTCGAACACCCTCCCTCCGGGGTGTCGCGTCGGTGCCGGGATGGCCGCCCAGTGGACGACGGCGTCTGGCTCGATGTCCGACAGGAGGTCGAGCGCCTCTCCTCGCTCGGTGAGGTCCGCCGCGCGGAAGTCGACGTGTGGACGTTCTGCCACCTCGAAGCCGGGCTGGTCGTAGTCGACGCAGACGACGTCGTAGTCACCAGCGAGTCCGTCGACGAGCCACCTCCCGGAGCGGCCGCGTCCACCCGTGACGAGTAGGGTCTCCATACGCTCCGCTCGACGGCAGAGTTCAATAAAGAAACCGGACCACGTGCCGTCGTCGGCACCCGTCCCCGCGTCAGTACGGGGTGAAGCCGTGTACCTCTCGTGCGTGTGCGAGGAGTTCCTCCGTCGTGTCGAAGGACTTCCCGCAGCTGCACGTGTGGTACGCCGATTGGGGTGTTTGACCAACGGCCATACAACTGTATCCAGAGCGCATCCATAATAATCTTTCGTCGGTTGTGTGTCGATGCGTCACATTGGCGCGAATCGTTACGCGTTCGTCACGGCTTTTACTCGGTTCGTACTCGTTTGTTACGCTCTGTCGCAGTACAGTAGCTGTCACGGTTTCGCCCTGCCACCGCGTCACCCGGCAGGGTTTATGCCGTCGAGCCAGTAGACACGCTCATGCAGTGGAAACCAGATTGGGGGCTCCGCGGTCGCATGGCCCTCACCATGTTCCTGCTGTTCGCCCTCTACATCGTCTTCGTCGGCGTGTTGAGTCTGTACTTCGGACGGCTCCTCCCCGTCGTCGTAATCATGGGGGGTTTCCTGTTCGTGCAGTTCTTCTTCAGCGACAAACTCGCCCTGTACAGCATGGGTGCGCACGTCGTCGAGGAGGACGAGGCGGACGCGGAGATGCGGAAGGTCCACCGGATGATCTCTCGGCTCTCCCAGCAGGCCGACCTCCCCAAACCGAAGGTCGCTGTCGCGGAGACGTCGATTCCGAACGCGTTCGCCGCCGGTCGCTCCCGGAAGAGTTCCACCGTCTGTGTCACCCGGGGCATCCTCCGGTCGCTCGACGACGACGAACTCGAAGGCGTCCTCGCGCACGAACTCGCACACATCAAGAACCGCGACGTGATGGTGATGACCATCGCGTCGTTCCTCTCGACGCTCGCGTTCCTCATCGTCCGCTGGGGCTGGTTCCTCGGCGGCAACAGAGAACGGGGCGGCGCCCCGGTCATCGTCGCCATCCTCGTCTCGCTGGTGGTGTGGATCGTCTCGTTCCTCCTCATCCGCGCCCTGTCGCGATACCGTGAGTTCGCCGCCGACCGTGGTGGAGCAGTCATCACCGGCAAACCCTCGGCGCTCGCCTCCGCGCTCCTCACCATCGAGGGGCGGATGGACCGCGTGCCGAAGCAGGACCTCCGCGAGCAGTCGGAGATGAACGCCTTCTTCGTCATCCCTATCAAGGGCGACTTCATCGGGAAAGTGTTCTCGACGCACCCCGCCACCGACCGACGAGTCGAGCGCCTCCGCGAACTCGAGCGGGAGATGGAATCGGCATAGATGGGCCTGTTCGACTCCCTCCGCTCGGTGCTCGGCATGAGCGCCGAGGCGGACGCGACCCGCGCCGCCGACCCCGAGGACCTCTTCGGGATGTCGACGGCCTACCTCACGATGGCGGCCGACCTCGACTTCCCCTCCGCGGGCGAGGCGGCGCTCTGTTTCTCGAACGTCGACTCGACCGACTTCGCCTCCACTGTGGAGGAGGTCGAGGCCATCCTCGACGCCGGCAAGGAAGAGACCGGCACCGACCACTGGCGCCACAGCGACGACTACGGCTACCACTGGTTCGTCCTCGCCGACTCGGACCCCGAAGACCTCGTCACCTCCGTCCACTTCGCCGCCGACGAGTTCGTCGAGCGCGGCTACGGCTCTCGGTTGCTGGCCGCGCTGTTCGCTTTCGAACGGGACGGCGGCTACGTCTACTGGGTCTACTCCTTCCGAAGAGGCGCGTACTACCCCTTCGTCCCGACGGGCACGAGCTCGCGCGACTCGAAACTGGAGTTCAAACTCCAGGCCGTCCTCGACGGGGAACTCGCCGTCGAGGCCGACGAGGAGTACTGGTATCCGCTGTGGCCAGACCGCGCCGGGCGTCACCCCTGGGAGTGAGCGTCGGTCGCGGAGGCTCGGCCGACTCCTCGTCCCCCCGTCCGCTCGGCCACACCTGACGAGCGCCGCGCGTCCGCGGCATCGGATTTGAACCTGCTCATGCCGTCTCTCCTCCACCCGGTTCCTGCCTCCGTTTTCACTTTCACTACGCTGTTAACGAGGCTTTATGTGCGAACGGGCAGAAGGGTGGTGTACATGCCAGACGACGACCTCGAGTCCCTCCCCGGTGTGGGGCCCGCGACAGCAGACAAACTCGTAGAGGCCGGTTTCGAGAGCTACCAGTCCATCGCCGTCGCCAGCCCCGCCGAACTGTCGAACACGGCAGATATCGGCGATTCGACTGCGGCGGACATCATCAATGCGGCCCGGAAGACGGCGGACATCGGCGGCTTCGAGACGGGCTCCGCAGTCTTGGAACGGCGCAAGCAGATCGGCAAGCTCTCCTGGAAGATCGACGAGGTCGACGAGCTTCTTGGAGGAGGGCTCGAGACCCAGTCCATCACCGAGGTGTACGGCGAGTTCGGTGCCGGGAAGTCGCAGGTCACCCACCAGATGGCGGTCAACGTCCAGCTCCCACAGGAGGTCGGCGGCCTCCGCGGCAGTTGTATCTTCGTCGACTCCGAGGACACGTTCCGCCCTGAGCGCATCGACGACATGGTCCGCGGCCTCGACGACGAGGTCATCCAGGCGACGCTCGACGACCGCGAAATCGAGGGCGCGCCCGGTGACGAGGAGACGATGGAGGAACTCATCGCCAGCGTCCTCGACAAGATTCACGTCGCGAAGGCGTTCAACTCCAACCACCAGATTCTCCTCGCACAGAAGGCCAAGGAGATCGCCTCCGAACACGAAGATAGCGAGTGGCCCGTCCGTCTCCTCTGTGTCGACTCGCTCACGGCGCACTTCCGCGCCGAGTACGTCGGTCGTGGTCAACTGGCCGACCGCCAGCAGAAGCTCAACAAACACCTCCACGACCTGATGCGGGTGGGCAACCTCTACAACAGCGTCGTCCTCGTGACGAACCAGGTCGCCTCGAACCCCGACTCGTACTTCGGCGACCCGACCCAGCCCATCGGCGGGAACATCCTCGGCCACACCTCGACCTTCCGGATGTACCTCCGCAAGTCCAAGGGGGACAAGCGGATCGTCCGGCTCGTCGACGCCCCGAACCTCGCCGACGGCGAAGCCGTGATGCGCGTCCAAGACGGCGGTCTCAAACCCGAGTAACGGCCCACCGCTCTTTTCGACGACGGCGCTCGGTGCTCGCGCTCCGAGATGACTCTCCCTGCGCATCCCTCGCGCTCCGAGCCGACCGCATCGGTCGTTCTCGGCTTCGACTGCACCGACAGCTTCCGTTTCCCATACTCTTGGAATATATGCACAATATTATCCCCTTGGCAGGACTTCCTCTAGCTGTAGGTGACGACTCATGAGCACGCTATCACCCGACGTGACGATCGACTCCCGCGGTGCCGGCTGTCCCGGCCCTTTGATGGACCTCATCGGGAAGGTCAAGAAGGCCGACCCGGGCACGGTCATCGAACTGCAGACCTCCGATTCGGGGTCGAAAGACGACGTGCCCGAGTGGGTCGACAAGGCGGGCCACCGCCTCCTCGACGTGGTCGAACACGACGACTACTGGAGCATCTACGTCGAGACGGCCTGATCTAGCGGCGGGGTAACGTCTTTACGACCACTCATCGACACTACACTCAGAATCATGACACAACACATCGTCGTCGTCGGTGCCGGCACGGGCGGGTCCGTGCTGGCGAACCGGCTCGCTGACCGACTCGCCCCCGACATCGACGCGGGCGACGTCGAGGTAACACTCGTCAACGAGAGCGAGATGCACGTGTACAAGCCCGTGTGGCTGTACGTCGCCTTCGGGAAGCGTGACCCCGAAGACGGCGTTCGTCCGGTGACCGACCTCGTCGACCCGCGGGTCTCGCTGCGCTTCTCGCGTGTGGAGGCCATCGACACCGACGCCAAGCGGCTGTCGCTCAACGGTGGCGACTCCCTCGCGTACGACTACCTCGTCCTCGCCACGGGGGCTCGAATCGTTCCCGACGAGGTGCCCGGCCTTGCCGAGGCGGGGCACGACTTCTACAGCGAGGAGGGGGCGCTGGCGCTCCGCGACGCGCTCGCCGGCTTCACCGAGGGCCACCTCGTGCTCTCCGTCGTGGGGACGCCGCACATGTGCCCCGCCGCACCGCTGGAGTTCGTCTTCATGGCGGACGACTGGTTCCGCAAGCGGGGCATCAGAGACCAGGTCGACATCACGTACACCTATCCCATCCAGCGGGTCCACGGGAAGCCGACCATCGCCGAGTGGGCCGCCCCGCGACTGGAAGAACGAGATATCCGCGCGGAGACGTTCTTCAACGTCGAGTCGGTCGACGCCGAGAACAGGGTCCTCGAGTCGATGGAGGGCGAGGAACTCGACTACGACCTCCTCGTCACCATCCCACCGCACGACGGCGTCCCGATGATTCGTGAGGCGGGACTCGGCGACGACGGCTGGGTCGAGGTCGACCGGAACACGCTCGAAGCGGTCCACGCCGACGACGTCTTCGCGCTGGGCGACGCCTCCGACGTCCCCGCGCCGAAGGCCGGTAGCGCCGCACACTACCAGGCGGGCGTCGTCGCCGACCGCCTCGCCAGCCTCGTCCACGGCGGCGTGCCGACGGCGACGTACGACGGGAAGACCGTCTGCTTCCTCGAAGCCGGCATGGACGAGGCGACGTTCGTCTCGTTCGACTACGAGAACGAACCGTACCTCCGACCCGAGTCGCGGCCGGTCCACTGGGCGAAACTCGCGTACAACGAGTCGTACTGGCTGACCGCCAGGGGGCTCCTCTGAGGTGGTTCGATGAGTGAATCATCATCCCTCGACGCCCTCGACGCCTCGGAGTACGACTCGCTGGAAGCGGCCATCGCCGAGAACCCCGACGCAGTCGCCGCGTTCGTCCGCCGCCTCGACGCGGTGAACGAACTGCTCGACGTGGTCGCGCTCGGCACTTCGGCGCTGGAAGACGACATGGTGGCCGAACTCGCGGGAACGGCCGCGACCCTCGCCGAGGCGGGCGACGGCCTCGCGACGGACGAGACGGTCCGACTGGCGGCGCTCGTCGGCGAGAACGGCGACGAACTCGCCGCCTCCCTCGAGACGCTCGTCGAACTCCAGCGGGCGGGGACGCTCGACGAACTCGTCGGACTCGTCGACGCGGTCTCGCTCCTCACCGCGGCGCTGGAAGACGACATGGTGACCGAACTCGCCCGGACCGGTTCCCGTCTGGGCGAGGTCGCGGACGAGGCGGCCGACCCCGACGCGGTCCGCGGCCTGACGCGGCTGGTCCGCGCCGTGAGCGACGCCGAGACCACCGGGTCGGAGCCCGTCGGCCCGGTGGGGCTCGTGAAGTCGACGCGCGACCCCGAGGTGCAGGCGGGCCTCGGCTACCTGCTCGCGCTCGCCCGCGCCGTCGGCCGACAGGCCTGACCGGTCGCGCACGAGCTTTATTGCGTTGTACGTCGGTAATATGGTATGGTCTCTCTCGACACGGACTCGTTGACGACGCTCCACTGGGTCGGTATCGCACTCGCGGCGGTGTCGGCGGTCGTTCACCTCGTCCTCGGTGTGCGCTTCTTACCGGGCGCGTTCGGCATCTCGTTCCTCGTCGCCACGGTGGGATTCGCCGTCGGCATCGGCGCTGTCCTCGTGAACTACCGACGGCGGCTGTTCTACCTCGTCGGCGTTCCGTTCACCGCGGGTCAGGTCGTCATCTTCGCGGTCACCGTCGTCCAGGGCATCAACGAACTCGGTCCCATCGCCATCGTCGACAAGGCCGCACAGGTCGGCCTCGTCGCCGTCCTCGTCGTGTTGCTCCGCCGCGGCGGCTGAGCAGCGATGATGGTCACCTCCCACGCCGTCGTCGGCGTCGCGCTCACGGCACCACTCCTGGTCGTCGCCCCGGAACTCGCCCCGGTCGCCGCGCTCGCGGGTTTCCTCGGCGGCGTCTTTCCCGACCTCGACCTCCTCGTGGGGACCCACCGGAAGACGCTCCACTTCCCCCTCGTCGGCTGGCTCGTCGCGCTCCCCGCCCTCGTCGCCGCCGCCCTGGTCCAGACACCGGCGACGGTCGTCGTCGCGGCGTTCGCCGTCGCAGCCGCGGTCCACGCCGGGATGGACGCTCTCGGCGCTGGCGAGGAACTCCGGCCCTGGGAGCGGACCAACCCGTACGCCGTGTATCTCCACCCGCGCGGGCGGTGGCTGCGCGCGCGATACTGGGTGCCGTACGACGGCTCCCCGCACGACCTGGCGGTGACGCTCGTCGGCGCACTCCCGGGCCTGCTGTTCTTCTCCGGCACTGTCCGCCTGCTCTGTGCGCTCGCCGTCGCCGTCGCCGCCCCGTACACGCTGGTGCGCAAACGGCTGCCGCCGTACTTCGAGCGTATCGTCTGATTCCGACGCTCGACGGCTTCCCGCGATACGTCTCGCGCCCACGACAGCTTTACACCGGACGCCTCCTACGGTCCGCTTATGCACGGGACGACGCGGTGGTCGGGGGTCACGCGATGACCGCCGAGAGCGAAGCGGAGGTTGGACCCAGCGGCGAGAGCGCGGCCCGACAGGTGCGGTTCGTCGCGCCGCGCCGCGTCGAGGTGACGCGCCACCCCGTCGCGACCCCCGAACCGGACGAGGTGCAGGTCGAAGCGTCGCTCTCGGCCATCAGCCCCGGCACGGAACTGCTCGTCTACCGCGACCAGGTCCCCGAGAACCTCCAGCTCGACGAGAACATCGACGAACTCGGACACGCCGCGACCTATCCGTTCTCGTACGGGTACGCCACCGTTGGGACCGTCACCGCCGCCGGTGACGACGTCACCGACGACTGGGTCGGTCGGCGCGTCTTCGCCTTCCACCCCCACGCCAGCCACTTCTGTGTCCACCCGGACACGCTCGTTCGCCTCCCCTCGGACGTCGCCGACGAGGACGCGGCCCTCCTCGCGATGGTCGAGACGGCGGTGAGCCTCGTCATGGACGGCCGCCCTCGGGTCGGCGAGCGCGCCGCGGTGTTCGGACAGGGGGTCGTCGGCCTCCTCACCACAGCGCTCCTCGCGCGTCACCCCCTCTCGCGGCTCGTCACGTTCGACCACTACACCGCCCGCCGGGAACGCTCGCTGTCGTTCGGGGCCGACGCCTCGCTCGAACCCGACGTCGCCGGCGAGGTGTTCGACGCTGGCGACGGCCGCGCCGACGTCTCGTTCGAGGTCTCCGGGAACCCCGCGGCCCTCGACTCGGCAATCGACACCACCGGCGACGACGGCCGAGTCATCATCGGCTCGTGGTACGGCGCGAAACCGGCCGCGCTCGACCTCGGCGGTCGGTTCCACCGGAGTCGCATCCGGCTACAGGCCAGTCAGGTCTCACGCATCGACTCGTCGCACGCGGGACGCTGGGACAAACAGCGGCGCATGGACCTCGCCTGTGACCTCCTCTCGGACCTCGAACCCTCGCGGCTGGTGACACACCGGGTCCCCATCGAGAACGCGGCCGACGCCTATCGGCTACTGGACGAATCGCCCGACGAGGCGCTGCAGGTCCTCCTGGAGTACTGACTCCCACAGAACGCACCTTTACAACCGTCGCCCCCGGACACCCACGGCATGTACACCGTCACCGTCGTCCGTCCCCTCATCGCCCAGCACTTTCTCACCGTGCCGAACCCCGGCCCCGAGGGTGACCTCCACTCGCACCACTTCCGCCTGGAGGTCGAACTCGCGGGCGAGGAGTTGAACGAGTACGACTATCTCGTCGACATCGACGAGGTAGAGGCCGCCCTCGACGCCGTCGAAGCACGGTACTCGGACGAGACGCTCAACGACCTCCCCGAGTTCGAGGGGTACAACCCGAGCGTCGAGCGCTTCGCCCGGGTCGTCCACGAGCACATCTCGGACGAGGTCACGACCGACGGCGTCGAGCGCCTCACCGTCACCGTGTGGGAGGACGACGTCGCCAACGCCGCCTACGCCGCCCCACCCGCGTAGATGCGGGTCGCCTTCGTCGCGCCCGGCGACTTCGAGACGACCTCCGGCGGGTTTCGCTACGACCGCCGCCTCGTCGCCTCCCTTCGGGAGACGGACGACGTGAGCGTCTACTCGGTCCCCTGGCGGCGCTACCCCCGCTCGCTCGTCGACGCGCCCACAACGCCCCTCTCGCGGTTTTCGACTGATGCCGACGTCGTCGTCGTCGACGAACTCGCGCATCCGACGTTCGCGGTGCGGTGTGCGGGGGTACGGGGGGACCACACGCCCGTCGTCGCGCTCGTCCATCACCTCCGGTGTGACGAGCGTGGCCCCGAGGCTCCCCTCGCTCGCGAACTCGAACGCCGGTTTCTCGGCCGCGTCGACGCCGCGGTCTGCACGAGTTCGGCGACCGACGCGGCGGTCCGGGACCTCGCCCCCGACCCCGCGCTCCCGACACTCGTCGCCCCGCCGACCGCCGACCAGTTCGACCCCGACGTCTCACCGACAGCCGTCGACGACCGCGCCACCGAGTCCCCGTTCCGCGTCGTCTTCCTCGGCTCGCTCGTCCCACGGAAGCGCCCGCTCGCACTCGTCGACGCGCTCGCGGCCCTCGAGGTGCCCTGGGAGGCGACGTTCGTCGGCCCGCAACCGAACGAACGGTACGCCTCGCGGGTTCGAAGCCGGTGTCGTCGCCGCGGTGTCGCCGACAGCGTCGCCCTCGCAGGGCCGCTCTCGACCGCGGAACTCGCCGCGGTGCTTCGCAACGGCCACGTCCTCGCACTCCCCTCCCGGCACGAGGGCTTCGGCATCGCCGCGCTCGAAGGGATGGGGTTCGGGCTCCCCGCCGTGGTGACGCAGTCGGGCGGTGCGACGGACCTCGTCACGCACGGCGAGAACGGCTTCCTCGTCCCGCCCGACGGCGTCGGTGCGGTCTACGCGGCGCTGTCGGCGCTCGCGACTGACCGCACACGGCTCGCCCGGATGGGCCGAGCGGCGCTGACGCGGTACCGCTCGCATCCCCCGTGGCCGGAGACCGCCGCACGGACCCGGACGTTCCTCGCTCGGGTCGCGTCCGACCCGTCCAGTGCTGCCGAGCCGCCGCTGGAGGCGACGTGAAGGGTGACTTCGAGCGGTACCTCTCGGCGAAGGCGACCGTCGACGACCGCGCGCTCGACCGGGACGTCCTCGGTCGGTTCCGCGCCGACCTCCGTGGGCGCGCCGACCCGCACATTCTCGAGGCCGGCGCGGGAACCGCCGCGTTCTGCCGGCGGTTCCTCTCGTGGGACGACCGCCCCGACTGCACCTACGTCGCCGTCGACACCGACCCCGCGCTCTTGACGACGGCTCGCGCGGAGATTCTCGACACCGCCCGCGCGATGGGGTTCGAGGCCGTGCTCGTCGACCCGGCGGAGCCCGGGTTCGACGTCGACATCGCCGGCGGTACGCCCGTCGCGACGATTCGGCTCTCGGGTCCCGCACACGTCGACGTCCACCTCGTCACCGGCGACGCGCTGACCGTCGCCTCCCGGGGGCGATGGGACGCGCTCGTCGCCCAGGCGTTCGTCGACCTCCTCTCGCCCGCCGACGTCGAGCGACTCGTGAGCGGCGTCGCCGCCGACGGCCTCGTCTACTTCCCCATCACCTTCGACGGCGGCACCGCCTTCGCTCCCCCCCACCCGGCCGACGACGCTGTCCTCGACGCGTACCACGCGACGATGGTCGGAGCCGACGGCCACAGGCTCGGCGCGCGCGCCGGCCGGCGACTGCGCACGCTGCTTCCCGACCTCGGCGTCGACCTCGTCGCCGTCGGCGACGCCGACTGGACCGTCGACCCCACAGCGGACGGCTACCCCGCCGACGAGGCGTACTTCCTCGACGTCGTCGTCGACACCGTCGCCGACGCGGTCCGTGGCCGTGTTCCGGACGAGACGGTCGACGCGTGGCTCGCGGCACGAAGCGAACAGCGAAAAGCGGGCGAACTCGGGTTCGTCGCGCGGAACCTCGACCTGTACGGGCGCCGGAGGGAACGCGAGTGACGGTCAGTCTTCGGTCGTCGTGTGGTCGATTTCGAGTTCGCCCGTGTGGATACGAGCGCCGTCCTGAGCGACCTGGCGCGCGAGGACGGCGCATTTGATACGCATCGGGCTGATGTCGACGCCGAGCATCTCCGTGACGTCGTCGGTGTCTAACTCCTCGAGTTCGTCGAGCGTCATCCCCTGGAGCTTCGAGGTGAGCATCGACGCCGACGCCTGCGAGATGGCGCAGCCGTCGCCGCTGAAGGCCGCGTACTCGATAGTCTCGCCGTCGTCTGCCAACTGGACGTCGACGCGGATGGTGTCGCCACACGAGGGGTTCTCACCCTCGTGAGTGAACGTCGGGTCCTCGAGTTCCCCGTAGTTCCGGGGGTTCTTGTAGTGGTCGAGGATCTGCTGCCGGTACATGTCCGAACCCAGGCCCATTGTGGTTCACGGTAAGGATGAGCGCTGTAAAACAGTTCCGCCAACGGCCTGCATCGGCCCGTTCGACCGAATCCGGTGGCACATCGTTCGAACCGCGTGGCTGCCTCGGGACGTTCTCACGCGCTGAGAGTGGTCTGCTGTCGCTATCTCTCCGGGGCCTGTCTAGACACCTGGTGAGTCCGATGTTCGATAGTTTCCACCACACGCTCGACGAAGCGGTTCGCACCGAGACCGAGGCCGCTGCCGTCCGCGCACGGTTCGTCGGCGGCGCGCTACTGTTCGTCGTCGGCCTCGTGGCACTGATGGGTATCATCACGGCCGAGGCGTTCTACCCTGGCTACAACGCCGGCGTTCAGGAAATCAGCGATCTCGGTGCCTCGCGCCCGCCGAACAGCGTCATCGTCCAGCCCGCCGCGACCATCTTCAACACCGCGATGATGGTCTCCGGACTGCTCGCGCTCGGTGCCGCGTACTGCCTCCACCGTGCGTTCGGCGACCGCGCGGTGACGGCCGTCTTCGGCCTCTTCGCGCTGGGCGTCCTCGGCGTGGGTGTCTTCGACGGCAGCGAGGCTCCGATGCACGGCATCAGCGCGCTGCTCACGTTCTTCACGGGCGGGCTCCTGGGCGTCGTCGCCGCTCGGGTGATCACGACGCCGTTCCGGTATCTCTCGCTCGCTGTGGGCGGATTCGTCTTGCTGCTGCTCGTGAGCATCATCGGACTCGGACTCGCAGGAGTCGCACACCCGCTCCTGTTCCTCGGGATGGGCGGGCTCGAACGGTACGTGACGTACCCGTTCTTGCTGTGGTTGCTCGCGTTCGGCGGCTACCTGATGGCTCCAACCCCCACGTCGACGGACCGAGTGTGAGCGGGTCGGTCCTGGATGCAGGTTCGCCGTCGACACCTCGCCTCAGGTGAACAGGCCGTCAGAGCCGGCTTCGGGCTCGAGTACGTACCTGCTCTCGGGGTAGGTCTCGTCGCCGATGCTGGTTGGCTGCTCGTCGACGAACTCGAACCCGAACTGTTCGTAGAACTCCGCACCCGGGCGGTTCTCCGAGAGGACCATCGCGTTGATTCGCTCGACGCCTCGCGCGACGAGTGTGTCACACGTCCCCTCGAGCAACTCGCGGCCGACGCGCTCGCGTCGGTGGTCGGGGTGGACGTAGATTCGGAGGATGTACCCGTTCGCGTCCTCCTCGCTCCAGGTCGCGTGTGCGAAGCCGACGAGTTTTTCGTCTCGCTCGGCGACGAGCACCGCGGTTCGCTCCGCACCGAGTTCGGCTTCGATTCGCTCGGGTGCGTACCAGTCGTTGACGGCCGTCTCGACCGTCTCGCGGGTGAGGACTCCTCGATAGTCGGTCTCCCACGAGCGTGTCGCGATTCGCCTGATGGCGTCGACGTCCCCGACCACTGCGTTCCGTATCGTCATGTGTGTTCTTACCACGGCAACCGGGATACGCTTTGGCCCGGGGCCGTCGGTCGGACTGAGGACCGTCGCTACGACGGCGTCGACGCGGGCGTCGTGTCCTCCAGCGTCCACTTCTTCTCGACGGCGCTGTTGGCGACGACGACGGTGTGGCCGTCGTCCATCTCGAACCGGCTCTTGCGGAGACCGATGTCCCGTACCTCGCCCGTGGTCCCGTCGGCCGTGACGCGGTCGCCGGGGTTGAAGTCGGGGTCTCGAAGGAGGTAGACGCCGGCCACGGTGTCGGCGATCATGCTCGACAGCGCGTACGAGATACCCAGCGCGATGAAGCCCGCGGCGGTTCCGAGGCTGGCGGCGATGTCGCCCATGCCGAGGATGTTCAACAGTGTGAGCGCCGTAGCGAACCAGAGGAACACCCCGACGACGGTCGTCGCGAGGGCCACGATGAGGTCTTGTTCTTCGGGGTAGATGGCGTCGAGCGTCCCGTGAACGACGCTGAGCGCGAGTTTGATACCCACGTAGGCGACCGTGAGAAACACCAGCGCCATGAGGAGCTTCGGGACCGCATCGATGAGGCCTCGCTGGATGCTGGCGACGGTCTCCCGGACGAGTTCGGTGAGGAAGCCGACGGATGACTGCATGACTCGGTTCCACGGATGGCCCGCAGAAAAACCGTTCGGACCTTCGACACGTCGAACGACTCGAGACGACGCAAAAGAGTCAGTTCAGGACGGGGACGTCCCGTACATCAGTTGCCCGCGGGCGCTTTCGTCCGGTCGTCCCTCGCGACCTCCTCGGGCAGTGCCATCTTGTACAGGCCCCAGAGGAACAGCACCACGAGGCCCGCGATGACGAGACCCGTCCGGAGGGTCGGGTCGACCATCGGGGTCGCGACCACCTCACCCGCGTCGTTCGTCACGGGAGCTGCCCCGTAGGGCTGTCCCGCGAGGATTTCTACCATGCCGAGGACGACGACGCCCACGAGTATCAGCGCGCCGCCGAGCCCTTTCGCGAGTTTGTCGATCGTATCTTCGAGTTGCATCTTCGTTCACCTCCTTACCCGAGCAGGTACCGGAGCTTCGGGTGGCGTTCGACGAGCGTGGTCTTCTCGATGATGGCGTCGAGGCCGTAGAACCGCCCCGCCGCGAGCACCATCAGCGTGACGAACAGCAGCAGCCCCATCAGGTCGCTGTTGACGAGCCCGTGGCCGAAGCCGGCGTTGCCGACCCAGAACAGGATCATGAAGATGACCCCGCCGAACGCGGCCAGTCGGGTCAGCGCACCGACCATCAGCGCCAGTCCGATGAGCGTCTCGAACAGCGGGACGCCGGGCTCGATGAGCCACGCGAGGTTGTTCCCCATCCAGACGGGGATGGGACCGAGCGCGGTGCCGGTCATCCCCTGCATGTAGGCCGGTCCCGACGTGAACGCGAGGCCGTCTTCGATGAGCTTCGTCACGCCGGCGTGGAAGAACCACCAGCCGGTCAGGACGCGTAGCATCGCGATCCAGTACCCCGCCAGCGGCCCGTCGACGTCGAATGCGAACTCGTTTTTCAGCCGAGTTCCAGGTTGGTACGCCATCGGTCTCACCTCACATGTGCGACTTGCGAGGGGAGCGTGGTATAAATCCGCCCAGCTTCTCAGCGGCTGAAAACTGCCCGCTGTGGGACTCGCGTGGATGTATAAACTCCCGGGCCTTCCCAGTGGTTGAAAACGGCTCCCGAGCGTCGAACGCCGGATTCGGCTCGTCACCCGTCGTCGCTCGACGAGCGAGCGGAATCGCCGACGCCGTCCGACCGCACTCAGGCGAACAGCTGTCGGGCCTCGTCGACTGCGTCCACCAGGGCGTCGACCTCCTCGCGGGTGTTGTAGACGTAGAACGAGGCACGGGCGGAGGCGGCCGCGCCGAGTTTGTCGTGTAGCGGCTGGGTGCAGTGGTCGCCGGCGCGGATGGCCACGCCGTAATCGTTCAGGATCGAGGAGAGGTCGTGGGCGTGGACCGAGTCGAGGTTGAACGCCACCAGCCCGCCTCTCTCGTCGCCCGGCGGGCCGTAGACGGTGACGTCGTCGAACGCCGTCAGGCGGTCGTAGGCGTACTCGGTGAGGAGGTCCTCGTGCGCCTGGACGTTCTCCATCCCGAGGTCGTCGAGGTAGTCGACGGCGGCGTGGAGCGCGATTCCCTGGGCGATAGGCGGGGTACCGGCCTCGAACTTCCACGGGAGGTCTTCCCACGTCGAGTCCTCGTACGTCACGGAACGGATCATCTCCCCGCCGTAGAGGTACGGCTCCATCTCCTCAAGGAGGTGTTCCTTGCCGTAGAGGACGCCGATACCCGTCGGGCCGCACATCTTGTGGCCGGAGAAGGCGAAGAAGTCAGCGTCGATGTCACCGACGTCGACCGGTCGCGTCGGCACGGACTGCGCCCCGTCGACGAAGGCGTACGCACCGACCTCGTGGGCCATGTCGGCCAACTCCGCCACGGGGTTGATGGTGCCGAGGGTGTTCGAGACGTGGACGACAGAGACCATCTTCGTCGACTCGTCGATGAGGTCGCGCGCGTGGTCCATGTCGAGGGAGCCGTCGTCGTCGACGCGGATGTACCGTACCTCGGCACCGGTCTTCTTGGCTATCTGCTGCCACGTCACGAGCGACGCGTGGTGTTCCATCTCGGTCAGAACCACCGAGTCACCCGGCCCGAGTTCGGCCAGGCCCCACGCGTAGGCGACGAGGTTCATCGACTCGGTGGTGTTCTTGGTGAAGACGACCTCCTCTCGACCGCTGGCACCGATGAACTCGGCGACCCGGTCGTGGGCGCGTTCGTACGCGACCGAGGCCTCCTGGCTCAGGTGGTGGATACCTCGGTGGACGTTCGAGTTGTAGCCGCGGTAGTAGTCACAGATCGCGTCGACGACCGGTTCGGGCGTGTGGCTCGTCGCGGCGTTGTCGAGGTAGACGAGGGGAACGGTGTCGTCGGGACCTTCACCCGGCGTCTCCAGGTCGCCGCCGACCTTCCGGTCGAGGATGGGGAACTGCTCCCGGATGGCCTCGACGTCGAGCGGGTACGATTCCTGCGTTCTCATCGGATACACCTAACGACTCGAACACTAACACACCTTCGGTCCGCCCCACCTCGTGAAACCGAAACCAGTTACGTATCGCCCGGGACGTCACCGTCGCGCCTTTCGTGCGGCGGCCCGAGCTTTATCGACTCGTCCGTGGTATGACGACACATGACGGTACACGGGGAGGAGGGGGCACCCGCTCCGCAGTCGCCCGACAGCGTTTTCGGCGTTCTGGGAGACGCGACGCGACTCGGCATCCTGCAGGCCCTGTGGGACCGGTACGACCCGAACGCGACCGACAACGCGGTCACGTTCTCCGAACTCTTCGACCGGGTCGACGTCACGGACACGGGGAACTTCAACTACCACCTGGGGCGACTGACGGGACACTTCGTCCGCCGGACGGACGCGGGCTACGAACTGGCCGCGCCGGGCTTCAAAATCGTCCGCGCGGTCGTCGCCGGCGGCGTCACCGGGGACCCGACGCTCACGTCCTCGCCGGTCGACGCCACCTGTCCGCGCTGCGACGGGCCGATGGCGCTCCGCTACGAGGACGGGACCACCTGGGTGCGGTGTACCGTCTGTGAGGGGTACTGGCCCCAGCGCGGGGGCGAACTCTTCGGCTTCAGCCTCCCGCCGCAGGGGCTCCGTGGCCGCGACCCCGACGAGGTCCTCGACGCCACCATCGTCTACTCCATCCACCGCTTCGAGACGATGACCCACGGCGTCTGCCCCGAGTGTGGCGGGAGCGTCGACGCCTCGCTCTCGGTGTGTGCGGAGCACGACGCGGCGGACGGCGTCTGTGACGCGTGTGGCTCTTCCTTCCTCGGCGTCGTCAGACTCGTCTGTGCCTCGTGCAAGTTCGACTGGCGGAGTCCCAGCTACGCGGTGGTCAGCGACCACCCCGCCCTGGTGGCGTTCTACTACGACCACGGAGTCGAACACGTCCCCGCGACGTGGGCGGCGATTACTCGTGGACTCCACTGGCGTGAAGCACTCGTCTCGACGGACCCGGCCTCGCTCCGCGTCACTGTCCGTCACGCCGGGGAGCGACTCGACTTCCTGCTCGACGAGACGGCGACGGTCGTGGACGTGAGTGAGTGACCCCTCTGCAAAAACATCAAACTCCTTACAGCAACGCCGTGCTGAATACGGCTATGGTGTCGCACCTCCGACATAACCGTGCGATGCGAACCCTGACCCTCCCGCGCTCCGACGCGGTGACCAGCGCCGTCCGGGCGGCGAGCGTCACTGCGACGAGTGCGGCCGAACCGGACGCACCGACGACCGAACCGTGTGGCCGGCCGCCGAGTGGGGGTGTGCCGTGACGCTGCGTACGATTCCGGCGTACGACGGCGCTCGGGTACCCGAACGTGGTGGCCACGCGGTGGTGGTGGGCGCGGGGATGGCCGGACTGTTCGCGGCGCGCGTGCTCGCCGACGCCTTCGCCACGGTCACCGTCATCGAGCGTGACAGTCTCCCGGACGACCCGACCCCGCGCCGTGGGGTGCCGCAGGGACCACACCCCCACGCGTTACTGGAGGCTGGACGCGCGACCATGGCGGACCTCCTGCCGGGGTCGGTCGACGACGTCGTCGCCGCCGGTGGCGTCGTGACCGACTTCGCGCGGGGTGTCGACTTCTACAACGCGGGCGATTTCCTCGCTGAGGGGCCGGTTCCGATGGAGACGGTCTCGGCGAGCCGACCGCTGTTCGAGCACGTCGTCCGCCGGCACGTCGCGGCGCACGACGACGTCTCCATCCGGACGAACTGCTCGTGTGTCGACTACCGATTCGACGACACTGAGACGACCGTCGAGGGCGTCGTGGTCCGCGAGGGGACCGACTACGCGGACCTCCCGGCCGACCTGACCGTCGACGCCAGCGGCCGGACGAGTCGGACGCCGGGGCGGCTGGCGGCTCACGGCTACCCGTCACCACCGGTCGACGAGGTGACCATCGACATCGCGTACAGCACCACGTTCCTCGAACGCCCGCCGGACGACACGCGGACGTACCTCGTCCCCCCGTCGGCTCCGCGGACCCGTGGCGGCATGGCCGCCCCTATCGAGGGCGACCGCTGGATCGTGAACCTGTCGGGCGTCCACGGCGCGTCGCCGCCGACGGACCACGCGGGGTTCGTCGACTACGCGGAGCGCCTCCCGGTGCCCGAACTGGCACGGCTCCTCGACGACCACGAGTGGGCCACGTCGGAGGCCCGCTCGTACCCGTTCCCGTCGAACCGCCGCTGCCGCTACGAGGCGCTCGACCGGTTCCCGACCGGACTGCTCGTCGTCGGTGACGCGGTGGCCAGCTTCAACCCCGTCTACGCACAGGGGATGTCCGTCGCCGCGCTCGAGGCGCTGGTGCTCCACCACGTGCTGGCGCTGGCGGACGACCCCACGGACCTCGCCGTCCCGTTCTTCGACCGCGTGGCCGACGTCGTCGACATCGCGTGGTCGCTCGCGGTGGGAGCCGACTTCGGGTTCCCGGAGACAGCGGGGCAGAAGCCTCGTGGCACCGCCTTCTTCAACTGGTATCTGGGTCGGCTCCTCCGGCACGCGCACACCGACGGCACGCTGACCGACGCCTTCGTGCGCGTTCTCACGATGGAACGACCGCCCACCTCGCTCCTGCGTCCCGGAATCGCGTGGCGAGTCCTCAGACCCACCCGGTGACCCCCACTGCTCGCCCCCGTCGGCGGCGACTCGACTACCGCAACCAGAGCAACTGCGCGTGGAGCGTCCCCTCGACCTCGAGGACGCGCTCCTCGTCGACGATGCCAGCCTCGATAGCGACCGAGACGGCGCGCTCCCCGACGATGTTCGCCGTCGTCGCGCGCATGAGGCTGTCGACGACGGCTTCTCTGTCGGCCCGTTCGGCCTCGTCACCGCCGTAGAAGTCCTCGGTGACGTCGAGCGAGACCGGACCATCCTCGAACGTCTCGCCGAGGCAGTCGGGGTCACAGACCGACACGAGCAGGCCCTCGGGGGTGTCGCGCTCTCGGAGCAGCATCACTTCTGTTCCTCGACGAGTCGCTCCTCGCGCTTCTCACGCAGTTCGTCGGCGCGTTCTTGTACCCGCTCTGCCTCCTCGCTCTCGCCGAGTTCCTCCAGCGCGAGCGCCTTCTCCTCGAGCACCTCGGCGCTCCGCATGCCGAGTCGGATGGCGTTGTCGAAGGCGTTGACGGCGTCTTCGAACAGTCCGCGCTCGGAGAGGAAGAAGCCCCGGTTGTACCACGCCTGTGGGAACCGTGGGTCGATTTCGACGGCGCGTTCGGCGTGTTCGAGCGCCTCCTCGGTGTGGCCGAACTCCCAGAGCGCGTAGGCGAGATTCGTCTCCGCCGATGCGGCGTGCTCGGAGTCGTCGTCGATTCTCAGGGCCTCTTGGTACGCGCCGATGGCCTCGTCGTACTCCTCCAACTCGGCGTGGGCGACACCCTTGTTGACCCAGGCTTCCTGGGCGTCGAGGGAGTCCTCCTCGGCGAAGCGCGCGGCGCGCTCGAACGTCTCGGTGGCCTCCTCGAAGCGGTTGATACCCATGTACGAGAGCCCGACCTCGACGAGGTCCTGGACGTCGACGTCGTCGCGGTCGATGTTCCGGCGGTCGAGGATGTCCGACAACACCCGCGAGTCGACCGGGTCGACCTTCGTCGGGTCGACTTTCAACTCCGGTGGGTCGAGCGTGAACTCGTCGTAGTCGGCGTCGACCCCCTGTCCCTCCGAGAACCGGTGTTTCTTCGGTGGGTCGCCGTCGTCTGTCATACGCCGCGATTGGCGGTCACGGTGGGTAAGGGTTACGTCACGGTTTTCCTCTTCGGCGTGTCACGAACGGGTATGCGTCTCTTCGTCGCCGTCGACCTCTCCGACCGTCTCGCCTCCTCGGTCGCCGACGCACAGGAGCGGTTCGGTGGTGCGCCTGGACTCCGCTTCACCGACGCCGAACAGGCACACGTCACGCTCTCGTTCCTCGGCGAAGTCGACGACACTCGACTCGACGAGGTCGAACAGGCCGTCGAGCGCGGTGTCGACGCTTCCGGCGTGGCCCCGTTCGATGCCACCGTCGGCGGCTTCGGCGTCTTCCCGTCGCTCGACTACATCAGTGTGGTCTGGACCGGAATCAGACAGGGCACGGGTGAGCTGAACCGTCTCCACGAAGCCATCCAGGCCGAACTCGTCCCGCTCGGCTTCGAGCCGAACGACCACGCCTTCACGCCGCACGTCACGCTCGCCCGCATGGACGACGCCCGCGGGAAGGCGACGGTCCAGCGCGTCGTCCGCGAGGAGGACCCTACCGTCGGCTCCTTCCGGGTCGACGCCGTCCGACTGAAACGCTCGGAGTTGACGCCTGACGGTCCGCAGTACTCGACGGTTCGCCGCGTCCCGCTCTGACGCCGGTCAGTCGTCCCCGCTCACCACGCCGTCGCGCTCGTCCCACCGCCGGAGTTCGCCCCGGAGCGCACGCCCTTTCACGAGCAGGAAGCCCGCGAAGATGAGCGCGAAGCCCGCGACGGTCGAA
Source organism: Salinigranum halophilum (assembly GCF_007004735.1). Classification (NCBI taxonomy): domain Archaea; kingdom Methanobacteriati; phylum Methanobacteriota; class Halobacteria; order Halobacteriales; family Haloferacaceae; genus Salinigranum; species Salinigranum halophilum. The sequence continues at coordinate 38,482 of NZ_SSNL01000003.1, forward strand.
GCGGACAGCGACTCGCCGAGTGCGAGCCACCCCGTCAGTGCGGCGAAGACGGGGATGACGTACTCGAGGAGGCTCACCTCGATGGGGCCGAGCGCGTCGAGGAGGACGAAGTAGAGGACGAAGCCGCCGATGCCCGCCACCACCGCCAGGTAGACGAGCGCGGCGACGGCCTCGACCGGCCAGACGGTCGGTACGGGCTCACCGAGGGCGACAGACGCGACGTGGAGGGTCACGCTCCCGATGGCCATCATCCACGCCTGCTCCGCCGGGACCGAGAGCGAGGGCGCACGACCGTAGGTGAGGACGGCACCCAGCGCGAACGCCAGCGCCGACGCGAGGACGAGGCCGACGCCGAGCGCGTCGACAGTGAGGCTCGCTGGGTCGGGGTCTGCGATGACGACCACACCGGCGAACCCGACGAGGACGCCGAGGACACCGAGCGACGAGAGCCGTTCTCCGGTCGCCGTGAGCCGCGTCAGCGCCGGCGTCACGACGGGGATGAGGCCGAGGAGGACCGCGGCGACGGCGCTCGTCACGTACTGCTGCCCGGCGAAGAGCAGGGCGTGATGGACGCCGATGATGAGCGCCCCGCCGGTCACGAGCGGATACCAGTCCGTCCCCCGTGGTCGCCACTGGACCCCCCGGAGCGCGACGTACCCGAAGAGCACCACCGTCGCGATGTCGAAACGGAGGGCGGCGAGGAGCGCCGGCGGTGCGGTCTGGAGGCCGACCTTCGTCACCATGAACGCCGTCCCCCACACCGCCGAGAGGCAGAGGAACAGGGCGGCGTGTCTGTACCGGTTCACGTCACTGGGTGGGTGTCTCGGCTGAAAGCGCTGTCCATCCACGCTCTCTGCACGCCAGTCACACGCGCTCGTCGCCGCGCTCCCCTCTCGCACTCGCGACGACACCCCGACCCTCGCAACCCCCTCGCTCGGACGATTCTGTATCGCACCAGGCGGTTTACCGCTACGGCCCGGAGCTCTCCGTGCACTCCCGTCTCGAGGTCCGAGACCGACGAACGCGGCCTGTCCGCGTCCTGCTGCCGACACGGGCAGACGCTCGCGGACACGCACTACCTGCCGCTTCGACGCCACCGAACTCTCTCCGCTCTCACCATGCACCTGTGCGGGTGGTCAGACGTCCGCCGTCGCCTCGTGTAACGTGCTCGTGTCGCTGGCTCAGACGCCGACCGTTCCGCACGTCATCCCTCACCGCCCTGCCACTGCCCGGTGGTCCATCGCCGACGAGACGAGTCGCGCGGTGACGTGCACAGCGTGCTCGCGTACCTGGTGAGGGTGTCGTCCGCCTCGCCGTACTCGTGGGGCCGATTTCGACGGTCGGGTCGAGTCGAGCGTCGCGGGTGTGTACACCGTATTCTGCGATACCAAACGGCGGCGACCGGTGTCGACTTATGCCCAAACGTCGACAGTCACGCGTATGGACCGTATCTGCGTCTACTGTGGCTCGCGTCAGGGTACCGATCCGGCGTTCGTCGACGCGGCGGCGAGGTTCGGCCGCCTGCTCGCCGAGCGCGACCTCGGCCTCGTCTACGGTGGCGGCGACGTCGGGCTGATGGGAGCCGTCGCCGATGGCGCGCTCGACGCCGGCGGCGCGGTGTTCGGCGTCATCCCCGAGGCGCTCTTCGAACGCGAGGTCGCCCACGAGCGAGTCACCGAACTCCACGTCGTCGACTCGATGCACACTCGAAAACGACGGATGGCCGACCTCGCCGACGGCTTCGTCGCGCTCCCCGGTGGGTTCGGCACCCTGGAGGAACTCGTCGAGATGCTCACCTGGGCCCAGCTGGGCTTTCACACCGACCCGTGCGGACTCTTGAACGTCGCCGGCTACTACGACGGACTCGTCTCGTTCTTCGACGCCCAGGTCGACGCCGGCTTCGTGGAACCGCAGCACCGCCGACTCCTCACAGTCACGGACGACCCGACTACCCTCCTCGACGAGTTCGAGCAGTACGAGTCGCCCGTGACCGAGCGGGTGGTCGACGACACGGAACTCTGACCGACTCGCCCGGGGAACGAGGTCTCCGCCGTCGTCTCACGGGAGGTCGCACGTCTGGTCTCAGACCCGCAGACCAGTCGAGCTAGCCGTTCGGACCGCCGCCCGCACTCGACGTCCTCCCTTCCGACGATTCTCTATCGCGGGATGCGATTTATGACTGCTCCCGGTCGGGCCCGTTACGGATGCGGCTGAACCCGCGATTCCGAGTGATACGGCGTCTGTCGTCGCGCTTCTGCTCCTGTTCGGGTGTCTTCGACGAAGCACACCACCGTGCACGTCGCGCCCGATGCGACCGGTCGGCGTCCGGGCGTCTCGGTTTCACCGCACGCTCTCCGGCAGCGACTCGTTACCGGCGTGTGGGCTCTCTTCTGAGGCGCTGTGCGGTCGGCAGGCCCCGACCGGGTTGACGGTCGAGTCCCGCCCGGCCACGGCTGTCGTCGTCTCCCCGCGAACGACAGCGTCGGCGACGCCGACACGCCCGCGGTTCACTGTCGGATTACCGGTGACGTCCCGTTCTCGAACCGTTCGAGCCCAGTCGGCCGTGTCTCGATGGCCGACTCGGCACGCCGCATCTACTGTATACGACGATACGAAACCCACCAGTCGCGTCCGACCCTGGTTCGAGAGCCGTCGTGCCGTGCGAGGACGTCACACGGAAAATCCGGTCGTCTCGCCCGCCAGGGACGAAAGAACAAGATTTTATGCGGCGCTGAAGAAGTACCCGTCACTATGGGTAAGAAATCGAAGGCCAAGAAGAAGCGGCTGGCCAAGCTCGAGCGGCAGAACAGCCGGGTTCCCGCGTGGGTCATGATGAAGACGGACATGGAAGTCCAGCGCAACCCCAAGCGGCGCAACTGGCGCCGAAGCGACACGGACGAGTAACCAATGAGTTCCAACGACTTCGAAGAGCGTGTCGTCACGGTCCCGCTCCGAAAGGTGAAGGCCGTCCCGGACCACGAACAGGCCGGCCGCGCCATGACGCTCGTCCGCGAGCACCTCGCGAAGCACTTCAACGTCGAGGAGAGCGACGTCCGGCTGGACCCGTCGCTCAACGAGACCGTCTGGGCTCGCGGCCAGCAGAACCCGCCGAGCAAGCTTCGCGTTCGCGCCGCACGGTTCGTCGAAGACGGCGAGCCGATCGTCGAAGCCGAGCCCGCACGATAACACGTGCTCCGCGTCTCCTTCGCTGGCTCGTCGTACATCGGTGTCTTCGCGCGTGCGACAGACGACTGTCTGCTCGTGCGGCCCGACGCCGACGCCGACCTCGTCGCCGCCCTCGGCGAGGAACTCGAGGTTCCCACCCTCGAGACGACGGTCGGCGGCTCCGCCACGGTCGGTGCGCTCGCGACCGGCAACGAGAACGGGGTCCTCGTCACGAGTCGGTCGACGGAGCGCGAGCGCGACGCCATCGCCGAGGTCGCCGACCTCCCGGTGTACGAACTGCCCGGCCGCATCAACGCCGCCGGCAACGTCGTGCTCGCCAACGACTACGGCGCGTACGTCCACCCGGACCTCTCCGACGAGGCCACGGCCGTCGTCGAGGAAGCGCTCGAGGTCCCGGTCGAGCGCGGCGACCTCGCGGACGTCCGAACCGTGGGAACGGCGGCCGTCGCGAACAACCGCGGCGTGCTCTGTCACCCCAAATCGAGAGAGCCCGAACTCGAAGCCCTCGAGGAACTGCTGGACGTCCGCGCCGACATCGGCACGGTGAACTACGGCGCGCCGCTGGTGGGTTCGGGCCTCGTTGCCAACGAGGCGGGATACGCCGTCGGCGAGGACACCACCGGTCCCGAACTCGGCCGCATCGAGGACGCACTCGGCTACATCGACTGACCACCGCTTTCGCCCGCCGCTCGGTCTCCGACAACTCCGAGTAGGAAGACTCTTCCCGCTCCTTCTCCCAGGCGTAGACATGAGCCAGTTTACGGTGAGCGGCCGCTTCCGGACCCGGCATGGGCTCCAGGAGTTCACGAAGAGTATCGATGCACCCAACGAGTCGGTCGCTCGCGAACACGTGCTGTCGCAGCTCGGCAGCGAGCACAACCTCAAGCGCACCCAGGTCGAACTCGGGGAGGTGACCGCCGCATGATGGGTGGCGGTGGCAACCAGCAGCTCCAGCAGCTCTCGCAGGAACTGCAGGCGATTCAGGGCGAGATCGACGAACTCGAAGCCGAGATCGACGACTACCAGCAGGAGCAAGACGAGATCGACGAGGCCGTCGACGCCATCGAGACGCTCGAGACCGGCTCGACCGTGCAGGTCCCCCTCGGCGGCGGCGCGTACGTCCGCGCCGAGATTCAAGACATCGACGAGATCATCGTCGACCTCGGTGCCGACTACGCCGCAGAGCAGGAGCAAGACGCCGCCGCGGACGCGCTCCAGCACAAGAAGCAGGCCATCGAGGACCGCATCGACGAGGTCCGTGCGGAAATCGACGAGCTCGAAGACGAGAGCTCCGAACTCGAACAGCAGGCCCAGCAGATGCAACAGCAGATGCAGCAGCAACAGATGCAGCAGATGCAGCAGATGCAGCAGGCCGAAGAAGACGCCGACGAGTAACCCCAGATGTTCGACGGGCTGAAGAAGAAGCTCAACAGCTTCCGCAAGGACGTCGAGGAGACGGCCGAAGAGAAGGCCGACGCCGAAGAAGAGGCCGAACCCGGGGCAGAGGCCGAACCTGACGCCGAGGCCGAACCTGACGCCGAGGCCACGGCGGCGGCCGACTCCGTCGAATCGACAGCCGCGACTGTCTCCGACTCGGCCGCGGACTCGAGCGAGGCGGCCGACGCCTCCGAGAGCGACGCCCCCTCCGCGGTAGACGCGGACGATGCACCCGAGCCCACCGAGGCATCGACTGCCGCGGAGACTGGGGCAGACGCCGCCGACGAGGCAGCCGCGGAGACTGTCGAGGCGGACGCGACGGCGACCGACACGGATGCGGGCGTCGAATCCGACGCCGAGGACGTCCCCGACGACGTCGACCTCGACGAGGAGGCGCTCGCCGCCGACGGCGTCGAAGCCGCCGTCGAAGAGGCCGCCGGCGGCCGGGGCGGCGAGAACGCCAGCACGCTCCAGCGAGCCAAGGCGTTCGCCACGGGCCGCATCATCATCGAGGAGGAGGACCTCGAAGAGCCGCTCTGGCAGCTCGAGATGGCGCTTCTCGAATCCGACGTCGAGATGAACGTCGCCGAGGCCATCCTCGAGACCATCCGCGAGAAGATGATCGGCGAGTCCCGCAAGCAGGTCGATACCACGGCGGAACTCGTCTCGGAGGCGCTCTCCGACGCGCTCCTCGAAGTCATCTCTGTCGGCCAGTTCGACTTCGACCAGCGTATCCGGGAGGCCGACAAGCCCGTCACTCTCATCTTCACCGGCGTCAACGGCGTCGGCAAGACGACGTCTATCGCCAAGTTGGTCCGATACTTCGAAGAACGGGGTCTGTCGACCGTCATGGCGAACGGCGACACCTACCGCGCCGGTGCCAACGAGCAGATTCAGCGCCACGCCGACAACCTCGGGGAGAAGCTCATCACTCACGAGCAGGGTGGTGACCCGGCGGCCGTCATCTACGACGCCGTCGAGTACGCCGAGGCGCACGACATCGACGTCGTCCTCGGGGACACAGCGGGTCGACTCCACACCTCGAACGACCTGATGTCCCAACTGGAGAAGATCGACCGCGTCGTCGACCCGGACATGACGCTGTTCGTCGACGAGGCGGTCGCCGGCCAGGACGCCGTTCAGCGGGCGAAGAAGTTCAACGAGGCCGCCGAAATCGACGGCGCCATCCTCACGAAGGCCGACGCCGACTCCCAGGGCGGGGCGGCTATCTCCATCGCCTACGTCACCGGGAAGCCCATCCTCTTCCTCGGCGTCGGGCAGGGGTACGACGACCTCACCCGGTTCGACCCCGAGGAACTCGTCGAGAGTCTCCTCGCCGACGGCGAGTAGTCCGGCCACGCGGCGGCCACCCCTTTTCGGACTCGCGCCCGTTCAGCAATCATGAGCACTATCGCCGCCCTTCGTTGTCGCGACGGCGTCGTCGTCGCCGGTGACCGCCTGGTCGTCCGCGACGGACGAGTCGAGAGCCGGAACCGTCGGCACGTACTCGACGTCGCTTCCGACGTCGGTGCCGCAGCCGTCGGCCGCGACGTCACACGCTTCGCCGACCGCCTCACGGGCGAACTCCGGACGTACCGGTTCGAGCGTGAGGCGGTGTCACTCGAGGCGCTCGAACGCGTCGCGAGCGACGTCGTTCGCGACACCGGTGTCGAGGCTCTCGTCGCTGCACGCGACGCGGACGGGCGCGCGGCGCTTCGCGCCGTCTCCGCCGACGGGTCGACGCTCTCCGACTCACCGATGGCGTTCGGGAGCGGCACCCCGTTCGTCCTCGGCGCGCTCGAAGCGGTCGACGCGGCGTCGACGTCGCTCCCGGCGGCCGAGACGTTCGTCCGTGAGGCCTTCGACAGCGCGGCCGAACGCGACCCCGGCACCGGGAGCGAGGTCGACGTCTGGACGCTCGCGGACGGGTCGGAAGACGCCACAGACGGGGCCGGTTCGGATGCGGACTCGTCCGACCTCTGACCGACCTCACGCCCCCTCCGCACCGTCCGGTCGGGTGTACCACCACGCCCAGAGTATCAGAACGCCCTGCAGTGGGAGCCGTGCCACCGTCGCCGCATCGGAGGGCTCGCGCGCCCACTCGGGAACGCCCTCGAGGACCACGTCGTGGGTCGCCATGTAGACGTTCGCCGGAAAGACGGCGAGCAACAGGAGCACGAGTCCCCAGGCCGCGGCCCGACGGGTTCGCGGCACGAGCACCCCGAGTCCGAGAACCACCTCGGCGACGCCCGAGAGATAGACGAGTTCGAGCGGCCGGGGAAACGCCGGCGGGACGACCTGGACGTACACCTGCGGAACGAGGAAGTGCAGCACGCCCGCGACGACGTACAGTCCCCCCATCACGTAGCGAAGCGGGTGTTTGAACCGAGCGAGTGTGGTGGTGACCTCGTCGCGCATCTCGTCTGCGGGTTCGGGCGAGACACAAAGAGGGTTCGCCCCTAGACGACGAGCGCCCCCGCGAGGACGACCATCACCGCGCTGGCGACGTACTGGAGGCCCTGCGAGAGCCGACTCCGCGCGAGCAACTGCCCCGCGCGGTTCGACGCGAGTGCCACGCTGGAGAGGTAGACGGCCGTGACCAGTGCGTACAACACGCCCAGGACGGCCATCCGCGTGGGGGCGTCGGGACCCGAACCGGCGAACCCCGGCAGGAACGCGAGAAAGAACAGCGCCACCTTCGGGTTGAGCGCGTTCACCAGCACCCCCCGTCGGAAGCTACCCCCTGCTTCGCTCTCCGTCGTCGGGTCGAACTCCTCGGTTCGGAGCGCCTGCGCGGCGAGGTAGAGCAGGTAAGCCGCCCCGACGTATTTCACGAGTGTGAACGCCGTCGGTGCGGTCTGTAAGAGCGCCGAGATGCCGAGGGCCGCGGCCAGCGTGTGACCGAGGACACCCGTGGCGACGCCGAGCGCCGAGCGGACCCCGGCGTCGGGACCCTGGAGGCCGCGAGCGAGGACGTACATGGTGTCCGGGCCGGGTGCGAGGATGAGCGCCACCGCTGCGGCGAGGTACGCGAGGAGCGTCGTGGGCTCGAAGCCGAAGACGGCGCCGACCATCGTGTCGCTCGCGGATTGTGCGGAGAGGGATAAGTAACGTGTGGATGCTCCAGGCATCGTCCTCGCGTCTCCGGGTCGAAGCGCATCGGAACCGACGAACAAAGCCTTTACCGCCTCCGTCTCCTACCCGAACGCAATACGATGGTACTCGACAACCTCGGGAGTTCGCTCAGGGGCTCACTGGACAAGCTCCAGGGCAAGTCCCGACTCGACAAGGACGACGTGCAGGAGATCGTCAAGGAGATCCAGCGCTCGCTCCTGTCGGCGGACGTCGACGTGAGCCTCGTGATGGACCTGTCGGACTCCATCAAGACGCGCGCGCTCGACGAGGACCCCCCGGCGGGAACGAGCGCCCGCGACCACGTGCTGAAGATCGTCTACGAGGAACTCGTCGACCTCATCGGCGACTCGACCGAGATTCCGCTCGAGCCTCAGACCATCATGCTCGCCGGCCTCCAGGGGTCGGGGAAGACCACCACCGCCGCCAAGATGGCGTGGTGGTTCTCGAAGAAGGGCCTCCGACCGGCGGTCATCCAGACCGACACGTTCCGGCCGGGTGCGTACGACCAGGCGAAGCAGATGTGCGAACGCGCGGAGGTCGACTTCTACGGCGACCCCGACGCCGACGACCCCGTCCAGATCGCCGAGGAGGGGCTCGACGCGACGGACGATGCCGACATCCACATCGTCGACACTGCCGGCCGCCACGCGCTCGAGGCCGACCTCATCGACGAGATCGAGGAGATCGAATCGGTCGTCCAGCCCGACCTCAACCTCCTCGTCCTCGACGCGGCCATCGGCCAGGGGGCGAAAGAACAGGCCCGTGAGTTCGATAGCTCCATCGGCATCGGCGGCGTCGTCATCACGAAACTCGACGGGACCGCGAAGGGCGGCGGTGCGCTCACCGCCGTGAACGAGACCGGCTCTTCTATCTCCTTCCTCGGGACCGGCGAGACGGTCCAGGACATCGAGCGGTTCGAGCCGAACGGCTTCATCTCCCGCCTGCTCGGGATGGGTGACCTCAAACAGCTCTCCGAGCGCGTCGAGCGCGCGATGGCCGAGACCCAGGCCGAAGACGAGGACTGGGACCCCGAGGACATCATGAAGGGGTCGTTCACGCTCAAGGACATGCAGAAGCAGATGGAGGCGATGAACAAGATGGGGCCGCTCGATCAGGTGCTGGACATGATTCCGGGCCTCGGCGGCGGCCTCAAGGACCAGCTCCCCGAGGACGCGATGGACGTCACCCAGGACCGAATGCGGAAGTTCGAGGTCATCATGGACTCGATGACCGACGCCGAGATGGAGAACCCCCGTTCTGTCGGCGCACAGCAGGTCCGTCGTATCGCCCGTGGCTCCGGCACCGACGAGGAGACGGTGCAGGAACTCCTCCAGCAGCACAAGATGATGGAGCGCACGCTCAAGCAGTTCCAGGGGATGGGCGACGGCGATATGCAACGGATGATGAAGAAGCTCCAGAAGCAGGGTGGCGGCGGGATGGGCGGCATGGGCGGGATGGGTCCGTTCGGCGACTGACCGGCCTCGTCCCCTCTCGAGTTCCGCGCCCCGTCGCTCAGGCTGTCGGCGTCTCGCCCGATTTTTACCCCTCCGCCGCGAATCATCTCCGATGACCGTCCGCGAGGTGGCGCTCGACGCCTACCGTGAAGCGCTCCCCGCGCTCGTCGCCAGTCTGCTCGGCGGACTCCTCGCCGGCGTCGTCCTCAGCGGGATGCGACCGGAACTCCGCGACGTCCCAGGTCTCCTCGTCCTCATCCCGGCGCTGCTCGCCACCCGGGGGAACGTGTACGGGTCCCTCGGCGCACGGGTCGCCACCGCACTCCACCAGGGGCTCATCGAACCGCGTCTCTCCGAAGCCGACAGACGGCTAGGTGCGGCCGCGGCCGCGGCCATCTCGAACGGGCTCCTCGCGTCGACGTTCGCTTCCGTCGTCGTCTTCGCGCTCCTCACCGCGCTCGGCGACTCGGTCGCGCCGCTCTCGACGCTCGTCGGTATCGCCCTCATCGCCGGTATCCTCTCGGGCGTCGTCTTGACCGTCGTCGTCGTGACCGTCGTCTTCGCCGGCTACCGCCGCGGGCGCGACCCCGACACGCTCGTCGGCCCCATCGTCACCACCACGGGCGACGTCTTCGGCGTCCTCTTTCTCCTCTTGGCCGTTCGAATCGTGCTCGGATTCGGTATCGGAGGCGGTGGCTGATGCCGACCGAGTGGTCGGTCCGGGCCATCACTCGCGCGATGCTGCCCGTCCTTCTCGCGCTCACGCTCGTCGAAATCGGCTCGGGCCTCGTCCTCGGCAGTTTCGAGTCCTCGTTGCTTCGGTTTCCGACCCTGCTCGTGTTGGTGCCCGTCACCATCGGCACTGCCGGCAACCTCGGGAGCATCCTCGCGGCTCGCCTCTCGACGGCGTTCCACCTCGGGACGCTCTCGTTCGACCCGCGCGACGAGGCGCTGGCGGGGAACGCCCTCGCCACGCTCGGGCTCTCTGTCACGGTGTTCCCCCTCATCGGGACGGGCGCGTGGCTCCTCTCGACGCTCCTCGGCACGGCACGGCTCCCGCTGTCGACGGTCCTCGCCGTCGCGATTACGAGCGGTGTCGCCCTCGCGGTGCTGGCGGTCGTCGTGACGCTCGTCGCGACGTACGCGGCCTACCGCTTCAGCCTCGACCCCGACGACGTGGTCATCCCGCTCGTGACCAACGCTTCCGACGTGCTGGGCGTGCTGGTGCTGTTCGGGGCCGTCCAGCTGTACGTCTGAGCGCGGTGCGCGTGGCTTTTTATCTCCGCCGCGTCTGTCGACACTGATGGCCTCTCGCTCCCTCCCGGGCCGCGACCGTCCGTACGTCGCCGCCCCGTTTCTCGGCATCCTCGTGACGCTCCCCGTCCAGCTGTTGAGCGGGCTGTTGGGACTGGTCCCAGCACAGACCGTCCTCGTCGCCCTCATCGCGGCGGGACTGGTTGGAGCCGGCTTCGGCACGCGGTACGCGGGTGAGACGGTCACCGCCGCCTCCCTCTCCGCCTCCCTCGCCGCCGGCGGCGCGGTCATCGTTCTCATCGTCGCCGGCTCGTTGTGACGCCGCTCTCGGTGGGCCACGACCACCAGCCAGCGCGGTCGCCCCGACCGACGCGCCTTTGCCCGCTCGCGCCCGAGACTCGACCGTGACCTCGGCGTCGCTCGTCGTACTCCAGTCGGACCTGTTCGCCGTCCTCGTGGACGTCCTCCCTCGAGTCGCGCGCATCGCCGTCTTCATCGCCGTCGGGGTGTTCCTCGCGAACCTCGCCGTCGGCTTCGGCCTCGTCGAACACATCGCTGGCCTCTCGCAGTACCTCACGCGACCGGCGAACCTCCCCGACGAGGTGGGGACCGCGATTCTCACGACCGCGGCATCGACGACGGCGGGGTACGGGATGCTCGCCGAGTTCCGCGAGTCGGGCCTGCTCGACGACCGCGCGACGCTCGTCGCCGTCACCATCAACACGTTCTTCGGCTTCGTCCAGCACATCTTCACGTTCTACGTTCCCGTCCTGATTCCCATCCTCGGGTTCGAGGTCGGCGTGCTGTACGTCGGGTCTCGAGCGCTCGTCGCGCTCGGCATCACGCTCGCGGGCGTCGCCGCCGGTGCCCTGTTGCTCGGCGGCGACAACGTCGACTCGTCGGCGACGGCCGCGACCGACGGTGGACCGATAGCCGACGAGGGACCCGAGACGCGCCGCGAGGTCGTCGAACACGCCTGGGAGCGAACGCTTCCCAAACTCCGGCGTATCGTGCCCCGTCTGGCGGTCGTCTACACGCTCGTCGTCGTCCTCACCCGCACCTACGACCTCACCGCGCTCACCAGCGTCGCCGACCCGCTCGCGACCGTCGTGGGGCTCCCCGGTGCCGCCGTGCCGGTCATCGCCGTCTTCGCGCTCGACACGACGGCGGGTGCGGCGACCATCGCCCCGCTCGTCGGTGTCGAGTTCACCGCGCGGCAGGCGGTGGCGACGATGCTCATCGGCGGTATCGTCTCGTTCGCCGTCTCGACGTTCAAGCGCTCGATTCCCTTCCAGTACGGCATCTGGGGCCCCGCCTTCGGGTCGAAGGTCATCGCGGTGAACACGGCGTTCAAAGTGGTGTTCATCGGCCTCGTCGTGACCGCACTGTTGACGGTCTGACCGTTTCGCCGCTAGTACATCTCCCCACCCAGAGGAACCGCTTCGTCGGGCGTCACCAGCACGGCCGTGCCGTCGCCACCGGACACCCCGACCGTGAGCGTCTCGGACGCGAAGCCGGCGCTGTTGACGACGCCCGGGTCGCCCGCGAGTTTCACGACTTCGGACGTTTGGGCTCCATGCCTCGGGGAACGACGCTGTGGACAGTCCCTCCCCAACGGCGATGGCGACGTCGAACGGACCGGCCCCTCTCTCCGGTCGCCACCGCATACAACCGGAGTAAGATACTCAACCCTCCCCCGCGCACATCCGTGCATGACAGACAGTCGACGATACGAGTTCGAGGGGACGACGCCGACCATCGCCGACTCGGCGAGCGTGGCACGAGACGCGACGCTCGTCGGCGACGTCCGGGTCGGTCCCGATTCGAGTATCTGGCCCGGCGTCGTCCTCCGCGGCGACATCGGCCCGGTCATCGTCGGTGGGGAGTCGCACGTCGGCGACAACGCCGTGCTCCACGCGGCTCGCCTCGGCGACCGGGTGATGGTCGGTCACGGTGCCGTGTTGAACGAGACGACGGTGGGCGACGGGTCGATGATCGGGTTCAACTCCACCGTCTCGGACACCCACATCGGCGAGGGGAGTATCGTCGCCGTGGGCACCGTCATCCCCGAGGGCCTCGACATCCCGGCCGAGTCGTTCGCACGGGGGGCACCGGCGACGGTGACGCCACTCTCGGAGACGACGTTCGACGTCGAGGAAGCGTTCGAGGCCTACTCTTCAGGAGACTACTCGGATCTGGCGAGTCGACACACCGACCTGTTCGACTGACGTTACTCGTCCGGACGAACCGGCTTCCCGCCCTCCGTCGGCGGCGCGATGGCGTCGATGTACGCCTCGACGGAGGGTGAGCGAACCCGCACCTGCACTTCGATGTCACCGAGTTCGTCGGGGTTCCCAACGGAGAAGTTGACGACCCCCTTGAACGCCGCCTGTTTCTTCAGCGCGAAGGAGAAGCCCTCGTCGTCGGCGCGACGGAAGAACTCCCGCCGCGCCGAGTCGAGTATCTCCTGCTCGTGGAGGCGCTCGGAGAAGCGCTCCAGCGAGTGCGTCTCGGCGACGACCTGCCCGGCCTCGTGTTCGAGGTCGGCGTTCGGGAAGAGGTTCGCCACGGCGTCGGCGACCCGGTCAGACACCTCGGTGTCACGGACCGGGGCGACGACGCGCGCGTCGATGCTGTACACGTCGGTCATCGGTGTTCCTCCTCCGGTGCGGGGATGTCGAGGACGCGGCGGACACGGGTCCGAAAGGCCTCCAGCGAGTCGGTGTTGTTGATGACGACGTCCGCACGGCTCATCGCCTCGTCCATACCGAACTCGAGTTCGCGCTGTTCGCGTTCGAGCAGCGCGTCGCGGTCCTCGTCGGTCAGGTCTCGGCCCCGTTCGGCCAGGCGGGCGGCGCGAACCTCGAACGGCGCTTCGACGCTCACGAGCGTGAAGTCGTCGCCGAACGCCTCCTCGAAGGCGTCGACTTCGACGCCCGACCGGAGACCGTCGACGACGACCATCTCGCTCTCGTTCAGGTACTCCTTGACCATCGGGAGCGACCGCCTGGCGATGGCCGCGGGGCCGTCCTCTTCGCGGAGCGCGCGGGCGACCGTCCCGTGTTCTTCGGGTGGCAGTCCGCGCGCTTCTGTCTCGGCTCTGACGACGTCGCCCATGGTCACAACGGGGATATCCGCCCGCTCCGCCACGGCCGCGGCCTCGCCCTTGCCGCTCCCGGGGAGTCCGACGGTCCCGATGACTCTCATATGCGCCCGTACCCGCCCACGTCATTTCACTCCGTCGGGTTCCCGCAGCCACCACGGTGTCGCGACCCGCTCACACCCGCCTCGAACCGCCGCGTGGAGACGGTCGTGAACCCCGTTTTATACGCGTCGGCCGCGTATCAGTCACTATGCCTCAACGGTCGCTCCTCGTCCGCGCCCTCTGGTTCGTCTTCGTCGGCTGGTGGGCGACGCCCGCCGTCGTCAACATCGCGTGGCTGCTCAACGCCACCATCGTTCTCCTTCCGCTCGGTATCAAACTCATCAACCTCGTTCCCACCGTGCTCACCCTCCGCGAACCGCGGTCGGTCATGGACCCCGACGCGCCGGGGCAGGGGCAGCGCTCGCTCGCAGTCCGGGCGGTGTACTTCGTCGTCGTCGGCTGGTGGCTCTCGTGGCTCTGGGCCAACGTCGCCGCGTTCCTGGCGGTGACGATTATCGGGCTGCCGGTGGCGCTCTGGATGTTCAACCGACTGCCGTACGTGACGTCGCTGTACCGGTTCGACGGGTGATTACTTTCGCTCTACGGGTTTATTTCACATACTGTTCACCACTTGCGGGCGCATGGACTCTGTATTTGATCCTAAATCGAAAGGAGAACGCATTGAGGCTGTTATACTTGCAGAACTCGTCCACAGAGGACTAACTGTACTGACTCCATTTGGCGAAAACCACCGATACGATTTCGTAATCGAAACAAGCCAAGGCTTCAATAGGCTCCAGTGCAAGTCCGCTCGCGACGAAGGAGAAGTTATCCGATTTAGCACTAGAAGCACTCGGCCAAGAGCTAACGGATACGATACTGCTGATTACGACCGAGACATCGATTATTTTATCACGACTGTTGGACTTGGGTCGGATGTGTATCTCGTTCCTATCGAGGACGCCTCGAAGAACGAGATGGTGCTTCGCAAAGAGCCACCAGCAAACAACCAGTCAAAGGGTATAAACTGGGCTGATGAATATCGGCTGGATGCGCACATTGACCGGCTTCGAGGGCACGTAGCTCAGCCTGGATAGAGCGTCGGACTTCTATCTCCGTCGGTACTCCGTCGGAGGAAGACATCCGATGGTCGTGGGTTCAAATCCCATCGTGCTCGTCACTTCTCCGCGAACGACAGCGAGTAGTAGTGACGAGTCCACGTGGGAGTTGAATCAGGGAGCGGGCGGTGAGCGAGCGAACGGGGGTCGCGTGTACAGAGGGCGATGGGTCCGCGCCCGCGCTCGCGTCTCGACGCCGACTACCCGTCCGCCGCCGGGAGTCGCACCGTGAGCATCGACGCCCCGTCCCCGTCGGCCAACTGGACGTCACCCCCGAGGCGAGTGACCACCCACTCGACGAGCCACGTGTTGAGTCCCGAAGCGTGTTCCAGCGGCGTCTCGCGCCCCGTTCTGACCGGGGTCCACTCGTTCGTCACCGTCTCCTCGAGACGGAACCGCAGTTCGACCTCGTCCTCCGTGTTCCGAATCGTCACCGTCGGGCCCGCCCGGTCGTCCGCGGAGCCGACCGCCGCATCGAGGAGTTCTCGGAGGGCGACGGCGAGCGTCGCGTCGGCGGCGACCGGGGCGGTGTCGGGGCCGTCGATGTCGAGCCCGTGCACCCCATCGTCGACGACCCGCGTCCACTGCTGGTCGAGGAGTTCTCGGAGGTCGACGACCCACCGGTCGGCTTCGGCGGGTTCGAGCGTGAACTCCGCGTCCGTCGCTCGCTCGCTGAGGTCGTGGAGTTCCGTCGTCGCTCGCTGGATCGCTTCGGCCGAAGCCACGCCTCTGTCGTCGCCTCGTTCGGACAGTCGCCTGCACAGTTCGTCCGCGTGGCCCGCGATGACGTTCAGCTCGTTCCGAAGGTTGTGCCGGAGGACGCGGTGGAGTACTTGCAGTACCTGCTGTTGAATCCGCTCGTCGGTCACGTCCTCCTGGATGGCGACGAACCCATCGACACGGTCCTCGTCGTAGATGGGCGCGATGGTCTGTCTGGCGTGGTAGAGTTCGCCGTTCGCTCGGCGGTCGACGATGGCCTCCCGCCACACCTCGCCCCCGTTGATGGTTCGGTACATCTCGTCGTAGTAGGCGTCGGACATCCGCCCCGAGTTGAGGAGGATGGGTTTCTCTCCGATCACCTCCGTGACGGAGTGTCCGGTAATCCGCTCGAACGACGGGTTGGCGTAGGTGATGGTTCCCGTGACGTCGGTGACGTAGATCGCCGGGGCAGCGTGTTCGACGGCCCGTGAGAGGTGTCTGACCTCTCGCTCGCGACGCTCTCGCTCGGTCACGTCGAGGAGGACGCCGGCGATGGCCACACCGCCGTCGACCCTGACGCCGCTCCCGCTGGTTTCGACCTCGATTCGCGTCCCATCGGCGCACAACCCGCTGAAGACGTAGTGTGCCCGCTCTCGATGTCCCTGTTCTCGGACCTCGAGGTACCGACGGACCCTGCTGCGGTCCTCGGGCGCGACGAACGACATGACGGGCCGCCCTTCCATGGCCGCCGGCGTCGTCCGGAAGACGTCGGCCAGCCGGGGGCTGACGTAGCTGAACGCCCGGTCCTCGATGACGTATATCCCGACGATGTTCTGTTCGACGAGTCGCTGGTACCAGCGGCTGTGGAGTGTGTTCCCGTCGTCGAGCGGGACTCGCTCGGTGGCTCTGTTTCTCGCTTCGACGCCGCGGTTCCCGTCGACGAGCGCGTCGACGCTCCGTGCGAGTAGTTCGTCCGCGAGGGCGTCCGACGTCCGGGGCCGAACGTCGGCCACGTCGTACGCCGCGACGGCCTCGCTGACCGCCGCGAGGTCGGCGTCGGTGAACAGCACGACAGGAACCGACGGCCGCCGCGCTCTGAGCGCCGCGAGAAACGAGTCGCCCGAGTCGCTCGCCTCGTCCGTGTCCGTCCACGGGGCGACGACGCAGACGACCGCATCGTCTTCGACCGCCGAGAGCGCCACCGCATTCGCCTCCCTGGTCGAGACGGAGACGCCCGGCAGCGCCCGCTCGACGGCACGTCCCGCTCGCACCGTCCGCGCGTCGTCACCCACGAACAGGACGACCGAGTCGCGGTCCGGGTCGTTCACGGCCGTCCTCCACGTCTCACGTAGACGAGGCTGTCGGTCTCACGCCCCGGCGACCGTCGAGACGACTTCATGCACCCGACACCCGTCCCCGACATATACGTCTATCTCCGGGAGATTCGACGGTGAGAATCCGGGCACGCGGTCTCTTCAGTGCCTCGCGGGTGCTGTTGTTCGCGGTCGGCAAAAGAACGGAGCAGTGTCGGTCGAACGGCGGTGCAACGGGTCAGGGGGATGGGTGAGTGAGTCCACCCGAGGGGCTCACTCTCGCGGGTGGCGTACTGCGCTCACGGGGAGCGAGGCTCCCCGTTCGCTTCGAGGCTTCCCTTCGGTCAGCCTCGCTCGCTCCCCGCTCGTTCCAGAGGTTCTTACAGAACCTCGCTTACATCGCGCCGCCCATACCGCCCATGCCGCCCATGCCGCCCATGCCGCCCATGCCACCGCCGCCCGGCGGCATCTCGTCGTCGCCGTCGTCGTCGGTGGAGCCACCCTTGAGGTCGCCCGCGGCGATGACGTCGTCGATGCGGAGGATCATGACGGCCGCCTCGGTGGCCGACTCGATGGCCTGCGTCTTGACGCGGAGCGGCTCGACGACGCCCTCGGCCTCCATGTCGATGACCTCGCCCGTGTAGGCGTCGAGACCAGCGGAGAACTGGCCGGCGTCGTGCTTCGAGCGCAGGTCGACGAGCGAGTCGATGGGGTCGAGCCCGGCGTTCTCGGCGAGCGTGCGCGGGACGATGTCGAGCGCGTCGGCGAACGCCTCGATGGCGAGCTGCTCGCGGCCGCCGACGGAGCCAGCGAAGTCGCGCAGCTGCAGCGAGAGCTCGGTCTCGGGGGCACCGCCACCGGGCAGGACCTTCCCGTCCTCGAGGGTCGTGCGGACGACACCGAGGGAGTCCTCGATGGCGCGCTCGACCTCGTCGACGACGTGCTCGGTCCCACCGCGGAGGACGAGCGTCACGGACTTGGCGTCCTCGACGTCCTCGACGAAGAGGCGCTCGTCGCCGCCGATGTCCTTCTGGGCGATGGAGCCGGCGAAGCCGATGTCGTCCTCGTCGAGGTCGTCGACGCTGCCGACGACCTTGCCGCCCGTCGAGCGGGCGATGCGCTTGAGGTCCGAGGACTTCACGCGACGGGCGGCGATGATGCCGGCCTTCGCGAGGTAGTGCTGGGCCATGTCGTCGATGCCGTCACCGACGAAGACGGCGTCGACGCCGGCGTCGACGAGCTTGTCGACCATCTGCTTCAGCTCTTCTTCCTCGCGGTCGAGGAACTGCTGAAGCTGGTCGGGGTCCGTGACGTTGACCTCGGCGTCGATCTCCGTCTCGCGCACCTCGAGCGCCCCGTCGATGACCGCCACGTTGGCGTCCTCGACCATGTAGGGCATGTTCTCGTCGACGCGCTCCTTGTCGACGACGACGCCCTCGATGAGCTCGGAGTTGTCGATGGAGCCACCGACGACCTTCTCGACGCTGACGTTGTCCGTGTCGATGCTGTCCTCGTCCTGGACTGCGAGGACCGCGTCGACGACGAGTTCGGCGAGGAGGTCCTTCGCGGACTCCGCGCCCTTGCCCGTCATCGCCGTCGAGGCGATCTTGATGAGCGTCTCGCGGTCGTCCGCGGAGACATCGATTGCGTTGTCCTCCAGCACTTCCTTGGCCTTCTCGGCGGCCTGTCGGAAGCCCTGCGCGATGGTGGTGGCGTGGACGTCCTGCTCGATGAGTTCCTCGGCCTGGTCGAGGAGTTCACCGGCGATGACGACGGCCGTCGTGGTGCCGTCGCCGACCTCGTCTTCCTGGGTCTCGGAGACCTCGACGATCATGTTGGCCGCGGGGTGGTCGATGTCCATCTCCTTGAGGATGGTGACGCCGTCGTTCGTGACGACGACTCCACCCGAGGAGTCGACGAGCATCTTGTCCATCCCTTTCGGGCCGAGCGTCGTGCGTACGGACTCGGCCACGGCCTTGCCGGCCGTGATGTTCATCGACTGCGCATCTTTCCCCTGTGTGCGCTGGGAGTCTTCGCCGAGAATGATCATCGGCTGTCCCTGCTGCATGCGCTGACTCATAGTACACCAGCGGATTGTTTGTGATTCTATATAAACGTTTCGTTAGTGGTGCTGCCGAATCGCCACACGGGGACGAGATGTGTCACGTGAAGTGTTAGCATGCTACGGCCGTTTTTATACGAACCGCTCGCGGCTCGAATCGAGTGACTGCCGTCCGAGACGGGGGTGACCGTCGAGTCGCCGTCCTCGCTCTCATCGACGTGTAACGGGCCGAAGAAGCCGGTTCCCGAGTGACACACCGACCCACCTCGGCCGGCGGTCCCGGACTCGACGCCGCTTACGACTTGACGTCGAACCCGCGGGTGAGTTCGTTGTGCTTCCGTTCGAGGAAAGAGTAGACGGCCCCGTGGGGAGCCCCGTCGAGGATCATCTTCGTCGCCCGGCGAACGGCCTCGACCTCTTCGGGTTGGCCGATGATACCCAGTGTGGAGCCGTAGATGACGACCTCCGCGCCGGTGAGTTCCTCCATCAGCTCCCTCGTCCGCCCGTTCTCGCCGATGAGCCGGCCCTTCTGGCGCTGGAGGTCGTTCTTGTTTCTGGTGTACTCTGCGAGGTCGATGAGTTCGAACATGCGCAGGTCGTCGTCGAGAAGCGACAGCGCGGCGTCGGGCTTGAACCCTCTCCCGACGGCGCGGACGATGTCGGGTGCCACCATCCCGGAGACGGGGTCGCCGACGGAGTCGACGGCGACGCTGCCGCTCTCGGAGTCGATGTCGAGACGGACCTCCGCGCGACGTTCGATCTCGCGCATGGTCTCGCCTCCTTCACCGATGAGGACACCGATGCGGTCCTGCGGCACCTTCACGTGCTGCATGGTCCAGGATATCCGACGGAGCGGTTTAAGCGTTCCTTCGTGGCCGTACGTCCGTGTCACCTGTCGACGTCGACCGTCCGGTCGGGCGCGGACAGGGGCCGAGCCGACAGCTGGTCGCGGAGCCACCGACGGTCATCCCCCATTCCCGTCGCGACGATGCGGCCCGCGGCGAGCTCGTGGACGAACGTCCAGCGAGCCTCGACCCGCCGGCCGCTCGGTTCGATGCCCTCGAACGGCGCGCGGTGACAGCCCGTCATGACCGCGCGGACGACGACACGGTCGCCTTCTGCCACCACGTCCCGGACGCTGACGCGGAGGTCGGGGAACGCGTCCCGGTAGGACTGGACGAACGCGACGTACTCGTCGCGTCCCTCGACGTCGTCGCCAGTCCGACGGAAGACGTGGTCGGGAGCGACGAGTTCGCGCGCGACGGCGGCGGTCCGGCGGTCGTCGCCCCAGAGCTGTTCGGCGTGGCGGACAGCAACCTCCCGCGCCTCCGCCGCACTGTCCATGTCGGAGACGACGGGTGTCGCTGTCGCCGCCGGCGTCGCGGGACCGTCGGTCGTGTCGGCCACCGACCGCAGCCCGCCGTCGTCCACCGTGAGCCACGACTCGGCGACGACCGGGTCGCCGTCACGCTCGACGACGCGGGCGATTTCGACGCCACGAATCGTGACGTCCTCGTCCGAGGGCTCTCGTCCGAAGAGCCGCCCCGTGTGACGGCCACGTGCGACCCACACCAGTGCCACCCGGTCGCCTTCGGCCAGGTCCGTCTCGACGTCGAGTTCGAGCCCATCGAGTGCGCTCTTGACTCGTTCGACGTACGCCTCGTACGCCGCCGGCCCCCGGCCGGTCCCGGCTTCGGTGGCGTGGAGCTCGAAGTCGTCGGCGAGGTAGACTCCCGCGGCGGGACTCTCGGTGTTCCACAGCGCCTCGACGGTGCCGCGGACGAGCCGCCGGTTCCGCTCGGCGTCGAGGAAGGCGGTGGCTGCGCGCCCCCCCTCGCGGCGCAACCCGTCGAGGAACGCCGGTCGGCAGTCGAGCTTCGAGGCTGCCGTCAACGGCGCGTCCGCGAGTCGGTCCTCGTCGAGGCCGATGCACCGGACAGCGACCTGCTGGTAGGGCGCCGAGAGCGCGCCCTCCGCGACCCACTCGTTGACCCGCCTGATGAACGCCAACTCCTGGTTGACGGAGAGGTTCCCACCCAGTTCGTTTCGCCGGTCGGCGATGGACGTCAGCGTGGTCGGGACCCCCTCGCGGCGCTGTGGATTGATCCGTACCAGCCAGATTTCCTCGGGCTTCCGCTCCGTCGACACCCCCGCCAGGAGGTCGCGAACGGGTGGGTTCTGTGAGAACAGGCCGTCCCAGTACCGTCGCTCTTCACTCTCGCCTTCGACGCTGACGGCGCTGAACAGTGTCGGGACGGCCGCCGACGCGAGCACCGCATCGATGGTGACCTCCCGCTCGGTGAACGTCCGGAACGTCCCTCGCTCGACGTCGACGGCACCGAGGTGGAGCGTCGGTGCCGTCTCGGGCAGCGTCGCGACGACCCGTGCCAGTTCCTCGGGCGGCACCGCCCGCTCGAGCGCCCGCCGGAGGTACCACGACGTCCACACGGATACTGCCGAGTCGTCGGGGCTCACCACCGGCAGCGGCAGGCCGCCGTCCCGGGCGTGTGCCCACCACACACCGACCCGGTTCGTCGCCGCCACCATCGGGTCCGTCGCCGCGATGTCGTCCCACACCTGTGCGAGGAGGGCCCGTGCCCGTTCGCGACCCGCTTCCTCGCTCGCCTCGCTCACCAGCCCGTACCACGCGAGGAACGCACAGATTCCACCGCCGGACGTCCCCGTCAGCCCCACGATTTCGGCGGCGTCCGGTTCGGTTAGCAGGCGGTCGAGGACCCCCGCGGTGAACGCGGTGTGACTTCCTCCACCCTGACAGGCGACGGCGACACGCCGCCGACTCTCCTCGGTCATGTCTGCTGAGGAAGGTTTCCGAACGGATAGCCCTATCTACGGCCCGTGAGACAGTCTCGGCGGCTGAGACGACGGGGACCTCTCGGAACCGGAACGAGATTCACGACCGCTCGCCCGTCACGTAGTCGTACAGGTCGTCGGGGCTCGTCTCGAGCCCCTGCCGCGTGAAGAAGTTCGCCACGTTTCGGCAGTCGCGTCTGAGGAACTCGTCGGCGTTGCGGTGGTGGACCGTCACGGCCTGGCCGAGGTCGATGACGACGAGTTCGCCGTCGTGGATGATGAGGTTGTACTCCGAGAGGTCGCCGTGGACGAGCCCCGCGGTGTGGAGCCGTCGCATGTACTCGCTCACCACCTCGTACGCCGTCTCGGGGTTCTCGACGTTGACCTCGGCGAGCCGTCGCGCACGGTCTTCGACCAGCCCCACGAGTTCCATGACGAGGACGTTCCGCTCGACGGCGATGGGTTTCGGCACGCGGACGCCGGCCTTCCGGGCGCGTTCGAGGTTCGCGAACTCCTTGCGCGTCCACGCGAGGACGATCTTCGACTTGTCGTTCCCGATGCCCTCGAAGCGTGGGTCGCCGTCGAGGTAGTCGCGCATGTGCTGAAAGTCCGAGGCGTTGATGCGGTAGATCTTGACCGCGATATCGCCGTCTTCGCCGAGCGCCTCGTAGACGTTCGCTTCCTTGCCGGTGGAGATGGGCCCGCCGAAGGCATCGATGTGGCCGTCCTGGACGAGTTTGTAGATGGCGGCGAAGGTGGCGTCGTCGAACACCGACTGCTCGACCTTGAACTGGTCGGCGTCCTTCAGCCGCTTGCGAAACTCGTCGAACTCGCGGTCCCGTTTGCGGGCGATGCGGTCGGCGTCGGTGTCGGAGACGTCGATCTCCTCCCACTCGTCGCCGAACCCCTCCCCCTCGCCCTCCTCGGGTGCGATCAGGCCGAACTCCTCTGTCATCTCCTTCGAGATAGGAGGAGGAACGTGAAAAGCGTGGGTATCGGCGTCAGGGATACCATCGCGCTTCGACGGCGAAACGCACCGCTCCTCGGCGGTGGTCGTCCCGAAAAGCAGCCGTCGACTACTGGATGTGGCCTTCTTCGCGCAACTGGTCCGCCTCGCTCTTCTCGTAGCGCCAGGCGATGTCGCCCTTCTCGTCCTGCCAGTCCCACGGCTCGACGAGCACGACGTCGTCTTCGCGGATCCAGATGCGCTTTTGCATCCGGCCCGGGATGCGAGCGGTGCGCTCGACGCCGTCGGCACAGCGGACCTTCACGCGGTTGGCTCCGAGCATGTCCGTCACGACGGCGAACACCTCGTCCTCGTCGGGCATCCGGAGGTCGCGTCGCGTCTCGTCTCCGTCTTTCGCCATATTTCCGAGTTGGTGAGCATTCGGTTTAAACCCGCCGTTCGCCCGTCAGGTCGGGTGTGGACGCCGCTCACGAAACCGATAGGCAGCGCCGGCCCGGCTGGGTCCGGTCACGACGGCGGTCCAGGTCGGTCCTCAGCGCTGTGTCTCCAGCACCTCGCGGCCGGGCGCGATGAGCTCGTCGAGGTAGTCCGCGAGCGCGCCCTTCGCGTCGGCCGGGTGGAGTTCACCCGACTCGAGGTCCGCCTCCAGCGCCTCGTAGCTCTCGTACGTGAGATTCCCGCCGTACTTCTCGGGTCGCTCGACCACGACTTCGGTGAACCGGGGGAAGACGTGGTACTGGAATATCTGTAAGACGGGGTTCTCGCGCTCGTTCCCCTCGTCGTCGGGGTCGGGAGTCGCCGTCTGTGGGCAGTACGCGCTGTTGACCTTGTCGACGAGGTCCGCGGCGGAGTCTTCCATCGAGATGGTGACGCCCTCCGACGAGGACATCTTGCCGACGCCGGTCGTCAGGTCGGCGAGGATGGGGGTGTGCAGCGCCGGTCGCGACTCGTACCCCACCGAGGGGAGTTCCTCGCGGGCGAGCATGTGGACCTTCCGCTGGTCTAACCCCCCGACGGCGAGGTCGAGGTCGAGGTACTCGATGTCGAGCGCCTGCATCAGCGGGTAGACCATCTGCGACACCTTCGCGTGCTCGCCCCGCTGGATCTCCGCCATCGCCCGCTGGGCCCGTGCAACCGTCGTCTCCAGTTCGAGCGCGTGCAGGTCGAGGACGTACTCCTCGTCGAGCTGGTACTCCGAGCCGAGGACGAACTCCGTCTGCGCCTCGTCGAGGCCGTACGCGATGAACTGCTGTTTCATCTTCTCCGCCGTGGCGCGGATCTCCTCGAACGTCCCCTTGTCGTTGAGGTACGCGTGGACGTCGGCGAGCAGGATGACGACCTCGAAGCCTTCCTCCTGGAGGTCGATGAGTTTGTTCGCCGTCAGCATGTGGCCGATGTGGAGGACGCCGGAGGGTTCGTATCCGACGTACGCCCGCTTTCCGTCGGGGTCATCGCTCAGCGCACGTACCTCCTCCTCGGTGACCACCTCGGACGTGTTCCGGGTGATCCGTTCGTAGGCGTCCATACGCGTGGGGAATCGACGATACGGGATATGACTTCTGGAACCGCTCGCACGCGGCGCTCCTCCACGTTCGCTCCGTGACCGCCGCAACCGACAGTCTGATTCGCGCTCCGCCGTACCTCATCACGAGACGATGGCTTCGCTCCGCTCCCCCCTCGCCCTGTTCGTCGGCTTCTTCGTCTTCGTCAGCATCCCGCTCGTCGCCATGTGGGTCTCCGTCGGCGACCCGGCCCTCCTCCTCCCGCTGCTCGGTTTCGTCGTCTACTTCCTCGTCGCGCACGTCGTCGTCCCCGGGTGGGTCTACCTCGACGCCAAGAGCGCGAGGAACGACTACGCCGTCGCCTGGACCGTCCTGAGCTTCTTCGTCCCGCTCGTCGGGGCACTGGTCTACCTGTTGCTCGTGCGCAGCCGCCGGGACGTGGCGTCGAGCGGCTAGCCGAACCACGGCCTGACGCATCGTGTACGCTCCGCACTGTCCGTTCCTCCTGTAGATATCTTCATCATCGTTCGTGTCGTTCGAAGTATCGGTGAACTACACTATGACAACGAAAGCTGCAGAGAGTGGCGACGCGCTCGCACGGTACTTCGGCCTCCGCGGCAAGTATCTAGCGCAGTTGAGCGAACACGGCTTCCTCGCCCAGAACGGGCGGATCAGCGCCGCAGTGCTCGGGAGCGTCTTCCAGCCGGCCCCGGGCGGGGAAGCGGAGTGGGAGAAACACTGCCGCGAACACCCGCGCGACCCGCTCTGTCTCCTCGGCGCCCGTGCCGATATCCGACTCGACGAACTGTTCGAGATACGTGACGACTACCTCAACGCCATCACGGAAGCCGGACTGACCGACGTCCAGCGCGGCGTCTCGGACATGGTCGCGAGCGGCGTCGGTGTCGGCGTCGCCGTCGGCGGGAACGCCGGACTCGTCTCCCCCGACCAGCCGAACGCCGACGACATCATCAACAACCCGATAATCGGGCCGCGGGCGCGCGAGTTCGCCGTCCGGATGATGTTCTGATACCGTCGGCTGTAAGCTGGCGAACGGGTTCGGCACCCCGGGTGCCCGACGGGTTTTTCGACGATGTCACGACCGACAGTGTGGGCGTCGCTCTCGGCCGACGCCGGATTTCATTGTCGTGTCGGGGCGTATCGCGCCACCGACCCACGCGTTACTCTCTGCTTTCCGCCCGGGACTCCGCGCGGTGTTCGGAGATGATCTGGTCGACCATGCTCGACTTCTGCTCCTTCCGCCGCTCCTCCGCCCGTACTTCCCAGTCGTCGATGGCCGCCCCGACCTCCGACTCGCGGGCGACGGCCAACTCGTCCACCTCCTGGATGGTCACGTCCTCTACGGGCGCGACGGGGACACCGTGGTCGAACAACACCTGGTCGGCCACCTGCGAGAGGCCCCCTCGGCGAATGACGACGCGGGGTTCGAGGTCGGCGAGTCGCTCGGCCGTCGACCGGCCCGCGCCGGAGGCGTCTCTCAGGTAGACCACGTCGCCCGCGGCGATGCCGTACTGCTCGACCGTCTGCTCGATGGCGTCGCGGGTGAACTGCTCGACCACCTTCACGGGGACGAGGTTCTTCTCCGTGTTGACGTCCGCGAAGTTCGAGTGGTCGAGCTTCCACAGCGCCTTCAGCCGCTCGAGCTTCCCGTCGAGTTCCTCGCTCCGCGCTCGCTCCTGTGAGAGTTCGCGTTCGAGCCGGCTCTTCTCGCGCTCCAGCCGGGAGACCTCCTGGCGCTCGCGCGCCTTCCGCCGCTCCTCGCGTCGCGCATCCGAGAGTTCCTCGCGGTACTCCTCGATGGTGGCCTCCTTCTCTTCGACGGTCGCTTCGAGGTCTTCGACCTGCGACTCCAGCCGTGCGGCCCGGTCGCGCAGTCGGCGGAGCTCTCTTTCCTCCTCCGTGAGTTCGCGCTCTTGATGCTCGTGGGTCTCTTCTTCTTCGTTCTCGTCTTCGGTGAGGTCGCGCAGGACGCTCTCGACGCTCTCGTCGTTGCCGAGGACGCGCGAGATGACGAGCCCTCGCTCGACGTTCGGTGGGACCTTCCGTGAGATGCGCTCGAACTGGTCCTCGTGGTCGTCGAACGCGAACAGTGCCGCCGCCAGCGCGTCCCGCTCGTGGTCGTTGTCGTACTCGACCGCTCGGGTGCGGTGGAGCTTCTCGTCGACCGGGAGGTCTTTCGGTGGTGTCCACCCGGCGGCGTCGAAGCTCCGCCGGAACTTCTCGACGGTCTCGGGAATCGGCGTCACGTCCGCCGCGACGAGCAGCGGCCGGCCCCGCTCGATGAGCCACTCGATGACGCCCGCGGTGTCTTCGGTCCGTGTGGAGAAGACGTCAAGGACCGAGCCGTCCAGCCCCACGACCGCGGCGGCCGTCGTCGTCCCCGGGTCGATGCCGACGATGACGTAGTCGCGGCGCTTCACCAGCGGTTCGAACTCGATGCCGTCGCGCCGTTCTCGTTCGACTTCGACCCTGGTGTCGCCCGAGCGTCGCGAGGAGACCGGAATGTCACCGGGGGGAGCCTCGACGGTGAAGACGGCGTTGGCGTAGCCGCCGTACTTCTCGGTGACGTCCCGTTCGTACGCCAGCCCCGCCTCTTTCAGCTTGGACTCGACCTGCCGCGTGGTTCGCTTCACCGAGCCGTGGATACGCCGCGTGTAGCGGTCGGCGCTCCATCCGCCCTTCCCCGTCGAGCGTCCGCGCGAGACTTTGACAGTGGTGGTGTTCTCGAACGCCGACACCTCGTAGCCGACGTTCGCCGCGGCCAGTCGAGCCGCCGCTTCGGCCTCCTTCATCGGCTTCTTCCCGTAGGGGACGCCGTGTCTCGACGCCACCCGTGAGAGGGGCTCGGGGCGCTCGGCACCGGTCACCTGGACGAGCTTCGTCCCGGACGGGAGTGCCCGCAGGAACCGGACCAGGTCGTCCTTGTCGGCCGCGAGCTCGTACATGTTGTCGGTGGCGACGATGGCGGGGGTCTCCCGCTCGATGAGCCGCCGGAGCTTGCGGTGCGACACGACATCGCGGTCGACCTGCTCGCCGTCGAAGGCGACGACGGCGTACGACGGCGTGTCCCCACGGACGTCACCGCTCTGGATGTCGACGCCGAACACGAGCGAGTCGAGCGCGCTCGTCCTGTCGTTCACACCCGCGATAGGGACGGTACGAATATATACTCCACGCCGCGGCCGGAATCGACACCAGCGACGCTGACTTTCACGACCGAAGTTTCTATACTATCGAATTCGAAGCCAGAGACGAAACGGAGGCTCATCAGATGACAACGTGTTCACGAAGCCGCTGTGTCTGTCCCGACGGTGACCTGATGGACGTGCTCGCGAGCCGGTACACGATGCAGCTCGTCTGTATCGTCGACGCCCACGGCACCGTCCGATTCTCCGAACTCGAGTCACACCTGCCCGACGCGAGTACGTCGACGCTGTCCACTCGACTGACTCGTCTCGTCGAGGCGGGGATTCTCGACCGACAGAAGTACGACGAGGTGCCGCCGCGCGTCGAGTACGAACTCACGCGTGACGGCCGCGGCCTCGCCCGCCGCACCCGTTCGCTCCTCTCGTGGGTCGACCGTCACGACTGAACCGCGCTCACTCGTCGGGGTAAGTGACCTCGACCTCGAGGCCGTCGTGGGCGACGAACGACTCACCGTCGAACGCCCGTGCGGCCTCCGAGGCGATTTCGGAGGCGTCACCCGCATAGCGCGAGGAGATGTGGGTCAGTGCGAGGCGTCGCACCCCCACCTGCTGGGCGAGTTCGCCCGCCTCTCTCCCGGTCGTGTGGCCCGTCGAACGGGCCCGGGCGGCCTCGTCGCTCGCGAAGGTCGCCTCGTGGATGAGGAGGTCGGCGTCCTGGGCGACCTCGGCCGTCGAGTTCACCGGCCGCGTGTCGCCGGTGTACACCAGCTTCCGTCCGGGTCGTGGCTCGCCGACGACCTGTTCGGGTTCGACGACGCGCCCGTCGTCGAGTTCGACGGCCTCCCCATCGTGGAGTCGGCCGAACTTCGGGCCGACAGGCACCCCGAGTTCCTCGGCGCGCTCGCGGTCGAACCGCCCGCGACGGTCGTCTTCGACCAGCGCCCAGCCCACAGAGCGTGTGCGGTGTTCGGTTCTGAACGCCCGTACTTCGAAGTCCTCGCCGTCGAGGGCGACGTTCCCCGGTGAGACCTCGTTCACCCGAATCGGGAACCCGGGCTGGTGCCCACCGGCGTGCAGCAACGACTCGACGTGTTTGCGTGACCCCGGCGGCGCGTGGATCGCCAGCGGCTCCTCCCGGTCGTTGAAATCCCACGTCTGGACCAGTCCTGGAATCCCGAGGACGTGGTCGCCGTGGAGGTGCGTGACGAAGAGGTGTGAGACCGAAAAGCCGGTCCCGAAGCGCATCATCTGGCGTTGGGTGCCCTCACCGCAGTCGAAGAGGTACCGCTCGCCCTCTCGGTTGCAGAAGACGGCCGAGGGGGCTCGCTCGGTCGTCGGCACGGCCCCGCTCGTCCCGAGAAACGTCACGCGCATCGACATTCACTCTCTCTCATTCAGGCGGCGGTAAACGGCTGTCGAATCGCTACGCTCGTCTGTGCCCTCGCTCGCGTCGGTACTCGACCTCGTTCACCCGCCCGCGCCACGCGTGGAGGTCACCGTCGTCGAGATGCCACACGACCTCACCTTCTGTTGGCACGCGCCTCCCGTCTCGCTCCTCGTACTCGCGCCACAGGCCCGTCCACGGCGTCGGCTCGAACCCATCTCCCACTGCTCGATATCGGCGCTCCGTATGAACGCGTTCGACGACCGTCTCGCCCCCGTCGCCGTCGGCAGTCGAGAAGTGAAAGGTCAACGACGCCGTCGTTTTGCCGGCCTCGAGGGTCGCTCTGGCGGTCTGCTCGTCGATTCCCTCCCACGACACGCCGTTCTCGGGGCGGAGCGCCGCCGGGTACCAGACCGCCTCCGCGAGATACCGCTGGAGGGCGGCTTCGGTCAGTTCTGGACTTCCCGTCTCGCCACCGAGCGAGAGCGCGCCGAACAGCGCGACGCGAGCCGACCCCTCCCCACCGACGAAGGCGTCGCGGACGCGAACCGACACGAAGGGCGCGAACGTCACCGTCGCGTTCCAGACGAACCCCGGGGAGTGGACCGTCGCGTGGTGCGTCGCGGTAAACGGCTTCCACGGACTCTCGCGACCGCCGACGCGAAGTGTTCCCTCCTGTTCGATACGAACTGACCGCGGTCGGTGTGGGTCGCCGGAGAACGCTGTCTCGAAGTACTGCTGAACGGGCTCTGGGAGGTCGACACGGGCGTCCGTCCCGTCTCGTCTCTGCTCATTCGCGGCTCCCTCATCGAGCAGTCGGTCGACGACCCGTTCTGTCGCTCGTGTCTCTCGGTGTCTCGCCAGACCGACGAGGCCCAGAACGGTGACGAGGACAGCGAGCAGCAGCGAGCGACGCGTGAGAACACGGTCGAGCATACCCATATCAGGGGTTCTCTCTCGCCGCGGGCATCAAACTCAGTATTTCGCATCACTGCCTCAATCCTTTTCTCGCTCGCAGTCGCCCTCTTCGTATGCGTCCTCTTCGGTCCCGGCACCGCAACCGGGCGACGGGCATCGCCTCGTTGCTCGTCCTCGGGGTCGGTCTCACCGCGCTGTTCCTCGGATTCGACTGGTTCTGGGTCGTGTTCGCCGTCGGCTTCGCTGTCGTCGTTCCCATCGTGAGCATACTCGCGGGTGAGGACGAATCGGAGACCGACGAGTTCCCGACCCCTCCGTCGGAACCAACCACCGACGACCCGCTCGAGACCCTCCGTCGGCGGTACGCCGCGGGTGAACTCACGGAAGAACAGTTCGAGCGCAAA
Source organism: Salinigranum halophilum (assembly GCF_007004735.1). NCBI lineage: Archaea > Methanobacteriati > Methanobacteriota > Halobacteria > Halobacteriales > Haloferacaceae > Salinigranum > Salinigranum halophilum. The sequence goes on from NZ_SSNL01000003.1 coordinate 68,438, forward strand.
CTCGAGGCGCTCTTAGAGACCGAGACCATGGAGGCCGTCGAAGACCGCGCTCGGCGTCGCGGTCGGACTCCCGCAGACGACTCCGTGGACGACCCGGAAACGGAGCGCGAGACGAGCTGACTGCGGACCCCTTGACCGACCGATTCTTAGCCCCTGACCGACACGTACGGGGTATGGACGCGCCGCTCTGGACAGAGACACACGCGCCGGCGCTCTCGGAACTCCCCCAACCGGAGGTCCGCGACCGACTCCGGCGGACCGTCGACGAACCTATGAACCTCGTGCTACAGGGGCCGCCGGGCGTCGGTAAGACGGCTGCCGTTCGGGCACTCGCACGCGAGACACACGACGACCCCGACACCGACCTCGTCGAACTCAACGTCGCCGACTTCTTCGACCGCTCGAAGAAACAGATTCGCGAGGACCCGCGCTTCGAACACTTCCTGCAGGGACAGACGGAGTTCTCGAAGCAGTACCGCCGGGGGAGCGGGTCGAACAAGTACAAGCGCGACTGGTCGAAACGCGACATGCTCCGGCACGTCATCCAGGAGTACGCGGGCTACTCACCGACCAGCGGTGAGTACAAGACCATCTTGCTCGATAACGCCGAAGCCATCCGCGAGGACTTCCAGCACGCGCTCCGTCGCGTGATGGAACGGAACCACCAGACGACGCAGTTCGTCATCGCCACCCGCCAGCCCTCCCGACTCATCCCGCCCATCCGCTCGCGCTGTTTCGTCGTCCCCGTCCGCAAGCCGACGACGGACGAACTCCGCGACGTGCTGGAACACGTCGTCGAGGCCGAGGACGTCGCGTACGACGCCGCCGGCTTAGAGTTCATCGCGGGCTACGCCAACGGGAACGTCCGTCGCGCCGTGCTGAGCGCACAGACGACGGCCACCGAGGCTGGAGAGATAACCATGGACGCCGCCCACCGCGCTATCAAGGAGGCCGGCCGCGACGACGAACTCAAGGAGATCCTCGCAGACGCACGCGCCGGCGACTACCGCGACGCCCGGAAAGCCCTCGGGACGCTCCTCGACGACGAGGGGTACGAGGGCGGCGACCTGCTCCAGGCGCTCCTCAGCGTGGCCCGTCGGAGCGACATCGGCGGCGACGACCTCGCCCGCCTCCACCGCATCGCCGGCGAGGTCGACCACGACCTCGTCACCGGGACGGACGACCGCCTCCATCTGACGCATCTCCTCACCGCCTGGGGAGCGGAGGCCCACGCGTGAACTTCGCACCCGGCGCCCGCAAGTGGGCGCTCCCGCCGCTCGTCGGCGCGATGATTTTCGCGTTCCTCCTCCCACCGCTGGCCGTCGTCCTCCTCGGGTTCGGCCTGTTCGCCCTCTGGAACTTCCGCGACCCCGAACGCTACCCACCGACCGTGGGTATCGTCGCGCCCGCCGACGGGACGGTGTCGGTCGTGCGCGAAGAGGACGACCAGTTCCGCGTCGGCGTCTACATGAGCCCACTCGACGTCCACGTCGTCCGCGCGCCGAAGAAGGGCTACGTCGACGGCGTCGACCACTCCCCGGGCGCGAACAAGCCGGCGTTCTCGAAGGACTCCGAGAAGAACGAGCGCGTCGACGTCGACTTCGGGCTCTTCGAGGTGTCGCTCATCGCGGGCTGGTTCGCCCGTCGCATCGCGCCGTACGTCCACGACGGCGACTCGGTCGCCAAGGGCGACCGCCTCGGTCACATCGCGTTCGGCTCCCGCGCGGACGTCCTCCTCCCACCCTCCATCGACCGCGACCACCTCCTCGTCGAGGAGGGTGATTCGGTCAGAGCCGGCGAGACGGTCATCGCCGAGGTCCCGGACGACGACGACGTCTGAGCGGGCTGAGCTTCCTCTCTCGAACTCGACCACACGCTCGCTGGGCTCTCTCCCCCCGGCCGGGCTCACTTCCGCAGGACGTGAACGTGCCGCGTCAACGACCCGTGGACGTACCGCTCGAACCGGTCGTCGACCGTCCAGCCCACCGCTTCGGCTTCCGTCTCCCACGAGCGGTCGGCGACGACGACCGCTCGCGGCGCGATGCGGGCCGCCTCGGACAGTGCGCCCGAGACCAGTTCGGACAGCGTGTGCGTCGCCACCTTCGACTGCCGTCCGTAGGGGACGTCGACGACGACGCCGTCGGCGCTGTCGTCTCTCAGCGGGAGCGCGGTCGCATCTCCCCTGAGGACCTCGAACTCGTCGTCGAGGTAGGCTGTGAGGTTCTCTCTCGACCCCCGGGTCATTTTCCACTGTGCGTCGAGACCGACCACCTCGCTCCCGACGAGGCCGGCCTCGATGAGGAAGCCGCCGGTCCCACACATCGGGTCGACGAGTCTCGTCCCCTCCCCCGCGCCGGCGACGTTGACGGCCCAGCGGGCGTCGAGGGGGTCCATGCTCCCCGGCTGGAAAAAGGGTCGATCAGTCGGCTGTCTGGTCGAGAAGTCGCGGACGCTTTCGGCCACCTGCCACCCGAGCAGGCAGCGAGTACCGGAGAACCACGCACAGAGGACGTGGTCTGGGTCGTCGAGGTCGACCGAGAACCCGCGCTCTGTGAGGACGCTTCCGAGTTCGACTTCGGCCTCCCGCGTCGAGACGCCGGTCGCCGACCGGACGTCGCGCGCCCGGACGGCGACGCTTCCCGTCCGGTCGATGCCGGCCGCCGCGAGGAGCGCCTTCGCGCTCTCGACACTCGCGTCGGTTCGGCCGACGAGTTCGGCCGCCCGGTGGGTGTACGCCAGGTTCCGAACGCGTGCGGTGTCGACGCCACGGGCGACGGCTAGCCCCGGGGCCTCGACGGTCACGTCGCTCGCGGCCACCCGTGCCTCGCACGCCGCGTAGGCGTCGTCGGTCCCGGCGAGTTCCAGCCCGTACACGCAATCGACTCCACGCTGCCGGCGAAAGAGCGTGTCGGTCCGGTCTCTCCCTTCCTTTCGCGGTGCCGACCGCTGCACCAACCTTTTTAAATCGTACAGACGAGGTTCAACCCGATATATGAGGGACCCAAAGGAGACCATCAACATCGAGAACGTGGTCGCGTCGACGGGCATCGGGCAGGAACTCGACCTGCAGAGCGTCGCGATGGACCTCGAAGGTGCCGACTACGACCCCGAGCAGTTCCCCGGTCTCGTCTATCGGACACAGAACCCCAAATCTGCGGCGCTCATCTTCCGCTCCGGCAAGATCGTCTGCACCGGTGCCAAGAGCACCGACGCGGTCCACGAGAGTCTCGAGATCGTCTTCGACAAGCTCCGCGAACTGGAGATTCCTGTCGAGGACGCCCCCGAGATTACCGTCCAGAATATCGTCACCTCCGCGGACCTCGGTGTGAGCCTTAACCTCAACGCCATCGCCATCGGCCTCGGGCTGGAGAACATCGAGTACGAACCCGAGCAGTTCCCCGGCCTCGTCTACCGCATCTCCGACCCGAGCGTCGTCGCGTTGCTCTTCGGCTCCGGTAAACTCGTCATCACCGGCGGGAAGGAACCCTCGGACGCCGAGGAAGCCGTCGACAACATCGTCTCCCGGCTCGACGAACTCGGTCTCCTCGCCGAATAGCCCGCCGTTCTCGCACCTCGTCCCTCCACCGGCCGCTGCGCTCGACCCCCGTCCGTGACGGCTGTCACAGCCACGACCGCGCGAGATAGTCGGACCTAAGGCCCTCTCGCCCGACGAGTCCGGTATGGTCGTTCTCCAGACCGTACCCTCTGGCAGCCCGGCACAGGTGGCCGGCACATTCGCCCTCTTCGCGCTCTTTTTCACCGTCACGGCGCACCTCGCCGCCAGGAACGTCCTCGGCGACGTCGAGGTCAAGCGGGCGTTCGCCGTCGGGCCGGCCATCCCGGCGATCAGCTTCGTCTTCGTCGCGCTCTCGTGGCCGGCCGCGCTCGCCTTGCCGCTCGCGCTCGCGGCCGACTTCGGCCTCTTCCGGTACGTCTACGGCCGGTCGAACCGACTCACGGCGTATCTGACGCTCATCCACGTCGTCGTGAGCATCATCCTCGGGGTCATCGTCTTCGGGCTGTTGGCGCTCGTTCAGAGCGCGCCCGGGTGACGACCCGAACTCGCCCTGTCTCGGTCCGCGCGCCGCGACTCCACGGCGGCAGACGACGAAACCCTCCCGACTGGTTTCTCGCGACGGCACCGCTCGGCCGAGCGGACACGAGCGCGGCACACGGGCGCGTCGCCTCCCACTCGTCTCGGCCGCCTGCGTCTCTCGGGCCTCCGTGCCCGTTCGCCCCTGCGACCGAGCACCGACACGACGCCCCTGTCGCCCGAGACCGTGTACTGAAGTGACTGTCGGACACACCGTCGAGACGATGGGTTCCCCTCTCGCCCTCGTGAGACGGCTCCTCTGGAACGCCGACGAGCGCCGCCCACGCGCACCGTGGCGACTCCTCGCCGGCGTCGTCGTCATCGTCCTCTCGCTCGTCGGGACGGCGCTCGCTCTCCGGCCGCTCCGCCCGATGCTCTCGCCGCTTCTCGTCGAGAGCCTCTCTGCCGTCGCGGTCGTCACCATCGTCACCAGCGTGGTGAGTGCCGGCGCGATCGCGTTCGTCGGGTGGTTCGTCGACCGCCGCCGGCTCTCGGACTTCGGTCTCGGTCTCGACCGCGACTGGTGGCTCGACCTCGGATTCGGGCTCGCGCTCGGCGCGGGCCTCATGACGCTCGTCTTCGCCCTCGAACTCGCGCTCGGCTGGGTCGTCGTCACCGGGACGTTCACCGCGTCGGGGAGCTTCGCCTCGGCCTTTACCGCCGTCGTCGTCCTCTTCCTCGTCGTCGGCGTCCAGGAGGAACTCCTCGCGCGAGGCTACCTCCTGACCAACGTCTGCGAGGGGCTCGCGGGCTGGCTCGGTGACCGCGGCGCGACGGCCGTCGCCGTCTTTTCGTCCTCGGTCGTGTTCGGCGCGCTCCACCTCGGCAACCCGAACGCGACGCTCGTCTCGGCGCTCTCTATCTCCTTCGCGGGCGTGATGCTCGCGCTCGGCTACGTCCTCACCGACGAACTTGCCATCCCCATCGGGCTTCACATCACGTGGAACCTCTTTCAGGGCGGCGTCTACGGCTTTCCCGTCTCGGGCCTGGGCCTCGACGCCGCGGTCATCGCCGTCTCCCAGCGCGGTCCTGCGGTGTGGACCGGCGGCGCGTTCGGCCCCGAGGCCGGCCTGCTGGGTGTCGGTGCTATCGCGCTCGGCACGCTCGCCATCGTCGGCTACGTCCGCTTCCGATACCAGTTCCTCGCGGTCCACCCGTCACTCACCGTCCCCGACCTGCGGTGGCGCGACTGACCGCCCGGGCGACGAGGCGGCCTACTCGACCAGCCGCTCGATTTCGGTGACGAGGATGCCGCTCGCGCCGACGTTCTTCAGTTCGTTCACGACCTCGTACACCTCCCGCTCGTTCACGACCACGTGGACCGCCACCCGGTCGTCACCCGCGATGTCCATCACGGTCGGGCCGCCCAGTCCAGGGATGACCTCGCGGACCTCGTCGAGGCGCTCTCGCGGCGCGTTCATCATGAGGTAGCGTTTGCCCTCCGCGGAGAGCACCGAGCGGAGCGCCATCACCAGCTGCTGGACCTTCTCGTCGTCGGCGTGGTCGGGGTGGGCGAACAGCCGCGCCGACGACGAGAGCACCTCGTCCACGACGGCGAGGCGGTTGACCGCGAGCGTCGTCCCCGTGGAGGTGATGTCGATGATGGCGTCGGCCATGTCCACGTGCGGGGTGAGCTCCGTCGCGCCCGTCACCTCCACCACCTCGGCGTCGATACCCTCCCGCCGGAAGTAGTCGCGGGCGATGGTCGGAAACTCCGTGGCGACCGTCCGCCCGGAGACGTCTGCGGCCGTCTCGATGTCGCCGTCCTCGGGGGCCGCGAGGACGAGCCGGCACTTCCCGAACTCGAGGTCGACCAGTTCGGTCAGGTCGTGACCGGACTCGCGCACCTGGTCGTAGCCGGTGACGCCAACCGCGGCAGCGCCGTCCCACACGTACTCGGGGATGTCGGCGGCGCGGGCGAACAGTACCGTCACGTCGGGGTCGACCGTTCCGGCGTACAGTTTGCGGTCCGCGCCGTTGTCGAGGTGGAGCCCGGCGCGTTCGAGCAGGTTCAGCGTCGGGTCGTGGAGACGACCCTTGTTGGGAACGGCGATGCGCATACTCACCCCTGACGCCGTCGGGTGAACTGCCTTTCGCCCCACGCGGTGGCGGGTCGAAGATAACGCTTTTAGCTCTCTCGGTACTGGTGCGACCTACTGTGGCTGGAAACCGTATCAGCGGACGGCGACGCTTCCTCGGCACGGTCGGTGCGGCCGCTGTCACGGGGCTCGCCGGGTGTGCCGGTGGCGGGGGGAGTGGTGACACGTCCGGTGGTAGCTCCGGCGACGGCACCGTCGAGGGCGACGGGAGCACGTCGCCGACGACCGACGCCGGCGCTGGCTCTGGCTCTGGCTCCGGCTCTGCCGACGCCTCCATCGGCGTCCTCCTCCCGTTCACCGGCGAGTACGACTGGGTCGGCGGGAACGTCCTGCCCGTCGTCGAGATGCTGGTCGACGCGCTCAACAGTTCGGGCGGTATCGACGGCACCCAGGTCCGGGTCGTCCAGGCGGACACCGAAGCGACCGTCGACGCGAGCGTCTCGGCCGCCCAGAAGCTCATCAACGTCGACAGCGTCGACCTGATCGTCGGGCCGACGAGCCTCACGTTCACCGGCGTGATCGACCTCATCCGGGAGAACGGGGTCCCCGTCGTCACGCCCACGGCCGGCACGACGGCGCTCGACTCCGTCGGCGGCGAGTACATCTTCCGCACCGTCCCCTCCGACTCGCTCGGCGGCCGCGCCATCTCGCGGGCCGCGCGGAACCAGGAGTTCAACACCGCCGCCTCCTACGAGAACATGGGACTGATGGTCGGGAACGCCCCGGCGCTCCAGTCGTTCAAGGAGCCCATCAGCTCCTCGTTCGAGGAGTACGGCGGGACCCTCACGTCGGTCCTCGACTACGCGACCGGCAAGTCGTCGTACCAGTCGGAGGTGTCGAAGATGCTCTCGTCGGACCCCGAACTCGTCACGCTCGTCGGCACGCCCGAAGACAGCGCGAAAATCCTCCGTGCGGCCTTTCAGGCCGGCTACGAGGGCAACTGGTTCGTCACCCAGGACCAGACCAACGCCGACTTCCTCGAACTCACCGACGACCGCGTGACCGAGGGCATCCTGGGTCTCGTCGAGGCCGACTCCCCCGCCGCGGTCGAGGCCGGCCGCGTCGAACAGTTCGCCGCCGACTTCCAGTCGTACGCGGGCCGAGAGCCCGGCATCTTCGCGAAGAACACGTTCGACGCGGTGAACATCGGCGCGCTGGCGATGAAGGCCGCCCTCGCCGCCGACGGCGAACTCACCCGCGACGGCATCGCCGCTCAGATTCGCCCCGTCGCGACGCCCGGCGGCGAGACCGTCACCAACTACGCCGAGGGCGCGGCGGCGCTCGACGCCGGGAGCGAGGTCAACTACGAGGGGCTCGTCGGCCCCTGTGACTTCGACGAGAACGGCGACATCGCCTCGCCGTTCGCCGTCATGAAAGCCAGCGGCGGCGCGTGGGAGCAGGTGGCGACCCTCCCGGCCGACGAACTGTAAGATGGTCACCGAGGCGCTCCTCGGCGTCGTTCAGACCGTCGTCTACGGCCTCGTCAACGGGAGCGTCATCGCCGTCGGTGCCGTCGGGTTGACGCTCTCGTACGGCGTTACACGGTTCATCAACTTCGCCTACGGGGAGTTCCTCACCCTCGGTGCCTACGTCGCGCTCCTCGTCGTCGGTCTCGGCCTCGGCGTTCCCGTCGCGGCCCTCGTCGCGCTCCTCGTCGTCGGCCTGCTCGGCGTGGGACTCGCGCGCGTCTTCTACGACCCGCTCTCCGACCGGGGGCCGCTTCCGTTGCTCATCACGAGTATCGGCCTCGCGTTCGTGCTCAGGAACTCGGTCCGCGCCGTCGCCGGGACCGAGGCCAGACAGTTGCCGGTGCCGCTGGTGCGGCCGTGGACGGTTTTCGGGGTGCGGCTCACCCCTGTCGAGGCCGGTCTCCTGCTCACCGCGCTGGCGACGATGCTCACCGTCCACCTCCTCCTCCAGCGGACGATGCTCGGCAAGCAGATGCGTGCGACGAGCGGGAATCGTCGCCTCGCGGCCATCGCCGGCATCGACACCGACAGCGTGGTCCGCCGCACCTGGTTCCTCTCGAGCGTCGTCGGCGCGCTCTCGGGCGTCCTCCTCGCCATCCAGTTCTCGCCGTTCCGTCCCACGATGGGCTGGGACTTCCTCATCGTCGTCTTCGCCGCGACCCTGCTGGGTGGGATCGGTAAGCCCTACGGCGCGATGGTCGGTTCGCTCGTCGTCGGCGTCGCCATGAGCCTCGGGACGCGGTATCTCGCCACCGAGTACACGATGGCGTACGCGTTCGTCATCCTGGTCGGCGTGCTCCTCCTGAAACCCGAGGGAGTCGCCGGGGGTGCGCGCTGATGGTCGAAGTCGCCGGCGTCGCGGCGGCGCTGCTCAGCATCGGGACCATCGCGCTCATCTACGCGATGCTCACGATGGGGCTGAACGTCCACTACGGGTACACCGGCCTCCTCAACTTCGGGCACGTCGCGTTCTTCGCCGCGGGGGCGTACACCGCGGCCATCCTGACGATGCCGCCGCCGGGCCCCACCGCGAACTACACCGTCGCCTTCGCGCTCCCGATGCCGTGGGCGCTCCCGCTCAGCCTCATCGCCGCGGCGCTGGTCGGCGGCCTGCTCGCGACCCTCATCGGGCTCACCAGCGTCCGACTCGGGACACACTACCTCGCCGTCGCGACGTTCGCCCTCGCGGGCATCTTCGAGGACGTCCTCGTCAACGAGGCGTGGCTCACCGCGGGGACGTTCGGGCTCAACAGCGTCCCGCGACCGGGGCGGGCACTCCTCGGGCCGGGGACGTGGCAACTGGGTTATTTCGTATTCGCGCTCGTGCTCACCGCCGGCGTGTATCTGGTCGTCGAGCGCCTGGGCGACGCGCCGTTCGGCAGACTGCTCAGGGGTGTTCGCGAGTCCGAGGACGCCGCCGAGGCACTCGGCAAAGACACCACCCGGGTGAAGCTGAAGTCGTTCGCCATCGGCGGGATGATCGCCGGCCTCGCGGGTGCGGTGTACGCCCACTACATCGGCAGCGTCGTCGCCGTCACGTTCGTCGCGCTCATCACCTTCCTCGTGTGGGTGGCGTTGCTCATGGGCGGCGCGGGTTCGAACCTCGGCGCTATCGTCGGCGCCGTCGTCCTCGTCGGCTTCCGCGAGGGGACGCGCTACCTCCCGGACGTCGGCGGGTCGGCGACGCTCCTCCCCTCGCTCCGGTTCGTCGTCATCGGCCTCCTCCTCGTCCTCGTCGTCCGCTTCCGCCCCGCCGGCCTCTTCGGGAACCCGAACGAACTCGTCCTGGCAGGTGACGAGGAGTGACCGCCTCGCCCGCGCGCCCGCCGGCACTCGCCGTCGACCACCTCGTCAAGACGTTCGGCGGCATCACCGCCGTCGACGGCGCTTCGTTCACCGTCCCCGAGGGGTCGGTCACGGGCCTCATCGGGCCGAACGGCGCGGGGAAGTCGACCCTGTTCGACCTCGTCACGGGCGTGTTCACGCCCGATTCGGGCACGATTCGCCTCCAGGGCGAGCCCGTCGTCGGCCGCGCCCCACACGAGGTCGCCGCCGCCGGCGTCGGCCGGACGTTCCAGACGCCGAAGATATTCGCGGGCATGACCGTCGCCGACAACCTCGCCTTCGCGGCCACCGGCCAGAGCGGCGAATCGGCGCTCAACGCCCTGTTCAGAGCCGGGACCGTCGCCGACGAGGAGCGCGCGCTCGACGCACGCGTGGCGGAGACGCTGGACTTCCTCGACCTCGCCCCCCTCGCCGACGAGTACGCCCGCGGGCTCTCGGGGGGCCAGCGCAAACTCCTCGAACTCGGCCGCGTCCTGATGCTCGACCCGTCGCTCCTCATGCTCGACGAACCCGCCGCCGGCGTGAATCCCGCGCTCACGGACCGACTCCTCGAACGCGTCCGCGCACTCAACGACGAGGGCCGCACTGTGGTCTTGATTGAACACGACGTCGACCTCGTCATGCGCGAGTGCGACCACGTCGTCGTCATGCACAACGGGTCGACGCTCGCGACGGGGCCACCCGAGGAGATTCAGGCGAACGACCGCGTCATCGACGCCTATCTGGGGGGCGTCTGAGATGGTCGACGAGCCGCTCGACGCAATCGCCCGCGTGGACGACGCGCTCCTCTCGGTCCGCGGCGTCGAGACCGGCTACGGCGACCTGCAGGTGCTCCACGGCGTCGACGTCGACGTTCGCGAAGCGGAGGTGGTCGTCGTGTTCGGGCCGAACGGCGCGGGGAAGTCGACGCTCATGCGCGCCATCTACCGGCTGTTGCCGCTGTGGGCGGGGACCGTCACCGTCGGCGGGACCGACGTCTCGGCGGTCGAGACGGACGACCTCGTCGACTACGGCATCGGCTACGTCCCCCAGACCGAGAACGTCTTTCCCAACCTGACCGTCTCGGAGAACCTCGACATCGGGGGAGCATCCGTCTCGGAGCCCGCACGGCGTCGCGCCGAACTGTACGACCTGTTCCCACGGCTCGAAGAGCGACTCTCCCAGCGGGCGTCGACCCTCTCCGGCGGCGAGCGACAGATGCTCGCGATGGCCCGAGCGCTGATGCCCGACCCCGACGTGTTGCTCGTCGACGAACCGTCGGCGGGGCTGGCACCCCAGCTGGTCGAGCGAGCGTTCGACCACGTCCAGCGGGTCCGAGCGTCCGGCACGGCCGTCCTGATGGTCGAACAGAACGTCCGCGCCGCACTCGCCGTCGCCGACCGCGGCTACGTCCTCGACATGGGCGAGAACCGCTTCGAGGGGAGCGCGGACCGACTCGCCGCGAGCGACGCGATTCGCGACCTCTACTTGGGCGTGCGCGGGGACTGAGGCGGCCCCCTGACCGGGACCGACGGGGTTTTCGCCGGAGCGGACGGACCCGAGCACATGCCAACACTCTGCGTCGCCGGCGGACAGGTCCTCCGCCCCGACGGCTCCGTGACGACGGCGGACGTGCTCGTCGACCAGGCGAGTGGCGACATCATCGACGTCGGTCCCGAACTCGGCGGCGAGGCCGACGAGGTGCTCGACGCGGCCGGGTCGGTCGTGATGCCGGGCCTCGTCAACGCCCACACGCACGCCGCGATGACGCTCCTCCGGGGCTACGCCGACGACAAACCGCTCGACGCGTGGCTCCGCGAGGACATCTGGCCCGCCGAGGCCACGCTCGAACCCGTCGACGTCCGCGCCGGCACCGACCTCGCCCTCCTGGAGATGATTCGCTCGGGAACCACGGCGTTCGGCGACATGTACTTTCACGTCCCCGACGTGGTCGCGGCCGTCGACGACGCCGGCCTCCGCGCCCGCGTCGGCCACGGCATCGTCACCGTCGGGAAGGACACCGAGACGGCGCACGACGACGTCGACGAGAGCCTCAACGTGGCGCGCGAGTACGACGGTGCCGCCGAGGGCCGGATTCGAACGGCCGTGATGCCGCACTCGCTGACCACTGTCTCCAGCGAGGCGTTCGAGCGGTGCGTCGAGGTCGCCCGTGACATCGGGGTGCCCCTGCACCTCCACGCGAACGAGACGCGGGACGAGGTCGACCCGCTCGTCGACGAGTACGGCACGGACCCGCTCCAGTACGCCGACTCGCTGGGCGTCCTCGACTCGAGCACGTTCCTCGCCCACGGCGTCCACGTCTCCGAGACCGAAATCGACCTCCTCGTCGAGCGGGGCAGTAGCGTCGTCCACTGCCCGGCGTCGAACATGAAGCTCGCCTCGGGGATGGCACCGGTCCAGCAGTACCTCGACGCGGGCGTGACCGTCGCGCTCGGTACCGACGGTGCGGCCTCGAACAACGACCTCGACCTCTTCGACGAGATGCGCGACGCGGCGATGCTCGGTAAACTCGCCGCCGACCGCGCGGACGCCGTCGCCGCCCCCGACGTCGTGCGGATGGCCACGGCAGGCGGGGCCGACGCGCTCGGTCTCCCCGGCGGGCGTCTCGAACCCGGCGCGGCCGCGGACCTCGCGGTCGTCGACCTCGACGCCCCCCATCTGACTCCGGTCCACGACGTCGTCTCCCACCTCGTCTACGCCGCCCGCGGCGCGGACGTCCGCCACACGATGTGCGCTGGGCAGGTGCTCATGCGCGACCGCGAGGTGCTGACGATGGACGCCGAACGAGTGAAACAACGGGCCCGCGAACGGGCCGCGGTGATGGCCGACCGCGCCGGCTGACACTGCTCCCCCGAGGCGGCGGCTCGGTCCTCGTTATCGCTCGTCCGCCACCGCGTTCGCCAGCGCGAAACTCGTCACCGAGACGGCGTCGCCGATACCGACCGTGCTCGCGGGGTTGTCGACGACCCGGTTCGCCACGGCGACGACACCCGGCGACGCGATGGCCCCGTCCACGCTCGGGACGTCCAGATGGGCCGCGAGCCGGCCCACGGCGTCGACCCCCTCCGCGGCGCGTTCGAACCGCGTCGCGTCCCCGAGGTCGGCCGCGCCGGTCACCAGCCCGTCTTCGGCCTTCGCGGCCGCGACGCACGCGGCGAAGTCGAACCCCTCCTTGACCGCCGTCGGCGGGAGGTACCCGTCGTCGAACGTCGCGAGGAAGTACGATTTCGCGTGAAACGAGAGTGCGTCGACGCCGAGTCGCTCTCGGACCCGGTCGAGCGTCTCGTACCGGCGGGTGACCGCGTGGTCGTGGCGCTCCTGCGTCGAGAGTCCGAGGTCGTCACGGAGCTGGTCGAGTTCGCGGCTGTCGAGGCTCACCACGTCGGCCTCCGGGACGACGACCTCGCGCAGCCGCCGACGGACGTCGGGGTCGTGGGTCACGCCGAGTTCGACCTGGACCCGGGCGTTCCGTCCCACCGCGCGGACGAACGCCGCCGCGTTGTCGAGACACGTCTCGAACGTCTCCGCGTTCTCGTACTCGCGATTGACGCTGTGAAACCCCGAGAGGACCGCACAGCCGACCCGTTCGCCGAGTTCGACGGCGTGGTCGTCGACGGGGGTGTGGAGGTCGAACTCGTCGGGCCGGGAGGCCGCGATGAACCGCGAGGCGTCGGTCGCCGTCGTCCCGCAGCACGTGTCGCCGTCGTCGAACTCGAAGATCCAGTTGAGCTTCGTCCGGTCGGCGGTGGGCGCGTCGTCGAGCGGGCGGAGCGCGAGTCTGCCCTCCTCGACGACGGGGAACCGGATACCGTCGGCGTGGATGAACTGTGCGCGCTGGCGCTCCGAGAGGAGGTAGGTGTACAACACCGGTGCCCCGCCGAGCGACGAGAGCACGTCGGACATGATGCCGGCCTGTCCGCCGAGGCGCTGTTCGTCGGCGGTGAGCGACGATTCGAGGTCGGCCGCGAACGCACTGGTCATGGCGCGCTCGTCGCCGCTCCCGTCCGCCATCGTCGCCGCGATGGCCGCCGCGAGTTCGCCCCGAGAGTCGAGTCGTCCGTTCGGGCTCTCCCCTGGAGGGCCGAGAAACGTTTCGAGGTCGGTGTCGACGCGCCGGATGGCGTCGACGTTCGCGTTGTACGCACACAGGACTGGATAGTCCGTGAGCGTGTCCAGCGCGGTCTGGAGGTCCATACCGGCGTGTCAGCACCCCGACTGTTAGGCGTTCTGTTCACCGGCGAGCGACTCGTCTGGTCGCCGTCCGGTCGCGATGTCCTGGCGGGGTCCGACTGTCCCGACCGGCCGCTCACCGCTCCTCGACGCGGACGTTCCGGAACGCCGATTCGACAGCACCACCGCCGTCCTCGTCGTTGACGAACACAAGTTTCGAGACGTCCCCCTGGAACGTCTCACCGACGGGTATCTCGTAGCGCGTCCAGCCGTCCCCGTCGGCGTAGGTATCGTACGTCCCGTTGAAGTTGTACGCGCCGGTGCTCCCCACACTCTGTGTCCCGTACAGCTTGTACAGCGGCTGTGACCCCTGGTTGTCCGTGCCGAGGCCGACGGCGTGTAGTTCCCCCTCCGCGGTGCTGTTGAACTCGAAGACCAGCACGGTGTCGGTCGTGACGGTGTAGTCGAAGTCGACCTCCTTCCACGTGTTCCCCGACAGCCGGTAGGTGCCGTCCGTGACCGTCAGCGACCCGCCTCCGTCCTGTCCGCCGGCCGAGTAGCTGGCGACCGCCGCGGAGGGGTCCGGCGTCGTCCCGACGACGGGGACGTCGAACTCGTCGCGGGCGAGGACGCTCCCGCTCGGGCGGTGGACGACTCTGACCGTGGCCTCGCCCCCACTGAGGCCGTGGCCGGCGACGAACGTCTCACCGGCGGTGAACGACCCGTCACCGTCCCCCTGTCGCGTCGCCGCGTCCAGCGCGAGTCGCGCCGACTCCCCTTCGCCCTGGACGACGAGGTCGACGTCGCTCGTGGCGAGTTCGTCTCCCGACTCGTGGGTGACGGTGACGTTCCGCCCATCGACGTCCGTCGTCACTGCCGCCGAGACGGGCTCTCTCTGCGCACCGGTGACGACCTCGTTCCCCGCGTAGGCGACGCTCCCGCCGACGACGAAGATGACGGCGACCAAGAAGACGGTCGCGACTGTCGTCGACTGTCCGCGATTCATTACACGCCGGTCCCGCTCACCTCGGGTTAACCTTTCCGCCGCGGTCTCACGGCTGATACTCCCGCCCGTGCTCTCCGTCCGGTGACACTCCCTTCGGTAGGGTTTTGCCGGCGCTCCCGCAACCGCTACCTATGAGTCAGCCGTCTATCACAGCCCGCCTCGACGACCCCGAGGCGGCACGCGAGGAGGGTCGGCGCAAGATGGACTGGGCGATGCAGCATATGCCCATCTTACAGTCGCTCTCCGAGGAGTTCGCGAGCGAACGACCCCTGGACGGGGAGGTCGTCGGCATGGCCATGCACGTCGAGGCGAAGACGGCTAACCTCGTCGAACTTCTCGCGGAGGGTGGCGCGGAGGTGGCCATCACGGGCTGTAACCCGCTGTCGACGCACGACGACGTGAGTGCGGCGCTCGACGCCCACCCACAGATTACCTCTTACGCCGAGCGCGGCGTCGACGACGAGCAGTACTACGCCGACATCGAGGCGGTCATCGGCCACGAGCCGACCATCACCGTCGACGACGGGATGGACATGGTCGCGGCCATCCACGAGTCCCACGCCGAACTCATCGAGACCATCGTCGGCGGCTGTGAGGAGACGACGACGGGTGTCCACCGCCTCCGCGCGATGGACGCCGACGGCGAACTGAACTACCCCGTGTTCGCCGTCAACGACACGCCGATGAAGACGCTGTTCGACAACGTCCACGGCACGGGCGAGTCGGCGCTCGCCACCATCGCCATGACGACGAACCTCTCGTGGGCGTCGAAGACCGTCGTCGTCGCCGGCTACGGCTACTGTGGGAAGGGCGTCGCGAAGAAGGCCGCCGGCCAGAACGCCAACGTCGTCGTCACCGAGGTCGAACCCCGCCGGGCGCTGGAAGCGCACATGGAAGGGTACGACGTCATGCCGATGGCCGAGGCAGCGAAGGAAGGCGACGTCTTCATCACCACCACCGGAAATCGAGACGTCATCACCCGCGAGCACTTCGAGGCCATGCAGGACGGCGTCCTCCTCGCGAACGCCGGTCACTTCGACGTCGAGGTCAACCTCGACCACCTCTCGGACCTCGCCGTCGACCAGTACGAGGCACGCGACGGCGTCGAGGCGTACGAGCTGGCCGACGGCCGACGCCTGAACGTCCTCGCCGAGGGGAGGTTGGTGAACCTCGCCGCCCCCATCGCGCTCGGCCACCCGGTCGAGGTGATGGACCAGTCGTTCGGTGTCCAGGCGGTCTGCGTGCGCGAACTCGTCGAGAACGGCGAAGCGTACGACCCCGGCGTCCACGACGTCCCGGACGACCTCGACCGTGAGGTGGCGGAGATCAAACTCGCCGCCGAGGGCGTCGAGTTCGACTCGCTCTCCGACGCCCAGGCCGAGTACATGAACTCCTGGGACCACGGGACGTAAGCGGTCTCACCACCCCGTCACGCGGTGCGGCCGATTTAAGTACGGCCGACGACGACTGCGCGCTGTGTCTTCGAACCGCAAGGGCGACCGCCGGGAGCGCGAACTCGTCAATCTGCTCGACGAGGCCGGGTTCGCCGTCATGCGCGCGCCCGCGTCCGGCAGCGCCACCACCCGCGAACTCCCCGACGTGCTCGCCGGCAACGGCGACGTCTTCTACGCCATCGAAGCCAAATCGAGCGCCGGCGACCCCATCTACCTCACCGGCGAGGAGGTCGAGGCGCTCATCTACTTCGCACAGAACTTCGGCGCCAAGGCCCGCATCGCCGTCCGTTTCGACCGTGAGGACTGGTACTTCTTCCACCCGGGCGACCTCTACGTCACCGACGGTGGCAACTACCGGGTGAAAAAAGAGACCGCACTGGCGGAGGGTGAGGACTTCGACGAGTTCGTCGGTCGCTCGAAACGGACGACGCTCGACGACGTCGAGTGAGGTCAGGCGGTCGATTCGACCCCGGCGGACGTCTCACCTTCGACCCGCAGTTCTCCACGCGGGGCGGCGGTTCCGCTCGCCCTTCGCCGCCGAGTGTTCGCCGAGTCTCCGCTCGTGTCCTCGTCCGTCCCTGCTTTCGAGCGCGGCGGTCGTTCCCCCCTGCCGTCCGTGGTCGTCTCCTGTCGGCGGAGGCGCGATGCCGGGAACCGGTACCGCTTCCGCGGCGCTCGGTCCTCGAGGTAGACCGCGTCGACGACGGGCTCGTGTCCGCCGTAGTGGCGGTTGGACTCGTAGTCGGCGATGAGCCGTCCCTCGGCGGTCTCGACGGCGT
Organism: Salinigranum halophilum; assembly: GCF_007004735.1. NCBI lineage: Archaea > Methanobacteriati > Methanobacteriota > Halobacteria > Halobacteriales > Haloferacaceae > Salinigranum > Salinigranum halophilum. Next base: position 85,353 of record NZ_SSNL01000003.1, read on the forward strand.
CCGCCCGGTCCGTCGTGACGCCGACGACCAGGAGGGTCGACTCCGTCTCGCGGTCGGTGACGACGTCGCCGGGGTGGTGCCTGTGACGGTCACAGAGCCGTGCGCCCGTCGAATCGAACGGGACGAACGTCTCGCGGCCACAGACCGCACAGACGCCGGGCCGTTCGTCCGGGGCGGGGACGCGTCGCTCGGTGACCTCGATGGCCACGCGACGGAGGTGTTTGCACCTGGCACCGCGGATGACGTGGTCGGGGCAGGTGCACGTCCGCCGCTCGATGTCGACGACGTACGTTCCACCGTCGGTCTCGACGACGTATCGCCTGTCGCGGAGGGGGCGGACGGTCATCGGTTCAGTGCGGGCACGGAGCGCGCGGCCCGTGGTGCCCGCCGAGGGCAGTCGCGTGTGCTGTGACGCGGGTGTGTGTGCTGGGTGCGTCATGGTCGTGAGAACCGAGTCGAGGACCGGTTTCTCGCGCGTCGATAGGTACCGAACGGGCGTAAGTCTTCGTCCCCCTGGCCCGAATCGGCCGATTCCGACACTCTCGGCCCCTCGTTCGCTCTCGCTTCGAAGCACTTTTCAGAACGTCGGGGGTAGCGACAGCAGACAATGGCTCTCGAAGCGGAGATGCGCCGGAAGATCGTCGTCTCCATCGTCACCGTTCTCGTCTTTATCGGCATTATGATCGGTATCGGCGTGACGTTCAACGACGGCGGCCTCGGGAGTACCGGCGGTCTCGCCCTCATCGGGAGTATCGTCCTGTTCGTCCTCCTGATGGCCGGCGTCGGCCTCTTCCTCTCGCGGTAACTCCGTCCGAGTCGGCTCTCGTCGCGGTCTCGCTCCTCTTGCCGGTCCCCGTTCTCACCGCTTCGCGGTCGTTCTCCCCTGACCTCCCGCGTTCGTCGACCGCCTCAGCGTTCGTCGCTCGCCTCGGCGGTTTCTACCGGGCCGGCAGCGCCGGCGTCGTTCGCCTCGATGGCGGTCTTGTAGTACGACAGGGGATGGGTGATGCGCTCACAGCGGTCGTCGCGGTTCACGCAGTCGCCGTACGCCTGCATCGTCGCACACGAGGGCGAGGGGTACTGCACCCCCTCTCTGTCCCGGAGGAACTCGACCTGCGTCGTCGCCGCTTCCTCGTCGACCCCCGCGACGGACGCGATGGTCTCGCCGTCGAGGCCGATGGCGACGAGGAACGCCGTGAGCGCGAAGCGTGACTCCGGCGAGAGCCGTTCGCCACCGCGACTCCGTTCGAGGAGTGCCTTGACGCAGGGGGGGAACAGCGAGGGCTCGACGACGCCGACCCCCGACGTCGGCGCGTGTCCCGCCGTGAGTAACTGCCGAACCGACGCCAGCGTGGGTTCGAGCGCGTCAGCCAGGTCGGGGTTGCGCTCGCGCACGTCGAACGGGAGGCCCTCGGCGACTCGTCGCCGGACGGCCTCCTCGACGAGCCGGTCGAGTTCGGCCTGCTCGATTCGGACCCTTCCGGCGGCGACCTCGCGGTTGACGAGCCGCCAGTCGTCACCCCAGTCGGGGTCCGAGTAAGTGAGATACGTCTCCAAAGCGACCCGGTACCAGCCGCGTCCGCGACTCGCGCGCCGCCGCTCGGATTCGAGCTCGGGCTCGGCGTCGATTCCGAACTCCTCGAGTACTTCCTCGCGAGTGACGCCCACGCGTTCGACGCTCCGAAGGCCGTCGTCGTCGGACGCGAAGTCCGTCTCGAACCGTTCGGCCGCCGTCGCCGCCTCCGCGGCCGCGTACTTCTTCACGGCCGTGCCGTCGTCCAGGAGCGAGACGAGGATACGTGCGATGGGGTACGAGAGCAAGTCGTCGGTGGGGTCCCACCGGTCGGGCTCCTCGGGTGCGGTTGTTCCGGCGGTGAGCGCCCGCTCGACGCGCTCGCGCGCCCGCTCGACGGCCGGCGCATCGCGGTCGACGAGCCCGAAGAGCGACAGGTCGGCCGCTCGCACGGCCTCTCTCGCCGCGCTGAAGAACGGGTATCGGGCGTGGCGCACCTCCCGTGACATCTGATGCGTCTTGCGCCCCGCCTCGAATAAACACGGCGGTCCGCGCCTTCGCTCCCACTCCGTGGAGACTATACTGGCGTCTGCGCGACTCCTCGTATGGACCTCTCGGCTCCGCCCACCGTTCTCCTCCTCGCGTTCTTGCCGGCCATCATGTGGGGGTTCACCCCCGTCATCGAGAAACGGGCGCTCTCCGGCGGCGGGACGCCGCTCCAGGCGGCGGTCACCGTCGTCGTCGTCGACTCGACCGTCTATCTGGTCGCCCTCGCGCTGTTTCAGCCGGACCCCTTCGGTGACCTCACGCTCGGGACGCTCGCCATCTTCGCCGCCGCGGGGGCCGTCGGGACCGCCCTGGGCCGACTGGCCATCTTCGCCGGGAACGCGCGGGTCGGCGCGAGCATCTCGAGTGCGGTCGTCAGCGCCCGTCCGCTGTTCGCGACGACGCTCGCCGTCGGCTTCCTCGGCGAACCGCTCACGCTCCCGACGGGTGTGGGTATCGTCGTCCTCGTGGTCGGTCTCGGCGTCCTCTCGGTCGCGAAGGGCGGTGACCTCGGCGGGTGGTCGCGCCGTGACCTCCTCGTCCCGCTCGCCGCCGCCGGGTTCTTCGCCGTTGGCAACGTCGCGCGGCGCTGGGGCCTGTCGGCCGCGGAAGCGACGCCGCTCGAAGCGGTCGCGGTCAACGAACTCGCCGCGTTCGTCACGCTCGGCGCGTACGTCGCCGTCGCCGGCCGTGACCGAGTGCTCGGCCGCCCGCGGAAGTCGTATCTGGTGTTCGCCGCGAGCGGTCTCATCACCGCCGTCGCCCTCCTCTCGATGTTCACGGCGCTCTCACACCCGGCAGGCAGAATCGCCGTCGTCGACCCACTCGTCGCGACGGCACCGCTTTTCACCGTGGTGTTCTCCTGGTGGCTTCTCGGCGACCTCGAACGGGTCACGCGCGGGGTCGTCGTCGGCGCACTCCTCGTCGTCGCCGGTGCGGCGCTCGTGACCGGCGGTCCCGCGCTCGTCGCCGGACTGTCGATTACTCCGTGACGTCTCCTCCGAAGCCTCAAATACGAGCCCGCGGCCACCCCCGGTATCCGCTGACTGTCGCGGAGGGCGTCTCGCGATTGTGCGGCACACCGTCCTCCGAATCGGACCTGCCGCCTGTTCGCCCTCGCTCCGCCCCGTACGTCTCCCTTGCACGCCGACCACGGGACATATTACGGGTGGATGCCAAGCGGGTGGCGTGCCGCGCTTCACCTACCCCTGTCCGGCCTGTCGGAGCACGAACAGCCTCCACGGCACCGACTGCCGGTTCGAAGGGACGCCGTGGGCCGAGGTGGAGCGCGCCTACATCGACGTCCTCTCTCGGCTCTCCGCGTCGCCGCTCCGCGAGGACGCCCTCCGAGACGAGGTCGAGTGGTCGGCGCTCCACGAGGCGGCACTCCGCCAGCTGAAACACGAGGACCGCCTCACCGAACGGAACGGCGTTCTCCGGCTCCGAACGGCCGAGGAGTATCGCGAAGAGGTCTCCGAGCCGACAGTCGAACCGCTCCGAACGATCTACCAACAGGGGTCGGTCCCCGGCTGTCACGACAACGCCGTCTTCGCGATGATCGCCTGGTACGAGATGGTCGGCCTCTCGTGGGCCGAGACGAAAGAGAACGTCGTCGCCTGGCTCGAAGAGAGCGGGACGTGGGGCCGCGGCGGCTTCGAGGAGACCTCGCCGGGTGAACTCGTCGAGAAGAAACGCCACGTCTACGAGGCCGGCTACGGCTGGAAGGAGAAGGCCGAGTCGGCAAAGCGCGTCATCGACCGTCACCTGGGGTAGGTGGACCGACAGGCCGAAGCACCTCCCCCTGCTCGGAGAGGTATGGCTGTCCCCGAGGCGTCAACGGCTTCGCTCACCACGCCCCGTCGCGCACTCGCCACCGTCATCTTCGTCGTCTTCTTGGACCTCGTCGGCTTCGGCGTCGTCATCCCCATTCTCCCCTTCTACGTCCGCAGCTTCGGCGTCAGCGACGTCTTCATCGGCCTCCTCGCGGCGTCGTACTCGCTCATGCAGTTCGTCTTCGCGCCCCTCCTGGGCCGCATCTCCGACACTCACGGCCGGCGACCGGTGCTCATGCTCTCGCTCGTCGGGAGCACCGTCGCCTGGACGGTGTTCGGTCTCGCGGGCGAAGTGCTCGCCGCCGCGGGTCTCGTCGCCGGCGTCGCGACACTGTTCGCGTCACGGATGCTCGCCGGCGCGATGGGCGGTAACATCGCGACGGCACAGGCGTACGTCGCGGACGTGACGCCGCTCGAACGTCGCGCCGCCTCGCTCGGACTCATCGGTGCCTCGTTCAGCCTCGGCTTCATCTTCGGCCCCGCGCTGGGTGGGCTCCTCGCCAGCGACGCCGTCGTCGCGCTCGCCCGTGACCTCCTTCCCGCGTTCGTCCCGACCACCCGCTTCTCGCTCCCGTCGTTCGGCGCTGCCGGACTCAGCCTCCTCGCGCTCGGGTCGGCGGCGCTGTTCCTCCCCGAACCCGAACGCACCCGTGGGCCGGCCCAGCGTGTGACGCTCGTCGGAGGGTTCGTCGAGGCGCTCTCGAACCTCCGCCTCCGAGGGCTCGTCGTCTCCTTCTTCCTCCTCTCGCTCGCCTTCTCGGGCGTCCAGGTGATGTTCATCCCCTTCGCGGCCGACGTCTACGGCTACGACGCCACCCAGACGGCCTTCTTTCTCACCTACATCGGCTTTCTGGGTGCGGTCAACCAGGGCGTCCTCGTCGGTCGGCTCTCGGCGCGATTCCCGGGCGACCGGCTCGCCGTCGTCGGCGCGCTCTTCCTCCTCGTCTCGCTCGTCTTGCTTCCCTTCTCGCCGGACGTCGGTCGACTCCTCCCACCCCTCGGCGGCCCTCCGTGGTTCACCCGCGAACTGTTCGTCCTGCTCGTCGACGGCGCGCTCCTCTCGTTCGGGAACAGCCTCCTGAACGTCTCGCTCGCCACGCTGGTCTCGACCCGCGCGAGCGCCGACCGCCAGGGCAACGCGTTCGGTGTCACCCAGGGGGCCGGGAGCCTCGGACGCACTGTCGGCCCGCCGGCGATGGCCGCGCTCTACGTCGTCGGCTTCCCGCTGCCGTTCCTCGTCGGCGCGGTCATCCTCGTTCCCATCGTGTACATCCTGGCACGGTCGCCGCACGTGACGCTCGGCCACACCGCTGGCTGACTGGGCCGTCGGCTCCGAGGTGACTTTCCGGTCGCATCCCCTCCGGACCGTCGCCTCGTGTGCATTGTCACATCTGATTATCACCCGTGAATCCTTTTGACGGTCCACCCGAGAGTGCCGGCATGCTCCCGGGCGTCTCACCGCTGGTCGTCGGGTCCTTGCTGGCCGGTGGTACCTCGCTCTCGCTCGCGCTGTACGCCCGGTCCGAGCAGGCCGAGCCGGGGTCGACCGCCTTCGCCCTCCTGATGCTCGGGGCGACGGTGTGGTCGTTCTCGTACGCGGTCGCCCTCGGCGTCTTCGAACCGTCCCTGCGCGTCCTGATGGAGGTCCCCATCGAGGTCGGAAAGGCACTCGTCGCACCCGCCTGGCTGGCGTTCGCGCTCGGCTACACCGGCCGCGCGGAGTACCTCACTCGACGCACCGTCGCCGCGCTCGCGGCCTTTCCGATCGCGACCTTACTCGTCGTCGCCCTGCCCGAACTCAGACCGCTCATCTGGACGAACTACCACCTCACCCCGACGCTCGGCGCGGCGACGGTGTCGTACGACCCGGCGCTCTGGCACTACGCCCACGCCGCGTACGGGTACGTCCTCGTCGGCGCGGGGATGGCGCTCCTCGTCGACACGCTGGCCTCACACGGCGCGCTGTACCGCGACCAGACACTCGCGCTCGTCGTCGGGTCGCTCTTCCCGACCGTCGCCCACGTCAAGCGCACCTTCCAGTTCGGCCCGGTGGTCGCCGTCGACTTCACACCGATGGCACTCGCGATAACGGGGCTCACCTTCGGTTACGCGCTCTTCCGGTTCGACCTGTTCGACCTCGTTCCGGCGACCAGCTATCGGGGGCGTCGGACCGCCATCGACGACCTCGGCGTCGGCGTCGTCATCGTCACGAACGACGACCGAATCGTCGAACTCAACCGGGAGGCCCGACGGCTGTTCGGTGTCACCGACGCCGCGGGCGACCCGCTCTCGACACTCGTCCCCGCCCACGCGTTCGACGGCGGGACGTTCGACGTCGTCGTCGAGGGTCATCGCCGCACGCTCGAAGTCGTCCCGTCCCGAATCGACCATCCGCACGGGACCGCCGCCGGTCGGACCATCGCCCTACACGACATCACCGACCGCGAGGCCCGCCGTCAGCGACTCGAGGTGCTCAACCGCGTCCTCAGACACAACCTCCGGAACGAGATGACGGTCGTCATGGGCTACGCCGACCTCCTCGCGGAGTCGCTCTCGGGTGACGACGCGGCGTACGCGAGAAAGATTGAGTCGCGCTCGACGGCCCTCGCCGAACTGGGCCAGAAGGCCCACGACTTCGAGTCGGTGCTCGAATCAGCGCCCGACGCCACTCCATCGTCCGTCGACCTCGACACGGTCGTCACGGACGTCACGGCCGACTTTGCCGACGACGCCGACGTCGAACTGGACGTCCCGCCCGACCTGACTGTCGAGACCAACGAGCGCGTGCTCCGGATGGTGCTCGTGACCGTCGTCGAGAACGCCGTCGAACACAACGACAGCACCGACCCCTGGGTCGCGGTGACGGCCCGCACAGCTCGTCTCGACGGTGGCGACACCGACGGCGGCGATGCCGTCGTCATCAAAATTGCGGACGACGGTCCCGGCATCCCCGAGTACGAACTCGGTGTCGTCACAGCGGGCGAGGAGACGCCGCTCGAACACGGGAGCGGACTCGGCCTGTGGATTCTCCAGTGGGGGAGTCGGTGGCTGGGTGCCGACGTCGACTTCGAGACCGGCGACCGGGGGACGACGGTCCGCCTCCGGCTCTGAGGGCGGTCTCAGTCGGTCAGCAGCCTCGTCACCGAGTCGACGGGGACGGAGACCCCCATGTCCCGCCACGTTTCCAACGCCGTGTCGGCCGCGTCGGTCGAGAGTGCGTCTCGTTCGACGGCGCGGGCGACCAGGCCGACGGACCCCGTGGTCGGGACGCCGTACGTCGTGGCGACGGTGCGGACGTCTCGGTCGTCCGTCGCCAGGGGGACGCCGGCAGCCCACGCCTGATAGAGCACCGACGCCTCTCCCGCGGCGAGGCGGTCGAGGAGTTCGGGCTTCCGCTGGCGGACGAGCGACCCCGCGACGGTGATTCCGCCCCCGGCCGATTCGTCGAGCGGGTCCGAGAGCCCGGTGAGCGCCCGCGAGAGGCTGTCGAACCCCGCGGTGACGCCCGCGTTGAGTTCGGCGCGAACCGCGTACGAGGTGCGGGGGTTGTCGACCGTCTCGGGGATGACGCCGACGATATCGGCGGCAGCGAAGTTCGCGAGGACCGTCGTGTCGAGGTAGAGCCGGTCGTACGACGGCCGTGACTCGCTGGCGGGAGTCATCTGACCGTGCGGGCGACGTCGAGTTCACGCCGTGCCGCCTCGCGCTCTGTGACTCCGAGGCGGAGGTCGACGCTCGACGACCGGAGCGTCTCGGCCAACTCGAACCGCGAACAGTTCGCTCGCTCCGCCGCCTGCCCGAGTGTCGACTCGCCCAGCGCGTACTGCCCGACGGCCGCGGCGAGCCACTCGTCCGTCTCGTTCGGACCCGAGTCTGTCATTCCCGGGGACGTACTCGGCCGTTCAGTATGAAAGTACGGTTCGGCGGTCTCGAGAGGCGCGTCGCCTCCGTCTCGACGCTCAGTTGCTCTGGATGCGCGGCGCGAGCATGTACGTGACCTGCCCCTGCCCCTCCGCGATGGCGTAGTGGAGTTTGACCGGGAACTCCTCGCCGAGTTCGACGGTCACCTCGGCGTCCTTGGGGATGGCTTTGTTCATGTCCTTGAGGTAGTCGAGCGAGAACAGCGAACTGGCCGGGCCGGCGGAGAGCGAGATGAGGTCGGCTTTCGTGAGCGTGAGGTCGACGTCGTCGGTGTCGCCCTCGGCCTCGATGTGGAAGGTCTCTTCTTCCTCGTCGACGCGCAGGGAGATGTGGTCCGAGACCATGTCGGCGGCCTTGATACCGCGGTCCAACTGCGCGCCCTCCAGGACGATACCGGCGGGGAGGTCGAGGTCGGGGATGTCGGGCTCTTTCCTGATGGAGTCGGGGTCGATGAGCGCCAGCGTGTACGACAGCTTCGAGTCGGCGGTGTCGATCTGGATGTGGAGTTTGCGGGTCTCCTCGTTGAGTTCGAGGTGCACGAGGTCGTCGGCGTTCGCCATCTTCGCGATCTCTTCGAGGCGGTTGAGGTTGACGCCGATGACGCCGCCGTCGGCCTCGTAGGACTCGAACGCGGCCGCCTCCAGCGTGAGGTCGACCATCCCGACGTTCGCGGGGTCGACGGCGGTAATCGAGAGGTCGTCTTCGTTCAACCGAATCTTGCACTCCTCGACGAGGACGCTCACTGAGTCGAGCGCGTCGCGGAGCGTCGCGGCGCTCACGATGGCGTTGAACATGTACTCGCAGGTACGACAGCGGTCTTAAAAATACTCCTGATTTAGTGTCTCTCGTGCGCGTCGCGTGTGCGACGGCAGGCCGTGTCGCTCACGACCCACGTCCACTGACGCTCCGGAGCGTCTCCCCCGTGTCGCCTCCGGCGTCTCGGTGTCGCTCGGCCGACACTCTCCGATTCTTAAAATAATTTGAAGTACTCCCCCGTGCAACTCCGCCTGTCCTGTTGGACCACAGGACGCGCTCGGATGGTTTCGTCGTCACCCTCCCCGGGTACTGGGACCATCTGACCTCTCCTCTCCCTTTCGACCCGCTGAGGCTGCCCGAAGCCGCCGCCACCGCCTCCCGACTCGACTCTCGATTCGGCACCCCTTTCAGCCTCGGCGGCGTCGAGACGGCTATGAAACACGGCTCGCACGACGGTGTCTCACGACCACTCGCTGAGGTGCCCTGACCATGCCACGTAAAGACGAGTACTACAACCGGGCCAAGCAGGAGGGCTACCGCGCTCGCTCGGCGTACAAGCTCAAACAGCTCGACCGCGACGCCGGCCTGTTCGGTCCCGGCAACACGGTCGTCGACCTCGGTGCCGCTCCGGGCGGGTGGCTCCAGGTGGCCGCCGAGGCGGTCGGCCCGCAGGGACGCGTGGTCGGCGTCGACCTCCAGCGCATCAAGCCGCTGGACGACCACGACAACGTCGAGACCGTCCGCGGCGACATGACCGACGAGGAGACCCGTGCTCGTATCACGGAACTCGTCGGCGAGGAGGGTGCGGACGTCGTCATCTCGGACATGGCACCGAACATGACCGGCGAGTACTCACTGGACCACGCCCGCTCCGTCCACCTCGCGCGACAGGCGTTCGAGACCGCGTTGGCAGTGCTCGCGACCGGCGGCGACCTCGCCGTGAAGGTGTTCGACGGCCCCGACGTCGCCGACCTCCGAAGCGAGATGGACGCGGAGTTCCAGTACGTCCGGTCGATTCGCCCCGCCGCCTCTCGCGACGCCTCCTCGGAGCAGTATCTCGTCGGCAAGCATCGCATCACGGCACCGGTCCGCGAGGGGGACGAACTCGCGGTCGACATCGAGGACGTCGGCAGTGAGGGCGACGGTATCGCCAAGGTGGACGGCTTCACGCTGTTCGTGCCCGGCACCGAGACGGGCGAGACGCTCCGCGTGCGGGTGACGGACGTGAAACCGCGGTTCGCCTTCGCGGAACGGCTGGACTAACCGTTCTCTCTCGGGCCGTGGCCGGGTTCGATGATGAGGTCGAGCCCCAACTGTGTCGAACACTCGCCCCGCCACGCCCCGCGACACCGACCGGTCGCGACGATGTCGGTAAACGACGTGTAGCTTCCGCAGTTCGGGCACCGTACTCCCCGCTCCATCGCGTCGTCCTCGGAGAGACGGATTCTGCGGCAGTCGGGCATACGTGGGCTACGTTAGCACTGGTGATAAACTAGCCCGGCGTTTCGGTCGGAGACGCGACGACGGAACGCCGTAGCGACCCGCTCTCTCGGGAGGCGGTCACTCCACCGTCCACGGGTTGGCCGGCTCTTCGTCCGTCCCGTCGCTCACGAACCGCACGACTGCGTAGACGAACGGCGTGTCGACGAGCGCGATGAGTAGCTTCAGGAGGTACTGACCGACGACGAGCGCGACCAGCACCGAGACCGGGAGCGCCTGGCCCGTTCCGAGCAGGGTCGGGGCGGCGAAGAAGGCGATGGAGACGAACAGCACGGTGTCGATGGCCTGCGAGGTCGCCGTCGACCCGATGTTCCGCAGCCACAGGTAGCTCCCCTCCGTGCGGTCTCTGAGCGCGTGGAACACGAGGACGTCCCAGTTCTGGCTCACGACGTACGCGAGCAAGCTCCCGGCGACGATGTTGGTGCTCGCGCCGAGGACGGTGGCGAACTGTCCGGGGTCGACGCTCGTCGGCGCGGCGGGCGCGAGGATGGTGCTCCACACCAGCGCGAGGAGCACGAAGTTCATCACGAAGCCGACGTTGACGAGCACCTGCGCGTCGCGCTTCCCGTACAGTTCCGCGTAGCAGTCGGAGGCGAAGAAGGTGAGCGCGTACGCGAGTGCGGCCCCGGGGAGGAACACCGTCGACCCGACGGGACCGACGGAGACGGGCAGCGGGACCGCGAGCACCTTCGAAGCCGTGAGCTGAGCGGTGACGAGCGCCGTGACGAACAGCGCGACGAGCGCCGTCCGGGCCGTCCGCCGCCTACTCATCGTCGATTCGTCCGTGTCGTTCGTCGATCTCGTCGAGGAGGTCCAGCGTCTTCCGAATCGACGCCCGGATGGCGTCGGAGCGGTTGACGAACTTCTTGTCGTCGCCGACGTGTTCGTCGAGGTCCGCGAGCAACTCGTCGGGCACTTCGACGCTTATCTTGGCCATACTCGCGGATTCGCACGCGAATACTTACGGGCTTCGCACCGCGGCTAGACCTCTGCTGTCCGCGGCTTCGCCAGGTTCCGCCGCCCACCGAGGGTGATGACGTAGAGGATTCCCAGCCCCGCGCCGTACGCCGCCATCAGAGGGACCGTGACGAGGAACATCGTGATGATGTCTGCGGGGGTAAACAGCGCCGCGAAGGTGAGGATGCCCACTGTCACTTCGCGCCACCGCTCTCGCATCATCCGGTAGCTGATGCCGGCGGTGTTCAGAAGCACCATCAACACGGGGATGTCCGCCAGCAGGCCGATGCCGGCGGTGGTGAAGAAGATGAGCCAGAAGAAGTTGGTGATGCGGTAGGCGATGATCATGTTCGACTGGACGGCGTCGGCGACGAGGAACGAGATGATGGTCGGCGCGACGTAGCCGTAGCCGAGTGCGAACCCACCCAGGAGCCCGGCGGTGAGCGCGCCGGCCCAGCCGAAGATGACGCGCCGGCGTCGGCGGACGATGTTCCGCTCGCGCAGGGCGGGCCACGCGTAGTACGCGATGACCGGGAGTGTCACGAGGGCGGCGATGAGCGTCGAGAACTTCACCTGGAAGATGAGCGCCTCCATCGGGTGGAGGGCGACGACGGTGATGCTCTGGTCCGGCTGCACCGCTGCCGGCAGTTGCGACAGGAACTGGTCGAAGACCTCACCGATGCCGCCCGTGTAGAGCCAGCCGAACACCGCCGCGAGGGTGATGCCGAAGACGGCGGCGATGCGGAACGACCGGGAGGTGATGGAGTCGAAGACGAACGCGATCTCGTCGTAGTAGCCGCCGACGTCGTCCTCGTCTTTCTCCCCCTCGGTGAGTTCCGAGAGGAACGTCCCCGTCGCACGCGAGGTGCGGTCGGTCACGTCTTCGACGGGGTCCGACTCCGGTTCCGCCGCGTCCTCACCGGCGTCTTGCTCCGCTTCGGCGTCGTCGAAGCGGTCGAGGATGGCGCGCGCCTTGTCCTTGTCGCCCGCTTCCATCGCCTGGCTCGACAGTCTGAGCGCCTCGGACTCTTCCATCTCGGCGAACGCCTCCGGCGGCGCGGCACGGACGCCCATCGCGTCGAGTTCCGAGAGGTCGATGTCCGCCGGGTCGCCGACGCGTCCGGGGGTAGCGCTCCCGGCGAGGGCGGTGATGTCGGTGTAGACGAAGTACATCGCGGCGAGCACGAGCGCGACGAGGCCGGCGGCGACGACGGACGCGTACAGCAGCGTCGTCTCGGGGGCCACGGCTCGGTAGTCGGAGCCGGCGGCGACGAGCAGGTCGTTCGCCGCGGTGATGCCTCCGTAAGTGAAGAAGCCGTAGGCGGCGACCCCGCCGAGGACGGCGACGCCCGCGAGCAGGTTCCACCGGGTCGTGAGCGTCCGTCTGAGGTCGAGGCGGTCCGAGCCGCGGCGGGCGGTCACGACGACCTTCGCGAGGTACAGCGAGAAGCCGTACAGCACGATGACGGGCGTCGCCCAGAGCACCTGCGTGAAGGGGTCCGGCGGGGTGAATAGCGCGCCGGCGAGGAAGATACCGGCGACGGCGTGGCGCCACTTGTCCCTGAACGTCTCGTAGGGGACGATTTCGGTGTACGACAGGCCTGTCATCACCAGTGGAAGCTGCGTGGCGAGGCCGAACGAGACGGTCAGGAGGAAGATGAACTGCGCCCACTTGACGATGGAGTACGTCGGTGCGAACCCCGCGGCGATGGCGTTGTTCGCGAGGAACGCGAAGGTAAAGGGGAAGAACACCAGGTAGCCGTAGGCAACGCCGAGGACGAACAGCACGACCATCGCCGCGAGGATGGTGACGAGTTTCCAGGCGGGCACCGGAGACGAGGGCCAGAGGTTGCGGTCGCGGAGGGCGTCTCGCGAGAAGTAGATGAACGGCGGGATGCCGAAGAGGACGCCGACGACCAGCCCGATTTTCGCCTGGAGGAGGATGACGTCGAACGGTGTCTGGGCGATGATCTCGACGCTCTCGGCCGTCAGCGAGTTCATCTTCGCCTCGGTGACTCCCTTGAAGAAGTCCCAGATGTACAGCCGGAGCGCGTAGAACGTCCCGAGGAAGCCGACGAGGAAGACGATGAACACCTTCTGGAGGTCCTTCTGCGCCGCTCGCAGCATCGCACCCGCCGTCTCCCGTCCCTGTGCGATGGTCTGGCGAGTGTCCTCGTCGAGCGCGCTAGACATAGGTGTTGGAAGTAAGTTGGCCGTTATCAACCTTTTTCATCATGACGGCTCACCCGCGAGCCGATGGAAAAAGGCCTATAACCGCCCGGTGGCCTACTCCGAATGAATGGGTGACGATTCGGAGTCGCACGGGTCCCGACCCGACCAGGAGGGCGACTCGGCGGCCGACACTGACGCGGTGGTCGAAGCCGACCCCGCGTCGCAGGCCGACCCCGAGGAGCGCTCGGACTCGGTATCCGAACCCACAGACGACACGCCCGATGCCACCGATGGCGAGTCGGTGACCGACGAGAGGGCCGACGAGGCGCTCGACGGTGTCGACGACTCCGACGACGGCTCGAACGGCACCGACTGGACCACCTACGCGGCCGGCGACCGCGACGAGGACGGAATGCCGAACCCGACGCCGCCACCGGCCGACTTTTCGGAGCCGGTCGACGCCACCGAGGACGGCGACACCGACGCCAACAACGCCAACGCCAACAACGCCGACTTCGACTTCGGCGCGCCGCAGGTCGACGACCGCGTCGAGGCGGACGAGGAGGGGGTCGACGCGTCGGCCCCCGCGGCCGCCGAGACGCCGCCCGTCGTCGAATCGGACGGGACTGCCGACGCTCGGGACGCTCCGGCGTCGGGCGCTGCGGTCGCCGACCCCACCGGGACCGAGGTGGAACCCGCATACGACCCGACCCCTGCGGACGAGGACGACGACTTCTTCGACGGTCCAGACTCGGACGTGGAGATGCCGCTCGCGGACCACGTCGAGGAGATGGTCCGACGGCTGGGAATCGTCTTCCTCATCGCGGGCGTCGTCGGCGTCGTCGTCTTCCCCATCGCCGACGACCTCGTCAACTTCCTCTGGAACACTCACATCCCCGGCGCGACGACAATCGAGTCCCGACGGCCGCGGCTGTACGGTCCGCTGGAACTCATCCTCACCGAACTGAAGGTCGCCGGCCTCGCCGGGTTCGTCGTCGGTCTCCCCGTCTTCGTCTATCAGACGTATCGGTTCATGCGCCCCGGGCTCTACCCCAAAGAGCGGAAGTACTACCTCGCGGCCGTCCCCACGAGCCTCATTCTCGCGTTCATCGGCGTCGCCTTCGCGCACTTCGTCGTCCTTCCGGCCATCTTCGCGTACTTCACGTCGTACACCATCGGAACCGCCGTCATCGCCTTCGGCCTCAAGGAGACCTTCGGACTCATCCTCGTGCTGATGGGCTACATGGCGCTCGTCTTCCAGATTCCGCTGTTCATCATGCTCGCCATCATGATGAACCTCGTCACGCGACAGTGGCTCGCCGAGAAGCGCCTGCTCTTCTGGGGTGGGTTCCTCGGCCTCTCGTTCCTGGTCTCGCCGGACCCGACCGGGATGGCACCCATCATCGTCGCGGCGACGATGATTACGCTGTTCGAGGGAACGCTCCTGCTCTTGCGCTGGGTCGACCGCTGACCCTTCCGTTCTCTCCGCTATCGGGGCCAGCGCGTTCGCTCGTCACCGGCGAGCGTTTATATACGATGTCGCGGCCACCGGTGAGCGTGCGCTGACCGACGCCACAGGGTGCTCCGCGGCCGTGCGGCACACCGCCCTGTGTCGAGTGCCCGTGCCGCCTGTTCGCTTCTGTCGTCACGTGGTCGTCTGTCCGTGACCTACACCCGCTCTGGTGTCGCGCGCTCCGGCCGCTCCCTCGACGCGGCGCTTCAACGCTACGTTCATCGCCTCGAACCCGCGCTGGGTCCCTGCGCGCACGACTCGCCCGGCGAGCGGCGAGAGCACCCCCGTGAACACCTCCGCGTGAGTCAGCGCCGTCCGGTTCCCACCGTCGAGTGGTTCGAGGACGAACCGGTGTTCACCGTCGAATACGCCCGGCCGGAGGAGGTGACCGAGCCACCGGAGGTCACGGCCGGGTTCGACCCGCGTCACCGTCGGTCTGAACCGCATCGTCCGGCCGCCAGGGGGCGTGAGTTCGACGTGGAGCCGTGCGTTCTGCGTCGGGCGCCCCGCGACCCGTGCGAACGGGTTCCACTCGTGGTAGTGGTCGAAGTCGGTGAGGACCTCCCACACGCGTTCGGGCGGCGCGTCGATATCGATGTGCGTGACGAGTTCCATACGTTCTCAATCGACGTCTCAGGACGTGAAGCTGCCGTCTGTGGTGACCGTGGGACGCCTCGTCGTCGCCGACTCGTCGCACGGAAACGCTCATCGCACTCCGTGTCATAGGCCGCCACATGGCTACGGTACTCCTCGTCCGCCACGGCGAGACGACGTGGAACCGGAGCGGGCGCGTCCAGGGGTGGGCGCCGACGCCGCTCACGGAGCGGGGGCACGAGCAGGCCGCCGCGCTCGGTGCGCACCTCGCCTCGACAGTCGACGTCGACCGACTCGTCTCGTCGGACCTCAGGCGGGCTCAGGAGACCGCACGATACGTCGCCCGCGAGACCGAGAGCGAACTCACCACCGACGCCGCCTGGCGCGAGCGCGACTTCGGGTTCCTGCAGGGCTTCTCACCCGCGGAGGTCTTCGAACAGTATCCGGAGTACGCCCTCTCGGTCTCGGGTGCGGCGGCGGCGACCGCCCGTCCCGACAGTGGTGAGACGCTCGTCGAGGTGCGCGACAGGGTACTCGACGGGTGGGAGCGGTTACGGGTCGACCTGACCTCGGACGAGACTGTCGTCGTGGTCGCTCACGGTGGCCCGAACCGTCTGCTCCTCGGGTCGTTGTTGGGCTACGACGTCGTCGGCTCCGTTCTCGACATCGACCAGCACAACTGCGCGATAAACGAGATATACGCCTCCGACCCGCGCGTGGTCCGCCGGAACGACACTCGCTATCTCCCCGATGGGCTCGCGGTCGGCTCGGAGACCGTCGCGTAGCGCTCCTGCTCTCAGTCGTCCGAGGGGTACTCCTGTGCGAACACGTCCTCGACGAGTGGCTCGTCCTCGCTTTCGGGACTCACGCTCCCCGTCCGGTACCCTTCGAGGTCGAGGGTCACGTGGTCGAAGCCGAGTTCGGAGAGGTGTTCGTTCGCCGCCTGCGCGAAGTCCGGGTCGAGCGCTCTGTCGAGTTCGTCCGTCCCGATCTCGATACGGGCGAGGCCGTCGTGGTCGCGAACGCGGAACTGCGAGAAGCCCCACTCGCGCAGGAGCGCCTCGGCACGTTCGACGCGCGTGAGGCGCTCCTCGGTGACCTCGAGGCCAGTCGGGATGCGCGAGGAGAGACAGGCCATCGCCGGCTTGTCGGCCACCGACAGTCCGTAGGTGTCGGCGATGGCGCGTACCTCCTCTTTGGTGATTTCGTGAGCCAGCAGCGGCGAGAACACCTCTAACTCCTCGACGGCACGGAGACCCGGCCGGTGTCCCTCGCCGGGGTCCGAGGCGTTCGTCCCGTCGCAGACGGTGTCGATGCCGAGGTCGCGGGCGGCGTCGTACATTCGCCCGAGGCGCATCGTCCGGCAGTGGTAACAGCGGTCACCGTCGTTCTTCACGAAGTCCGGGTTGTCGAGTTCGGAGAACTCGACGACTTCGTGGCGGATACCGATCTCGTCGGCGACCCGCCGCGCTTCGTCCAGCTCGGCGTCGGGGAGGGTCTCGCTCTTGGCCGTACACGCCACGGCGTCGTCGCCGAGTGCGTCGCGTGCGAGCGCGGCGACCACGCTGGAGTCGACACCGCCCGAGAAGGCGACGAGGACGCCCGCTCGCTCTGCGAGCGCGGCCCGCACCGAATCGGCCTTCGCTTCCGTCGCGGCCGTTGTCATGCCCTCCCGTACCTGGCCGAGCGTCAAAAGCGACGCGACTCGTTCCCTCCTGAGCGACCCGCAAGGTTTTGTCGGCCGGGGCGATACCACCACGCGAATGGACCTCACGGCGATCTCGGGCATCGGCGAGAAGACCGCGACGGCGCTCGCCGAACTCGACGACCCCGAGCGAGCGCTCCGCGCCGGCGACGTCGCGACACTCGCCGAGGCCCCGGGTATCTCCGAGGGGCGTGCCGCCCGCATCGCCCGCGCGGCGATCCGCCACGAACACGGCGACGACGGCGGTTTTCTCGCGACCGACAACGCCGCCGCCGTCTACCGCGACGTCCTCTCGCTCTTGAAACGTCGGACCGTGACGGACTACGCCGCGAAGCGCGTCGAGACGTTCTTCCCGACCGCCTCTCGGTCCCGCATCGACGAGGTTCGCGCCTTCGTCGCCGAGGCGGTCGACCGAACGCCCGACGACGCCGTCCTCGATGCGCTCTCCGACGTCCGACCCCTGCACTCGCCCGCACCGGTCCGCGTCCGCGAGCGCTGTCTCGCCACCCTCGATGCGGAACGATACGCCGAGGCGAACGACGCGTTCCCCGAACTCTCCGTCGAAGTCGTCGACGACGCCCGCGGCCTCGCGGAACTCGCCCGGTCGTACTCGACGGTCGTCGCACTCGACGAGACGTTCGCCGGCGTCGACGTCACCGGCGACGTCCGCGTCCGTCCCGACGCGTTCGAGTGTCCCGACGAAATCGTCCCCGAGCGCGTGCTCTCGGTCTTCGCCGCGAACCGCGAGTCCATCTTGGCCGCCGCGGCCGTCCACGAGGCGGCCGACGAGACCCCACCCTGTGACCTCGACCGACTCCGCGCGGCGCTGGACCGCCTCGACGAGGACGGCACCCCGGCCGGCGACGCGGAACTCGACCGCCTCGTCCGTGCCGTCGACGACCTCGACGCGTCCGTCTCGACGGCGAAGTCGGTCGCCAACGACCGCCTCCGGGACGCTATCCGCGAACGCGACGTCACCATCGAGGGGACGGACTTCCTCTCGCTCGTCGAGCAGGGTGCCCGCATCGACTCGCTGCTCTCGCGTGAACTGGCCGACGAGTACGACGCGGCCGTCGACGCCGCCCGCGACCACCTCGTCGACGCCCTCTCCCTCGACGAGAACGAGGCCGAACTCGCCCGGCGCGCCTTCGGCGGTGACCCCACGTTTCCCGTCGAACGGCGCGACGACGCCGTCTCTCGGCTCCGAACGGAGCTGACGGCCGCCCGCGATCAGCGCGCCGAGCGGTTGAAACGCGACCTCTCGAGCGACCTCTCGGACCTCCGCGACCCCGTCGAGACCCTGGTTCGAGACGCGCTCGAACTCGACGTCGAACTCGCCATCTCGCGCTTCTCCCGCGACTTCGACTGTACGGTCCCCGAGTTCTGTGCGTCGGGGTTCGCCATCGAGGGCGGCCGCTCCCCGCTGCTCGACGTCGCCTTCGACGACGTCGACCCCGTCGACTACGGCGTCGAGGGCGTGACGCTCCTCTCGGGGGTGAACTCCGGGGGGAAGACGTCGACGCTCGACCTCGTCGCGCTCGTCGTCGTCCTCGCACAGATGGGCTTTCCCGTCCCGGCCGAGTCGGTCCGCCTCTCCCGCTTTTCCGAACTGCACTACTACGCGAAGTCGCAGGGGACGCTCGACGCGGGCGCGTTCGAGTCGACGCTCCGCGACTTCGCCGGGGTCGTCGACGGCGCGTCGGACCGGCTGGTGCTCGTCGACGAACTCGAATCCATCACGGAACCCGGCGCGTCGGCGAAGATCATCGCCGGCATCCTCGAAGCCCTCGACGAACAGGGGTCGACGGCCGTCTTCGTCTCCCATCTGGCGAGCGAAATCCGCGACGCCGCCACCTTCGACGTCGCCGTCGACGGCATCGAGGCGGTCGGCCTCGTCGACGGGGACCTCGTGGTGAACCGCTCGCCGGTGAAAGACCACCTCGCCCGGTCGACGCCCGAACTCATCGTGGAGAAACTCGCCGGAAACGACGAGACGGGCTTCTACGCGCGACTGCTGGAGAAGTTCTGAGTCGGCGGTTCAGGTGCCGCTGGTCCGTCCGCCCGACGCCACGTGGAGCGAGTAGGTGATGAGCGAGAGGCCGGCGAGCTGGAGCAGCCGGACGACGAGCCGAAACACGCTCTGGAACGACAGCGAGACGACGTGGAAGGCGATCATCCCCTGCCCGACGATGGCCAGGAGGTAGGTGACGCCGAACAGGAGGACCATCCCGGCCGAGAGGTACCGCATCGCCGGCTCGTCGTTGCGGCGGAGGCCGCGGTACGCCTGGTAGCCGATGTAGAGGCCGACGAGCGCCGACCCCGTCGACGCCGCTCCTGCGAGCAGACCGACGAGCGACTCGTTCCCGAGCATCAGCGTCAGCATCGGAATCGGCATCAGAACTTCCCCCACAGGCGCGTCAGTTCGTCGGCGACGTCCGTCTCGGTGCGCTCGACTGACCAGTGCAAGTCGCCGTCTCGGACCGACAGTTCGAACCGTTCGAGCGCCGTCACGTACACCGTTTCGTGGTGGCCGTCGCTCCGCGGGCGGGTCCGCTCGCGGAGTAGGTCGGCGTCGACGAGGCGGTTCGTCCGGCGGTAGATGGCCGACACCGACACGTCACACCGCTCTGCGAGTTCCGCCGCCGACAGGGGCTCGTCGCTCGTCGCGACCAGTATCGACCGGACGTGGTCGTCGTCGAACAGGCTGACGAGGGTCCCGAGCTCCGGCTCTTCCGCCACGGGTTCATCGCTCATGGCACGGTGAAATAAATCGTCCGCCGACGGCAGCCACACCTCTCGTTCCGTCGTGGTTCGTCGGCTGGCGGCTCCGACGCGGGCCGGGACGGTCATCGGGCCCCCCCCAAGCCGACGCTGAACAGGCCCCGACCCGTCGTCGACGTCGACCCGGGGGCGAACGCGAGGACCAGCCTGGTCGCCGGTCGGCGCTCGCCCGCCTCGGCGGGGTCGGCCGCGTCGTCGACGTCGTCGGGGTCGAACACCACGACGTCGGGGACGTCACGCACGTCCACGGTCACGGTGTCGCCGGGAGCGAGTCGCTCACGCTCGGTGGGGAGCGACCGGTCCACCGGCCGCGTCCACCGGTCGTCCACGTCCGCGTCGAACCGGAGCGCGAGCGCGGCGGTCGGAACCGACTCGCCGGCCTCGTGCCGGAGCCGGACGGTCCCGGACTCGCTGTCGCGGCCGTACCCCCACGTGACCTGCGGCGGGTACGGCGGGTCGACGTCCGCCGGCTGGATTCCTGCTTCCGGTGGGATTCGACCTTCGACGGTGACGAGTCGGCCGTCGACCCGGAAGTCCGTGTTCTCTACCTCCCGCGTGAGGACCGTCCCGGTCTTGCTCCGGCGGCGAAGCTCCGCCTCGGGTGGCGTCTCACCGTCGGGGTAGCGGAACGTCCGGACGTGGTACGCCACCGCACCGTCGAAGCGGAACCCCTCGCAACTCGCCCACGTCCGTTCGTCGTTCGGGGGGACGTACTCCACCATCCGGCTCTCGCCGACCGCGTCGGTCACCTGTCCGAACGTCCCGCTTTCCTCGTGGTAGCGGGGGAGGCGTCCGTCGTGCGCGTCGACGAGCGCCTCGACGTTCGGCCGGTCGTGGACGCGGTGACTCGCCCAGACGAGCGCGCCGTCGGTCACCACCGCGCGTCGCCGGACGTCCGACCGGACGAACACGTCGCCGCCCTCGTGCGTCCCGTCCCGTCGGTAGCCGCTCTCGGTGAGTGTCACCTCCGCCGCCGCCGGGTCGACACCTTCGAGCACCGTCCCGAACGGCGTCCTGAGCAGCCGGTCGTAGTTCGCGTAACCGACACCGAAGGAGTCGAGTTCGGTCGGCCGTCTGAGGAGGAACGCGTAGTGTGCGTCGTCGAGGCCGACGGCGGCCGGCGCGGGGAGCCAGCGACGATATGTCGGTGCCGACGCGGGCGGAACGTCGACGCGGCCGAACCGCTGTGCGGAACCGAGCGGCGGGACCGCCGACGTGCACCCGGCAACGAGCGTCGTGAGGCCGGCGGTGAACGCGCCGGCACCCTGTCGGAGCAGGGCACGGCGCGTCGTGTCGTGCGTGGAGGGAGCGTCGTCGGGAACCATCGTCACCACACCCTACTGGTGCCGCCAGTATCAGGGTGGGTGATGGACCGCACCGTCGCGCAGGCCGGCGAAACGTTGATATACGTCCTCGGAGGCTTCGCAAGCGGCCGTCCGCACGTCCCGCCGCGTCGTCCACTGTCAGGGCCTGGCAAACGGTTAAGTAGCCACCGAAGCGAGGTGAAAGTGATGAGGGACGACCCCGACGAGGGGATGCTGTCGTGGGACGAGACGGTGTTCCGCGACGAACACGTCTTCGAGATCGACCACGTCCCGGAGACGTTCGACCACCGCGAGAGCCAGTTGGAGAGCCTGAAGTACGCGCTCCGGCCGGCGGTCAGAGGGTCGCGTCCGCTGAACACCATCGTCCGCGGGCCGCCCGGTACCGGGAAGACCACCGCCGTCCAGAAGCTGTTCGGCGAACTCCGCGGGCAGTCGAGCGTCCGCGCCGTCCACGTCAACTGCCAGATGAACTCGACGCGGTACGCCGTCTTCTCCCGCGTCTTCGAGGACCTCTTCGAGTACGAACCGCCGTCGTCGGGAATCTCGTTCAAGAAGCTCTTCTCGCAGATTTCCGACCGACTCGTCGAGGACGACGAGGTCCTGGTGGTGGCGCTCGACGACGTGAACTACCTCTTCTACGAGAACGAGGCTTCCGACGTGCTCTACTCGCTCCTCCGGGCACACGAGACGCACGCCGGGGCCCGAATCGGCGTCATCGTCGTCTCCTCGGACCTCTCGCTTGACGTCATCGACGAACTCGACGGGCGCGTCCAGTCGGTGTTCCGCCCCGAGGAGGTGTTTTTCCCCCGCTACGACCAGAGCGAGATCGTCGACATTCTGGGCGAACGCGCGAAGCGTGGCTTCCACGAGGGCGTGCTGAACACGACGGGACTGGACCGGGTCGCGGAACTCACCGCCGAGAGCGGCGACCTCCGGGTGGGAATCGACCTCCTCCGGCGGGCCGGTCTCCACGCCGAGATGCGTGCCTCGCGGACCATCGAACCCGAGGACGTCGAGGCTGCTTACGACAAGTCGAAACACGTCCACCTCTCGCGGTCGCTTCGAGGGCTGTCGGACTCGGAGCGCGCGCTCGTCCGCGTCATCGCCGACCACTCCGGCGAGCAGGCCGGTGCGGTCTACGAGGCGTTCCACGAGGAGACCGACTTGGGCTACACGAGATACTCCGAAATCGTCAACAAGCTCGACCAGCTCGGCCTTATCGACGCCGAGTACGCCGAGGTCGACGGCCGCGGTCGGTCGCGGTCGCTCACGCTCACGTACGACGCCGACGCGGTGAGAGAGCGGCTGTGAACGACGGTCGGAGCGCCCGCGACGACCGCCCCTACGGTCTCGCGGGGGCGTGACGCTCGCGGCTCCGTCCGCGAGCACACGCGAGGGACGAGGAGCACAGTGACCGAGCGAAGCGAGGGCACGAGCACCGCAGTCGGTTGGGGAGGCTCGTGGCTTCAGCGCCCTGGCGGCCGCCTCCCTCCTCCGTCTCCGATGTGCTCGCCGACGACATCTCGACCCTCTCCACGACGACACATCGACCCTCTCCACGACGACACACCGACTGTCTCTTCCGACACTCCCGCGCTCTCAGAACTCCTCGACGTGCGGCCGGAGGTCCAGCTCCAGCGTCCACGCGCTCCGGTCCTGCTCGACGAGGTGCCAGTACGAGTCGGCGACGGCGTCGGGGTCGAGATACTCCGCCGGCCGTTCGACCTCCTGCCCCGGCGGCAGGATGCCGCCGTCGATGACGACGTGGGCGACGTGTACCCCCTGCGGCCCGAACTCCCGCGCCATCGACTCCGCCAGCCCCCGCACGGCGAACTTCGCGCTGGAGAACGCGGCCGCGCCACCCCGCCCCCGGACGGAGGAGGTGGCCCCGGTGAAGACGATGGTCCCGCCCGTTCCCCCCTCGCCGAGCATGTCGTCGAGCGCCTCCTGTGCGCACTGCAACCCCGCGCGGGCACCGACCTGCCAGGCGTGTTCGAACTCGTCGAGCGACACCTCCCGAACGCCCTTCCACGACCCGCCGCTGGCGTGGTTGACGAGGACGTCGACAGGCCCCAGTTCGGTCCGGACCGTCTCGAACGCCGATTCGACCTCGTCGGGGGCGGTGAGGTCCGTCGGGACGGCGACCACCCCGTCGCCGAAGTCGTCGGCGAGTCCCTCGACGTACGAGGCGGTTCGCGCCAGGAGCGCGACCCGACACCCCTCTTCGACGAACCGTCGGGCGAGCGACTCTCCGAGACCGGGACCGACGCCGGCGATGACGACCGTGTGTGTCATACTTCGCCGTGGAAGGCGAGCGGCAAAACCGTTCCCGCCGTGACGCTCACGACACGAGCGCCGCGGCGGCCCGGTCGAGCGCCACGTCGAGGGCGGCGAAGACGACACCCACTACCGCACCGACGAGCGGCGCGAGGAGGCCGCCGGCGACGAGGACGAGGGCGGCGAACGTGGGGTTCGTCGCGACGAACGCCGCGACGACGACACAGCCGAGGAGCGGCAGGCCGGTCACCGCCCCCCACCGCGCGCCCACAGCGAGCGTCCTGCCGGCGTCCGCGAACGCACACGCCGCGAGATACCGACGGTTCGTCCACCAGGTCGCCCCCCAGAGGACGAGGAAGAGCGCGAGGCCGACGAGCGTGTCGAGGCCGGCGAGAAGGTCCCCGAGCGCGTCCGGGGCGACGACGTGGGCGAGCGTGAGCGGGACGAGGAGGAGGGTGGCGGCGTGGAACGTCGCGAGCGCCCACGCGGAGAGCGCCGCGTCTCCCTCTCGGCCGTCGTCTCCCGGTCGCGTCCTCTCACCACCCTGTCGTGTCGTCTCAGCCATGCGCCAGCACCTCCGCGAGCGTGAGCACAGCGACCAGTCCGAGCGCCGTCGCGCCGTACGCCCGCCGGAGCAGTCGCATCGGGACGCCGCCCGCCGAGCGACGAACCCGCACCAGGAGCCGCGTCCGCACGGCGGACCCGACGAGGACGACGACCACGAGCGCGAGTTTCGCGTCGAGCGTCGTCCGCCACGTTCCGCCGGGGAGGGTGGGCGCGAACGCGCCGAGGTTGCCGACGCCGGTCATCACGAGCGTCCCGACGGCGGCCCAGAAGAGCCACTCGTAGGCGCGGGCGAGACGGACGGCGTCGCGTCCCTCACCGTCAAACGGTTCGACCCGGAACCGGAGCCACGTCAGGACGCCACCACCGACGGCGACAGTCGCCGCGAGGACGTGGAGCCAGCGGACGCCGAGGGTCGTCACTGCGAGCGGCCGGGGAGGCGGGAGGGGGACCATACGCCCGCTACTCCCGTCGAAGTGATGAGTTTCGGGGTCGGGGTCGCGAGCTTTTTTACCGGTTCAGTGCGCGCGGAGGTGTATGAAGACGACCGGCGGGAGCGACGAGGCGAAGCGACGGGCGGGCGAGTCGGCCGCCGCGCTCGTCGACTCGGGGATGACAGTCGGCCTCGGCACGGGGAGCACCGCCGCCCACGCCATCCGACGCCTCGGCGAGCGCGTCGAAGACGGCCTCACCGTCCAGGGCGTCCCCACGTCGTTCGACGCCCGCCAGCGCGCCCGCGAGGCTGGGATTCCGCTCCGGGCACTCGACGACGTCGACCGCATCGACCTCGCCATCGACGGGGCCGACCAGGTCGCGGCCTTCGAACTCGTCAAGGGCGGCGGAGCGGCGCACGCCCGCGAGAAACTCGTCGACACGATGGCCGACCGGTTCGTCGTCGTCGTCGACCCCTCGAAGCAGGCGGACGTCCTCTCACACCCGGTTCCCGTCGAGGTCCTCCCAGTGGGCCACAGCGCCGTCGCCCGGTCGGTCCGCGAGGCCGGCGGCGACCCGACGCTCCGGCGCGCCGAACGCAAGGACGGCCCGGTCGTGACCGACAACGGAAACCTCGTTCTCGACTGTGACTTCGGGGCGGTCGACGACCCCGCAGCGCTCGCACGGACGCTCTCGGAGACGCCCGGCGCCGTCGAACACGGCCTGTTCGTCGGCAGCGCGGACGAGGTCCACGTCGGGACGGACTCCGGTGTGACGGTCCTCGAACGCGAGTGAGTCGCCGCTCGAACCAGTCGACATCGCTGACGCTCGCGGTGGACCTACCTGTACCAGCGACGAAAAAATCGAGAAGTGAGTGACGGCGACTTACAGGTCGCGGGGCTGGACGGTCTTCCGGTCGTTATCCTCGGCTCGACGAGCGGCGTCCTCGAGCAGCTCTTTCACTTCCGCGTCCAGCGCGTCGTAGAAGTCGGAGGCTACGTTCTTGTCGCTGAGCGCTTCTTTGACGGCTGCCTTGACAATGAGGTCTGCCATACGAGACATAGTACTAGCCCCTTATTAATAAGATTTCCCCAAACGACGGTCTCTGCCGGTGTATCGGGCGAATTCCGGTTTTCGGGGGACTGGATTTATATACTATGCCCGATAACGGCGGTGTCAGTCCTCATTCAACGCTGATATCGGGGTATGGACGTGGCCATCGAGTCGCCCCATGTCAGTCTCTGTGCCTCGCTCCTCGTCGCCTGGCGAGACGTCTCCCGCTCGGCACGGCGGAACGACACCTATGTGACCGACGAGGCTCGACAGTGCGGTATGCGAGACATCCTCGACGCGGTCGCTGCGGGCGACCTCTCCCCCGAGGCAGCAGAGGCACGGTTACGCGGCTACGCGACGACGGAGGCGGGACGCTTCGACGCCGCACGCGAGACGCGACGCGGCGTTCCAGAGGCCATCCTCGCGGCGGGAAAGACGCCGGCTGAGACGGCCGACCTGGCCGCGACGAGCGTCGAGACGACGGGCCGCGCCGTCGTCACCCGCGCCGACGACGAGACCGCCCGAACCGTCGACGACGGACTGCCCGAGGTCGTCGCCGTCGACTACGACGCGCGCGCCCGGACCCTCGTCGCTCACGCCCCCGACTTCGAACCCCCCGCGCTCGATGCGACTGTCGCGGTCGTCACCGCGGGCACCTCGGACGCGCCCGTCGCGGGCGAGGCGGCCGCCATCGCTCGCGAGATGGGGGCCGAGGTGGAGTGGCTCGAGGACGTCGGCGTCGCCCACCTCGGCCGCATCCTCGACGTCCTCGACCCCATCCGTGGCGCGGACGTCGTCGTCGTTGCCGCGGGACGCGAGGGCGCACTCCCGACGGTCGTCGCCGGACTCGTCGACACGCCGGTCATCGGCCTCCCGGTTTCGACGGGCTACGGCTTCGGTGGCGACGGCGAGGCGGCCCTCTCGGGGATGCTCCAGTCTTGTACCGTCCTCTCGACGGTCAACGTCGACGCCGGCTTCGTCGCGGGCGCGCAGGCGGGACTCGTCGCTCGCGCCGTCGACGGCCGCTCACGACCCGACTGACCTCGCTCACTAGTCGTTCACTCCTCCCTCACGCGTCCGCCGGTTCGGTTCACAACGTGTGTTCTCAGCCGAGAAGAGTGGACGAACGGTCACGCTTCGCGCGTGCGCGCGAAGCCCTATTACGCCGCAGGCCAAAGGCATATTACCGGCACCGGTGGTTGCCGGGCGCACACGATGCCACGCTGCGACCATTGCGGGTCGCACATCTCCGAGCGCTTCGCGCGCGTGTTCGCCGACGAAGTCGGGCGAGTCCTCGCCTGTCCAAACTGTTCGGCGAACGCGGGTATCGCGGAGGTCGCACGGGACCGGACCCGCAACGCATGACCGCTGAGTCGCGGACGACCACCACGCGAAGCCACTTTCTGCCACCCTGTCGACACCGGTGAGAAAGCTTGACGAGCCTCCCGCCCGCGCTCTCGACCGTGCACTACGCGTACCTCCTCCGGTGTGCGGACGGGACGTACTACGCGGGATACACGACCGACCCTCGCCGTCGCGAAGCGGAACACGACGCGGGTGAGGGGGCGAAGTACACCCGCGGGCGGACGCCCGTCGAACTCGTCCACGTCGAGGCGTTCGACTCGCGGTCCGCGGCGATGTCCCGCGAGTACGCCCTCAAACAGCTCTCGCACGACCGGAAGGCGCGGCTCGCCGCCGAGACCGACGTCGACGACGTCGTCGGGGAGTCGACGGCGTAGCGGTCCGCCCCCTCGTTCACCGTCGAAACCGCTCCGCGTAGTCGACGACCTGGTCGACGAGGGCGTCGAGTCGGTCGGCGATTCCCTCGTCCGTGAGTTCGCCGTCGGCGAACTTCGTCCGGGCACTTCGAACGCCGACCTGTCGGGGGACGACGAGGCCGTGGACGCCGCGCACCGTCGACCGCATGTGGTCGAGTGTGCTCCCGTACGACCCGCCCCCCGCGACGGCGACCAGGCCGACGACCGTCTCGTCGTACTCGTCGGAGCCGCAATAGTCGTGGAAGTTCTTGAACGTCGACGAGTACGAGCCGTGGTAGACGGGCGACCCGAGGACGACGGCGTCGGCCTCCCGCACCAGTCGCAGGACGGCGACGGCGTCACCGCGCTCGGACGCCGAGCGGTCCGGGTGATAGAGGGGCAGGTCGACGGACCCGAGGTCGAGCAGGGTGGCCTCGACCCCTCCGCTTCGCACCCTGGCGAGGACGTGCTCGAGGACCTGTCTGGTGTAGCTACCGTCGCGACGACTGCCGCTGACGGCGACGAGCCGGGTTGGCATCGACCGTCGTTGGCACGAGCCGGAGAAAAACGCACCGTACGCGTCGCCGTGGTGTCGACTGCCATACTTTTTAGGTCGGTCCTGTGGAGTGGTCCGTATGGACGCGATCTCCTTCGGCACCGATGGCTGGCGCGCCACGCTCGACACGTTCACCGACGACCGCGTACGAATCGTCGGACAGGCCGTCGCGGACTACCTCCGTGACGAGGGCTTCGACGACCCGGTGCTCGTCGGCTACGACGCCCGGGAATCGTCGCCCGGGTTCGCCGAATCGCTCGCGGAGGTCCTCTCCGGAAACGGGTTCGACGTCATCCTGCCCGAGCGGGACTGCCCGACGCCCGTCACGGCGTACAACATCGTCGACCGCGGCTGTTCGGGCGCGCTCATGCTGACGGCGTCGCACAACCCGCCCGAGTACAACGGCGTGAAGTTCATCCCGAGCGACGGCGCGCCCGCCCTGCCCGAGGTCACAGAGCAGATCGAGGCGAACCTCCGCGAACCGGAGTACCTCCCCAAAGAGGGACGCGGAGAGATCAGACGGGAGGACCTCGTCTCCGTCCACGCCGAGCACGCCCGCTCGCTCGTCGACGCCGACCTCTCCGGCGTGACCGTGGTGTACGACGCCATCCACGGCTCCGGCCGTGGCGTCACGGACGCCCTGCTCGAATCGGCCGGCGCTGAAGTCATCCGTCTCCGCTGTGCGGACGACCCGACGTTCGGCGGCGCACACCCCGAACCGAGCGCGGAGAACCTCGTCGGACTCGAGGAGGCCGTCGAGGAGCACGACGCAGACCTCGGCGTGGCGAACGACGGCGACGCCGACCGGGTCGCGTTCGTCACACCCGAGCGCGGCAAACTGGACGAGAACCTCTTTTTCGCCGCGCTGTACGACTACCTGCTCGAGTCGGACGCCGGCCCCGCGGTCCGCACGGTGTCGACGACGTTCCTCATCGACCGCATCGCCGAGGCCCACGGCGAAGAGGTGTTCGAGACGCCCGTCGGCTTCAAATGGGTCGCTCAAGGGATGAAAGAGCACGACGCCCTGGTGGGTGGCGAGGAGTCCGGCGGCTTCTCCATCCGCGGCCACATCCGCGAGAAAGACGGCGTCCTCATGGGTCTGTTAGGTGCTGCCATCGCCAGCGAGGACCCCTTCGACGCCCGCGTCGACCGCCTGCTCGAAGAGCACGGCGACATCGTCGCGGACAAGGTCTCCGTCGACTGCCCCGACTCCGAGAAGGAACGCGTCCTCTCGGACCTCGAGAGCGAACTCCCCGAGACTGTCGCCGGTCAGGGCATCGCCAAGGTCGTCACGCTCGATGGCTTCAAACTCCTCCTCGACGACGGCTCGTGGCTCCTCGTCCGCCCCTCGGGAACTGAACCGGTGCTCCGCGTGTACGCCGAGGCGGGAAGTCACGAGCGCATCGAGAAACTCCTCGAGGCCGGTCGCGACCTGGTCGAACCGCTCGTCTGACGCCCTCGTCGCGGCTGCTGTTCGGGTTCTGCACCTCCCGTCGGACCACGAACACACTCACCGCTCGCGTTCGCCCCACAGCCGCGTCTCACCCGCTCGTTCCCGGATATCGAACCCCAGCGACTCGTAGAAGGGCCGCACCTCCTCGCGGAACTCGGCCGTCAACCGACCGGTCTCGGCCAGCGCCCGCTCGACGAGCAGGCTCCCGATTCCCCTCCCGCGCCGGTCCGGGTGGACGGCGATGGCCTCGACGTGGTCGCCGTCGCGGACGAGGGCACCGACGACTCTCCCCTCGTGGGCGGCGACGAGCACCTCGTCCGACTCGGTCCGCCGGCGCACCTGGTTCGCCCCCATCTCGAGCATCGCCCCCTCGACGATCCGAAGGACTGCGAGGAGGTCACCCTCGCGTCCGCGGCGAACTGTCGGGTCGGCGTCGGCGGGCGGGTCGTCGCTCACGTCTCCGGGTTCGTTCGGCCGACAGAAATATGCGTGGACTCGGCTCAGGGCTCGAGGACGGCTCGGAAGCGCGCCTCGTTCTCCATCATCCGGTCGTAGGCGGCTTCGGCCTCCTCCAGTGGGTACGTCTCCACCGTCGGGGTGACGTCACGGAGGGCGCTGAACTCGAGGGTGTCCTGGGAGTCACGGGCGTGGCCCGAGGCCCACCCCTCGACGGCACTCCGACTCATCACGAGTTGCTGGACGTCGATCTCCGCGGCCTCGTGGGGGACGCCGACGACGACGAGTTCGCCGTCGATGCCCAGCCCGCCGACGACGGACTCGATGGCGCTGGCCGACGGGGCCGTCCCGAGGACGACGCGCGCCCCGCCGAGTTCCTGCAGCGCGTCGGCGGCGTCCTCCGCCGACGCGTCGACGAAGTGGTCCGCGCCGAGTTCGAGCGCCAGGTCGCGCTTGTCGGGGCTGCGCGAGAGCGCGACGGTCTCGAACCCCGCCGCGTGGGCGTACTGGAGGCCCAGGTGTCCCAGGCCGCCGATCCCCTGGACCGCGACGAGGTCGCCGGGTTGCGCCCCGCTGTTCCGCAGGGCGTTGAACGTCGTGACGCCCGCACAGAGCAGGGGCGCGGCGTCGACGGCGTCGAGGTCGTCGGGGATGCGCGCGAGCGCCTCCGCCGGGACCGTCGCGTACTCGGCGTACCCCCCGTCGAAGGTCAGGCCCGTTATCTCCGCGTTCTCACACTGGAGGAACTGCCCGCGTCGGCACGGGTCACAGGTGAAACAGTGCCCACCGTGCCAGCCAGCGCCCACCCTGTCACCCTCGCTCCAGGCGGTGACGTTCTCGCCGACGCTGTCGACGTGGCCGGCGACCTCGTGGCCCGGGACGCGGGGATATTCGAGACCGGGAAACCCCCCGGCCTTCACGTAGCTATCACTGTGGCAGATGCCACAGGCGTCGACGGCGACGCGAACCTCGTCCGGTCCGGGGTCGGGAACGTCCCGCTCGACGACTTCGAAGTCCGCGCCGGGTTCGGTGACGACGACCGCCCGCATGCTGTCGGACATACGGATAGTGCCTCGGCCTCCGTCGGCAAAACCGGTTCGGCCGGCGCGTGTTCGTCGACGACAGCGTCCGAGCATCGGCCAGCGTCGACACCTACATCCGTCGCGCCTCGAATACGAGACCGATGCGCCGCCGTTCGGTTCTCCGCGCCCTCTTCGGGACTGCCGGCGTGAGCGGACTCGCCGGATGCAACGCCTTCTCGGACACCGATTCGACGGCCACGCCGTCCGCGGCGGCCCCGTCCGAGTCGCCAGGGTCGACTCGGGCGAGCGACCCCTCGGAAGGGGGGCCCGGGTCGAACGGCACCGGACCGGCCGCGCAGGAACCGTACCGCGCCACCGGTGTGCCCCCGCTCGAACGCCCGCGCGGGGTCAACGTCCGTAACCTCGGCTCGACGGAGCGCTTCCTGACCGTCGTCGTTCGCGACGGTGAGACGGAGGTGTTCGCCGCCAGCACCGCCGTCCCCGCCGGCGAGACGGCGTCGTTCCGGCGGCTCCTCGCCAGCGAAGGCCGGTACGACGTGCTCGTCGAGACGGCCGACGGTGCCCGCGACAGCTACCGGTGGGACCTCCGCGCCGACCTCGACGACCTCTGGGTCGACCTCGTCCCGGCGCTCTCGTTCCGCCGTCCCGTCGTCTGTCTCACCGACTGCCCGTTCGTCGTCGACGCCGCCGACCAGTCCGTCGCGTACGACGTCCCCGACGACGTCGACGTCGCCGCGGCGCTCGGACGGACACCCGCCGTCGCACTCGACAACGACGGGCCCGCGCGTCGACGGGTGACGCTCCACGTCTGGGACGGCGGTCGACTCCACTTCGCCTCGGAGTTCGACCTCCCGCCGGACGTGCGCCTGCTCGTCCCGACACTCCCCGCCAGCCAGCGGTACGGTGTCGTGGTCCGCACGCCGGACGGCGAGGCGATATACGACTGGCTGCCGGCCGTCAGAGGGACGCTCTACGCCTCGGTCGCCGCCGCCCCCGAGTTCCGCTGTGGCTACGCCGACCACGACGTACAGGTCCGAAACGAGACCGACCAGCCCCGGGCGGTTCGCGTCCGGGTGTTCACCGGAGAGGAGACGCTGTTCGAGCGGACGTTCGAACTCGACTCACGCGCGGTCGAGACGGTCCCGTCGGCCGTCGACCCGGCCGGTCCCCTCCGGTTCGAGGTCGAGACCGACGGCGCGGTCGAGCGGTACAACTGGGTCCGGTGTGCGCCGAACGGCCCCATCACCGTCGCCGTGAGCGACGACGGGGTCTCGGTCTCCGTCCGTCCCACGACCGAGTCGTCGTGACGTTCCGCTAGGCGAGTTCGGCCGTAACGTCCGTCGACGAGACCATCCCGACGTAGTCGTCGCCGTCGACGACCGGGAGGTGTTTGATGCCGAGGCTCGTCATCATCGCGGCCACCTCCTCGATGAGGAGGTCCGGCGGGACGGACTCGACCCCGGCGGTCATGACGTCCTCGACGGTCGTCGCGGCGGGGTCGCGACCGTCGGCGACGACGTGGAGGACGTCCGTGCTCGTGACGATTCCGGGCGCACTGCTCCTCACGACGAGGGCGCTGATGCCGCCGTCGCGCATCACCTGTGCGGCCTCGACGACCGACGCTGACGCGGAGATGGTCTCCAGCGGCGTCGACATCACTTCCTCGACGCGGGTTCGCTTGTCGCGGTTCATACCGGTCGAACGACTGCCCTCGGTATTGTCCTTTTGACTGCGGCACGGTGCGGGGTGTCCGACGCGCAGTGACGACGTGTTCGACATCCCGCCGTCGACGACGAGCGACTCGCCGGTGACGTCGTCGTCGAGGGTCGACGCGAGGACGCGGGCGGCGCGCACGCTGTCGTTACCCACCCTTCACGAGCCGCAGCACGCGAACGTCCGTCCGCTCGTCGTCGACCGCGCGGTCCTCGGGCACGGGCTGACCGTCGACGAGAACGGTCACCTCGTGGACGCTGTAGCCGACCGCTCGGACGAGGTCGGCGTACGTCGCCCCCTCGTCGAGGGCGACTGTCTGGCTCCCTTCGCCGACGACGTCGACCGTGAGGTGCATACGCTCACCTCGCGGAGGACCGAGAAATCGGCTTCGGCTCTCTCCCGTCTCGGGGAGTTTATGAGGCGACACCCCCCTCCATTGGACATGAGCGAGGCCTCTCAGGATTCGAGTTCGAGTTCGCCGCCGGGCCGCGAGATCTGGATCGAGAAGTACCGCCCCCAGACGCTTTCGGACATCTACGGGCAGGAAGACACCATCGAGCGCCTCCAGTCGTACGTCGACCGCGACGACCTCCCGCACCTCATGTTCGCCGGGCCCGCCGGCGTCGGGAAGACGACCGCCGCGACGGCCATCGCCCGCGAACTCTACGGCGACGACTGGCGGGGGAACTTCCTCGAACTCAACGCGTCGGACGAGCGTGGTATCGACGTCGTCCGTGACCGTATCAAGGGGTTCGCACGCTCGCAGATGACTCGAGACCACGATTATCGATTGATCTTCCTCGACGAGGCCGACTCGCTGACCGACGACGCCCAGTCCGCGCTCCGTCGGACGATGGAGCAGTTCTCCGACACCACTCGCTTCATCCTCTCGTGTAACTACTCCTCGAAGATCATCGACCCCATCCAGTCTCGCTGTGCGGTGTTCCGCTTCTCGCCCCTCTCGGACGACGCCGTCCGACACCAGGTCGAGGACATCGCCGCCGCCGAGGGCATCGAGATGACTCCCGATGGTATCGACGCGCTCGTCTACTACGCCGACGGCGACATGCGCCGCGCCATCAACGCCCTGCAGGCCGCGGCGACGACGGGCGAGGTCGTCGACGAGGAGGGGGTCTTCACCGTCACCTCCACGGCCCGCCCCGAAGACATCCGCGAGATGGTCGGTGCCGCCGTCGACGGCGACTTCCCGGCCGCGCGGGCGAAACTCGCGACGCTCCTCGACGACGTCGGCATGGCCGGCGGCGACATCATCGACCAACTCCACCGGTCGGTGTGGGACTTCGACCTCACCGACCGGGAGGCGGCCCGGCTGATGGAACGCATCGGCGAGGCCGACTACCGTATCGCCGAGGGTGCGAACGAACGCGTCCAGCTCGAAGCGCTCTTGGCGTCGCTCGCACTCGACCGCTGAGTCCCGCCGACGCGTCGGACCCGTGTGAACGCCGCAGACCCCGTCCCCGACGCGGGCCGTTCCGGCTCAGTCGTCGTCCACGTCGACGCCGGTGAACTCGAACCGCGCCCCGCCCTCGGTCCCGTCCACGACTCGCACCGACCAGTCGTGTTCGGCGGCGATGTCGGCGACGATACGCAGACCCAGTCCGGTGCCCTCCGCGCTCGTCGAGTGCCCCGCGTCGAACACCGCATCGACCTGTCCCGGCGGGATGCCGACGCCGTCGTCCTCGACGGCGAACCCCGCCGGCAGGTCGCAGACGGTCACGGTGAGCGGCCCCGCATCCGCGCTCACCCCGTGTTCCACCGCGTTCCGGAACAGGTTCTCGAAGAGCTGCCGGAGCCGGCTCTCGTCGGCCAACACGCGCCGCGTCGTCTCGACGGCGAGAGACGCGTCTGCGGTCTCGACGCTCTCCCACGACGCGGTCGCGGCGGTCGCCAGGTCGAGCCGGGCCCGCTCGTGCCCGGTCTCGCCTTCGACCGCCAGCTGCAGGAGGCCCTCGATGAGGCGGTCCATCCGGGCGTGTGCGTTGGCGACGGCTTCGAACTGCTCCTCGTCGCCGGTCCGTCGCGCGAGCTCCAGCCGGCCGCGGGCCACGCTCAGTGGGTTGCGGAGGTCGTGTGAGACGATGCTCGCGAAGCGCGACAGCCGCTCGTTCTGCTGTTCGAGCCGCTGCTCGCGCCGCCGGAGCCGCTGTTCTCGCTCGACGCGGTCCATCGCGGCCGTCAGAGAGGCTACGAGGATGTCGACGAGCGCCCGGTCCGTCTCGTCGTACGCGTCCGCGACCGGTGAGGAGACGATGAACAGGCCGTGGTGGCCGACCGGGTGGAGCAACACACTCTGTGCGGGTGACTGCTCCGATAGCGGGTCGCACGCTTCGACGTCGGGAATGTACCGCGGCTCGCCGCGCTCGAACACCTCCCAGGCGATGGCGGCGCGGGTCCCCGGCGCAGCGTCCCTGTCGTAGCACGGCGTCGCCGGGAACTGTTCTGCGACGGACCCCGCCATCACGCCGGGTTCGAGTCGGTCGCCGTCGCCGTTCAGTCGGTGGAAGCCGCTCAGTGGCGCGTCGATGACCTCCTGTGCCGCGTCGACGGCGACCCGGGCCGTCTCCTCGATCGTCTCCGTGTGCATCAGCGCCTGCGACCGCTCGCGCAGCTGGTCCAGCTTCCGTTCGTGCTCGACGCGCGCCGTGACGTTCTGCGTGACGGCCATGCCCGCCGTGACCGTCCCGTCGGCGTCTCGGAGCGGGAGCGTCTGGAGGTGATAGTGGGTCCCGCTCGCCTCGTACTCGAACGAGCGTGTCTCGCCCGCCAGCGCCGCCCGGTAGTGTGTCTCCAGGTACGTCGTCCCCTCCGGGCTGAGGTTGTCCCGAAGCGGCTCCCCGACGGACTCGTCGGGGTTCCAACTCGCCCGCTCGAACTCGGTCCCGCCGCCGGCGATGACCCGGAGGTCGTGGTCGAAGAGGACGACCCCGCCGGGGAAGTTGTCGATGAGCGTCTGGTAGAACTCCTTGCTCTCTTTTAGCTCCCGCTCGCGCTCGACGTGCTCGGTGATGTTCTGGGCGACGGCCATGCCCGAGATGACCTCTCCCGCCTCGTTGCGGAGCGGAATCGTCTGGACCTGATAGTGTCGGCCCTGGTAGCTGTCCTCGAACGAGCGCGTCTCGCCCGCCAGCGCCGCGCGGTAGCTCTCGGTCAGGAGCGCCGCGTTCGCCGGCGGGAACACGTCCGAGGGGGTCCGGCCGACCATCCCCTCCGCCGTCAGCCCGCCTTTGAGGAGTTCGTCCCCGCCGACCATCGTGTACCGGAGGGATTCGTCGAAGAGGAAGACACCGCCGTTGGGGAAGGCGTCGACGAGCGCCCGATACCGCTCGCGCGAGCGCTGTAGCTCCCGCTCGCGTTCGTTCTTCTCCGTCACGTCGCGGGCGAACCCCTGGACGAACTCGACGTCGCCGTCGTGACGGACGGGGCTCGCGCTCACCTCGACGTCGAAGGGGTCGCCCTCGTCGTCGACGAGCGTCAGCGCCAGCCCGCGGACCACTTCGCCGTCGATGACCCGTCCGATTCCCTCCCGGGCCGCTCCGTGGCTCCCGTCGGCGACGACCCGCCCGAACGGCGTGCCGACGAGGTCGTCGGCCGACCGCCCGAGCAACGCTTCGCTCGCGGGCGAGACGTAGGTGAAGACGCCGTCGACGTCCGTCCGGAAGATGCCGTCGGGGCTGAGTTCGGCGATTTCACGGAAGCGTGACTCGCTCTCGCGGAGCCGCGTCTCCGCTCGCTGTCTGTCGATGGCGGCCGCGAGGACGTTCGCGACGTTCTGGACGAACGTGACGTCTTGGTCGGTGAACTCGCGACGACTGGCCGTGTGGACCCCCAGGACGCCCCACGGCGCTTCGACGGACCCGACGGCGACGCTGATTCCGCTCACGACGCCGTGGTCGACGAGGAGGTCGGGACCGCCGAAGCGGGTCTCCTCCGCGAGGTCGTCGACGACGACGGGTTCCGCGCACGCGAGCGTGTAGCCCGCCTGCGAGTCGGCTCCCCCCGGAACGCACATCCGCCCACGAACCGCTTCCGACCAGCCGACGCCCGCACGGAGGTCGAACGCCGCTCGCTCCGGTCGCCACTCGAGGATTTTCGCGTAGTCGCCGTCGAGGCCGTCGGCGACGAGGCCGACCGCGGTGTCGAACAGCGACGCGAGGTCGTCGGCCGCGAGCGCGTCGCGCCCGAGCGTGGCGAGCGCCTCCTGCTGGGTTATCCGCCGCTCCAGGTCCACCTCGGTCCAGTACTTCTCCGTGGCGTTGACGACCCGGTTCGCCAGCACGGTGTACTGGTCGACGCCCGCCTCTTTCTGGAGGTAGTCCGTCACGCCCGCCGACACCGCATCGCTGGCTACCTCCTCGCTCCCCTTGCCCGTGAAGAGGATGAACGGCAGCCGAGCGTCCCGCTCGCGCACGCGCTCGAGGAAGCTGATGCCGGTTCCCCCCGGCATGTCGTAGTCGGAGACGATACAGTCGACCTGCTCGTCGGCCAGTAACTCGAGTCCGGCGCTGGCGCTCGTCGCCGTGAGGACCTCCAGTCGCGGCTCGACGGCTTCGAGCAGTTCGGCAGTCACCGTGCCGAACATCTCGTCGTCGTCGACGTGGAGCGTCCGGATGGTTGCCCGCCCCGTGAGCGCTTGCATCGCGCTCGCCCTCATCGGGGGCTCCACGTCGGCGGCGGCCCGCGTTCTCGCACCGACCCGTCCCGGCCGACCGGAGCGCTCGTCGACTCGTCGCTTCGCCGCCCCCTCACGTCCCTCGACGTGTATCTCTGCGTGACTCTCATACGTTCAGGCGCGTTCGTTGCAACGTTCCCGCGTCACGTCGACCGACAAGTCGCGTCCGCCGTCCCCGCTCCGTCCCGACTGCGGACGCCTCCCCGCACGCGCGTGTCTTGCTTCTCATACAAGCCACTCGACTGTAAATAACTGTCGCCGACCCGTCGAGACCGAGTACGCCGCCGGCGGGGCGTCTCGCCGCCGGGGGCCTCAGAACGTGACCTCGAACCGCGCGCCACCGTCTCTGGCGTCGGTGACCGACAGCGACCAGCCGTGCGCCTCGACGATGCGCTTGACGATGGCGAGGCCGTAGCCGATGCCGGCGGTGCTGGTCGTCTCGCCCGGTTCGAACACCGTGTCGCGCTTCGCTTCGGGGATGCCGGGGCCGTCGTCGGCGACGGCGAAGCCGTCGACCGCCCCATCCGGCCCCGCGAGCGCCTCGACGCGAACGGTCACGGCCTCCCCGGCGTGTTCGATGGCGTTCCGAAACAGGTTCTCGAACAGTTCGATCAGCCGTCCCTCGTCTCCCTCCACGGGGAGCGAGTCGGGCCGCTCGAGCGTCGCGTCGAGCGTCCGCACGCCGGCCCACGCCTGCGTCGCGACCGTCGCGAGGTCGAGCGGCGACGGTTCGCCGACCACCTGCCCCTTTCGCGCCAGCGACAGGAGGTCCTCGACGAGGCGGTCCATCCGGTCGAGCGACGCTTCGACCCGCTCGAACGCCGCCGGGTCGCCCGTCTCGGCCGCGAGGTCGAGGTAGCCCGAGGCGACGGCGAGCGGGTTCCGCAGGTCGTGTGAGATGATGTTGGCGAACTCCTCGAGCCGTTCGTTCTGGCGGCGGAGTTCGCGCTCCCGTTCCTGTCTGTCCGTGATGTCGGTGTAGATGGCGAAGCCGGCGACGTTCTCCTGGCCGAGTTCGAGCGGGACGACCTGCAGTATGAACGTTCGGAGCCCCCCTTCGGTCTGTCGCTGGCACTCGGCGCGAACGCTCTCGCCGGCCCTGAGTCGGTCGTTCAGCCGTCGGGCCTCCGCGCGCTTCTCGTCGTCGTCGGCGATGACGTACTCGTCGAGGTTCTCCCCGACGAGGTGCTCGCTCGTGAAGCCGAAGACGCGCTCGAACGCCGGGTTCACCGCCTCGACGTGCGGTTCGTCGTCGACCAGCCGGTACGAGACGGCCGCGTCGGGGATGTTCTCGAACAGCGCGCTGAGGCGGTCGCGCTGGCTGCGGAGTTCGGCCTCCGCGCGGAGGCGCTCGCGGTTCGCCGTCACGTGCGAGGCGAGGAGCTCGGCGAGTTCGAGGTCGAACTCGCCGAACGTGTCGGGGTTGCGCGAGACCGCCTGGAAGACGGCGTCGTCACCCAGCGCGACGCTGATTCCACCGCCGGCGCTCGTCTGGAGCGGCTCCGCGGCCTCGGCCGTCGAGACGTCGCGGACGAGCCGCGACTGCCCGCTCCGGTAGGTCTCGCTCGCGACGCCGTGGTCCAGCGGGACCGGCCGGACCGGGTCGTGGTCCTCGTGGGTCACCTGGGCGACGGGGACGAACTGGTCGTCTCCGGCGACGAAGATGTAGGCCGTGTCGAAGCCCAGCACCGACCGGGCCGTCGCGATGGCCCGCTCGTACAGTTCGGCCACGTCGTGACAGCTCACCAGCTCGACGGTGGCCGCGTGGAGCTGCGCCACCCGTCCGCGCTGTTCGCCGAGGTCCGCCTCCGCGCGAACCCGCGAGAACGTCCCTGTGAGGTGGTCGGCCAACAGCTCGGCGAGTTCGAGGTCGTTGGTGTCGAAGGCGGCCTCGGCCGTCGAGACCGCCTGGAAGACGCCCTGGTCACCCAGCGGGACGCTGATACCCGAACGGTACGTGTCCTTCGTGGGCTCGGCGTCCGACCCGTCGACACGGTCGACGAGTTGCGGCTCGCCCGTTCGGAGGGTCTTGCCGACGAGGCCCTCCGAGAGCGTCATCGGGCGGACAGCGTCGGCCGGCGCTCCCGACGACACCGCGTACGGCACGACCGTGTCTCCCTCGCGAACCCCGACGTAGCAGGTGTCGAACGAGAGGATTCGTTCGGCGAGTTCGACGGCGACGGCCGCGGCGGCTTCGAGCGTCGTCACCGCCGCCAGCGCCGCCGTCCCGTCGTGGAGCGTCTCGATGAGTTCGCGCCGCTCCTGGATGGCCTCGGCCGACTGGATGCGTGCGAGCGTCCCCTCGGTGTACCGGACGAGCAGTTCGGCGAGTCCGCGGTCGGCCCCGGTGAAGGCGTCCGGCTCGTCCGCGATGACGACGAAGACGCCGTCTTCCCCGAGGGGAACGGCGATTCCCGACCGGTGTGAGGGGCGGGCCGGGTCGGCCTCCGGGTGGGCGTAGGTGTCCTGTACCAGATGCGTCACACCGGTCTGATAGCTGTCACCGACGAGTCCGTGGTCGACCGAGAGCGACTCGTCGCTCACGTCGCCGACGCCCGCCTGCTTGACGAGGACGTCGCCCTCGGCGATGGCGATGTAACAGCTGTTGAACTCCAGCAGCCGGCTCGCGATGTCGACCGTCCGCTCGAACAGGTCGGTCGGCGTCGTCGCCTGGATGAGGCTCACGGTCCCCTCGTGAAGCGTCTCCAGTCGGGCGTCGTCGCGCACCCGCTCGGTGTGCGCCGCACGCTGTGTTGGCTCCCTCGCGACGGCCCAGCGGAGCTGGTCACAGAGCGCGTCGACGTCACCCGTTCGGGCGTACCCCGCGAATCGGGTCGGGTCGCTGACCGCCGTCGGAGCCGGCGCGTACAGGACGACAGGGTCCCCGTCAGGCCGCCTGCGTTCCGTGGCCGTTCCCTCGGTGTCGACGACCAGACAGTCGACGTCGGTCGGACGCTCGTGGTCGCCCGCCGACGTCGCGTCGACGACGACGAAGCCTCGGCTGGTGAGCGCCGCGGCTAGCCCCTCGTCGGCGTCGCCGTGAAGCCGAACGCGGGGCGCGTCCGGCGTCGACCTCTCGGCTGACCGCTGTTCTGGTTCGTTCGACACTGATGCTCCACCGTGTGCCTGTCTGACGAGACACACGCGGTGTTCGGTCTGCCCTTGTGACGGGGATACTAAAGCCGTATCGCCGACAGACTCGGAGTTGATAGCCTCCGGGACCGCTTCCCGGAACTGTTTTACCCGGTCCTCAGCCAACAAGAGAACAATGAGCGAACTCGAAGAGGAGTACCGCCTCGAGTACTTCGAGGAGGAGGGATTCTATCGGCGGCAGTGTCCGGTGACGGACGTCTGGTTCTGGACACGGGACCCAGAGCGCGAGACCTGCGGCGAACCACCGGCCGACGACTACTCGTTCATCGACAACCCCGGGTTCGACCGCGAGTACAGCTTAGAGGAGATGCGCGAGGAGTTCCTCTCGTTCTTCGAGGAGCGCGGCCACGAACGCATCGACCCGTACCCGGTGGCGGCGAACCGCTGGCGTGACGACGTTCTCTTGACCCAGGCTTCTATCTACGACTTCCAGCCGCTCGTCACGTCGGGGCAGACGCCCCCGCCGGCGAACCCGCTCACCATCTCTCAGCCCTGCATCCGGATGCAGGACATCGACAACGTCGGGCGGACGGGCCGGCACACGATGGCGTTCGAGATGATGGCCCACCACGCGTTCAACACCCGCGAGGACGCCGAAGACGAGTACGCCTACGAGGGTGAGGTGTACTGGAAGAACGAGACGGTGAAGTACTGCGACGAGTTCTTCGCCTCGCTCGGCGCGAACCTCGACGAGATAACCTACATCGAGGACCCGTGGGTCGGCGGCGGTAACGCCGGGCCCGCCATCGAGGTTCTGTACAGAGGAGCCGAACTCGCCACGCTCGTCTTCATGTCGATGGAGCAGGACCCCGACGGCGAGTACGAGATGAAAGACGGCAACACGTACTCGAAGATGGACACCTACATCGTCGACACCGGCTACGGGCTCGAACGGTGGACGTGGGTGTCGCAGGGGACGCCGACGGTGTACGAGGCGGTCTACCCCGAGATGATCGAGTTCCTGAAGGAGAACGCCGGCATCTCGCTGTCAGACGAGGAGCGAGCACTCGTCCACCGCGCCGCGAAGCTCTCGGGCTACCTCGACATCGACGAGATCGACGACCTGCGGGGTGCGCGTGCGGAGGTCGCCGACGAACTCGACGTCGACGCCGACGAACTCACCGACCTCCTCCGGCCGCTCGAAGACATCTACGCCATCGCGGACCACTGCCGAGCGCTCGCGTACATGTTCGGCGACGGCATCGTCCCCTCGAACGTCGGCACGGGCTACCTCGCTCGGATGGTCCTCCGGCGGACGAAGCGGCTCGTCGACGGTGTCGGCGTGGACGCCCCGCTCGACGAACTCGTCGACATGCAGGCCGCCCGACTGGAGTACCAGAACCGAGACACCATCCGCGACATCGTTCGCACCGAGGAGCGCAAGTACAGAGAGACGCTCGAACGCGGGTCGCGAAAGGTCGAACAGCTGGCGCGGGAGTACGCCGACCGCGGGGAACCCATCCCGACCGACACCCTCATCGAACTGTACGACTCCCACGGCATCCAGCCCGACATGGTCCGAGACATCGCGGCCGAACAGGGTGCCGACGTCGCCGTCCCGGACGACTTCTACTCGCTCGTCGCCGAGCGGCACGAGGACGCCGGCGAGGCCGACGTCGTCACCGAGCGCGACGAGCGCCTCGCGAACCTCCCCGAGACGGACAAACTCTACTACGAGGACCAAGAGCGGACGGAGTTCGAGGCGGTCGTCCTCGACGTCTTCGAGCGCGAGTCGGGCTACGACGTCGTGCTCGACCAGACGATGTTCTACCCCGAGGGCGGCGGCCAGCCCGCGGACCACGGGACGCTCTCGTCGGACGACGTCACCGTCGAGGTCGAAGACGTGCAGGTCCACGACGGCGTGGTCCTCCACCGAACCGACGAGAGCCCGGGGAAAGGCGAGTTCGTCCGCGGACAGCTCGACGTCGACCGCCGTCGCCGGCTGATGCGCCACCACACCGCCACTCACATCATCGGCTACGCGGCTCGCCAGGTCCTCGGCGAGCACGTCCGACAGGCCGGGGCCCAGAAGGGAACCCGACGCGCCCGCCTCGACGTTCGCCACTACGAGCGCATCACACGCGAGGAAGTCAAGCAGATCGAACGGGTCGCAAACGACCTCGTCACGCGGAACGTGAAGGTGAAACAGGAGTGGCCCAACCGCCACGAGGCCGAGGAGAAACACGGGTTCGATCTCTACCAGGGCGGCATCCCCCCGGGGAAGAATATCCGACTCATCCACGTCGCCGACGACGTCCAGGCGTGCGGTGGCACCCACGTCAACCGCACGGGCGACATCGGCGCGATCAAGGTGCTCTCGACTGAGCCCGTTCAGGACGGTGTCGAACGCATCGCCTTCGCGGCCGGCGAGGCCGCCATCGAGGCGACCCAGCGCACCGAGGACGCCCTCTACGAGGCCGCGGACGTCCTCGACGTCTCGCCCCCGGACGTCCCCGAGACGGCCGAACGCTTCTTCGAGGAGTGGAAAGCCCGGGGGAAGACCGTCGACCGCCTGAAGCGCGAACTCGCGGAGGCCCGCGCCGCTGCCGAGAGCGAGGAACTCGACATCGACGGTACGCCGGCCGTCGTCCAGCGACTCGACGGCGACGCCGACGAACTGCGAGCGACCGCGAACGCGCTCGTCGACAGCGGGAAAGTCGCCGTCCTCGGCTCCGCGGCGGGCGGGAGCGCCCAGTTCGTCGTCGGCGTCCCCGACGGCGTGGGGCTGAACGCCGGTGAGGTCGTCGGCGTCCTCGCCGCCAAAGTCGGCGGCGGCGGCGGTGGCCCGCCGGACTTCGCTCAGGGCGGCGGCCCGGACGTGGAGAAACTCGACGCGGTCCTCGACGACGCGCCCGACGTCCTCAGAAACGTTCTGGACGCCTGAACGGTCGCCGTCGCCGAACCACGCTCACGACACGCCGCCGTCGAGGCGGCCCCGACGCCGCTCGAACTCCTCGTCGTCGACCTCGCCACGGGCGTAGCGCCGCTTGAGTACGGCCAGCGCGTCGTCGTCACGGCTGTCTTCTGTCCGAATTCGCGTCGATAGGAGGTACGCCACCCCGACGATGACCGCGGCGAGCAGCAGCAAGAGTACGAGCGTCAGGACGAATCCGCCGCCCACTCCCCAGGTTCCCCCCGCCATCCCCGTCCCGAATCCACCGCCGCCGCCCGGTCCCATCGGTGCGTGTGGGCCGGGATGCGGGCCGGGGTGAGGCCCCCACTGTGCGAGGGCGGTGAGTGTGTCGAGTGAGTACATGAGCGTGTCACCTCTATTCACTACTGACCGCTGTCAGAAGGTAAGTCCCGAGCGTGTTTCCAACAGTCTGGGAATCGGCCGGGTACCTGCCGTTGTCCTCTCTCGCCGACCGGGACCGGAACGTAGAGACGCGTCCGGTCCGTACCGACGCTCATGCCCTTCGCGCACAACGGTGACGTCTCCCTCTACTACCAGGCGACGGGAGCCGGTGACGACACCGTCGTGTTCGTCGGCGACGTCGGCTTCGGCTCCTGGCAGTGGGGCTGGCAGCACCGCGCCGTCGTCGGGCCCTTCGAATCGATCGTCTTCGACCACCGCGGTGTCGGACGCTCTGACGCGCCACCGGGACCGTACTCCGTGGCCGACCTCGCGGCCGACCTCGAAGCAGTCCTTGCCGCGGCCGACGTCTCCCGTGCCCATCTCGTCGGTGCCGGCCTGGGTGGGGTCGTCTCGCTCGCGCTCGCTCACGACTCGGGGCGAGTCCGAAGCCTCACGGCCGTCGGTTCCGGCCTCACGGGAGCACCGATGGACGCCTTCGCGGCCCCCGACGACCGGGCGGCGCTTCGCGCGTCGACAGAGCGGCTCCTCTCGGAGGCGTTCCGTGCGGAGCAGCCGGAGGTGATCGAACAGATCGGTACGTGGCGTGCCCAAGAAGACGCCCCCGAACGCGTGTGGCGGGCACAGACCGCGGCGCTGGAGGGGTACGAACCACCGCCGCTGTACGAGGTGACGACGCCGACACTCGTCGTCCACGGCACCGCAGACGCACAGTGGCCCGTCGACGGCGCGCGCTCGCTCGCCGAGGACCTCCCCCGTGGGGAGTTCGTCGCGTACGAGGAGGCCGGCCACCTCGTCGGCGTCGAGCGGTCACGCCTCGTCAACGA
Source organism: Salinigranum halophilum (assembly GCF_007004735.1). Taxonomy (NCBI): domain Archaea; kingdom Methanobacteriati; phylum Methanobacteriota; class Halobacteria; order Halobacteriales; family Haloferacaceae; genus Salinigranum; species Salinigranum halophilum. The sequence goes on from NZ_SSNL01000003.1 coordinate 129,755, forward strand.
CCGGCTCGTCGGGCACGTCGAAGCTCACTCGGACTCCTGAGCCCGCGTGACTGAGAGCACGGCAAAGGTCAGTCCGAGCGCAACCTCTTTTTGAGTCGCTCACGTTGAAATGAACGATTGATGGACAGACCGCGCTTCGCACTCCTCGACGCCTCTCACGGCGAGCCGCACACCCGCCGGAACTTCCGACGTGAACTCGACGCCTCCCTCGCGGAGTTCGACGTCACGCAGTGCGAACTGCCGGAGACGTTCGACTACGACGGCGTCGTCATCACCGGTTCGCGCGCCTCCGTCTACTGGGACGAGCCGTGGATCGGCTCGCTCCTCGACTGGGCGGCCGAGGCCGCCCGTCGTGACCTCCCGATGCTCGGCGTCTGTTACGGCCACCAGGTGCTCGCGGAGGCCCTCGGCGGTCGCGTTGCCGACATGGGCGAGTACGAAATCGGCTACCGAGAGATACAACTCGTCGACGGCAGTCACCTCTTCGACGGCGTCTCCGAGTCGTTCACCGCCTTCACGACCCACTCGGACCACGTCGTCGAACTCCCGCCCGGAGCGGCGCTCCTCGCGGAGAACGACTACGGCATCCACGCCTTCCGGAAGGGTCACGCCTTCGGTGTGCAGTTCCACCCGGAGTACGACCCCGCGACTGCCGAATCTGTGACCCGCGGGAAGGACGGACAGCTCTCCGACGAGCGTATCCGCGCCGTCGTCGACGGCATCACCGACGAACGGTACGCCGCGGCGTGTGAGGCGAAACAGCTCTTCGAGAACTTCGTCGCCTACGTGCGCGGCGTCCGTGACGGTCCGCCGGCAGCCGCGGACTGAGCGGCCGCGCCGGCTGTCTCGTCACCGTCGACTGGCGAACTGGCGGTGCGGTTCGAGCGCAGGGCGGCACACCGCACTCTCGCGAATCGCCCTGCGGTACACCTCAGCGCATGCACTGCGGTGGTTCCGTTCTCGTACATGAACCCTCGGTAGTGCCGACGACCGCTCGCCGAGGGTGGCGGGACAGAGCCGGAGCGGCCGCTTACAGGGGTGCGACCGAACCGCCGGTGGAACGAGTCGCGCGCAGCGCCACTGCGCTCGGCCTCGTGCCGGACCGCCCTCGACGACCGCGAGACAGACCGCCCGGATGACACGACCGCCACGAAAGCTTTTGACCTGAGCCTGCAGACACCCAGTATGCTCGATTACGTCGACCTGGAGGCTGACCTTGACGAAGAAGAGCGGATGATTCGCGACACGGCTCGTCGATTCGTCGACGAGCAGGTGCGCCCCGACATCGGTGAGCACTTCGAGAACGGCACGTTCCCGACAGAACTCATCAACGAGATGGGCGAACTCGGCTTCTTCGCGCCCAACCTGGAAGGGTACGGCCTCCCCGGCGTGAGCGAGACCGCGTACGGCCTGTTGATGCAGGAGCTGGAGGCCGGCGACTCGGGGGTCCGGTCGGCGGCGAGCGTCCAGGGCGCGCTCGTGATGTATCCCATCCACGCCTACGGGTCCGACGAACAGAAAGAGCGGTGGCTTCCGGACCTGGGGACGGGCGAGGCAGTCGGCTGCTTCGGGCTCACCGAACCCGAGCACGGGTCGGACCCGTCGAGCATGGAGACCCGAGCGGAACGAGACGGTGACGGCTACCGACTCCAGGGTTCGAAGACGTGGATCACGAACTCACCGATTGCGGACGTCGCCGTCGTGTGGGCACGCGACACCTCCGCGGAGGGCACCCCTGTGCGCGGCTTCCTCGTCGAGACCGACCGCGACGGCGTCACGACGAACAAGATCGACGAGAAACTCTCGATGCGTGCGTCGATCACGGGCGAAATCGGCCTCTCGAACGTCTGGGTCCCCGAGGAAGACGTCCTCCCGGGGGTCGAGGGGATGAAAGGCCCGTTGTCGTGTCTGACGCAGGCGCGGTACGGTATCGCCTGGGGGGCCGTCGGCGTGGCCCGCGACTGCTTCGAGACGGCCCGCGAGTACGCCCTGGACAGAGAGCAGTTCGGCGGACCGATCGCGCGGTTCCAGCTCCAGCAGGAGAAACTCGCGACCATGGCGACCGACATCACCACCGCCCAGTTGCTCGCGTACCGTCTGGCAGAGCTGAAAGAGCGCGGTGACCTCACCCCCGCGCAGGTGTCGATGGCGAAACGCAACAACGTCGCGATGGCCCGCGACGCCTCCCGGACGGCCCGCGAGATGCTCGGCGGCAACGGCATCACGCGCGACTACTCGCCGATGCGCCACTTGGCGAACATCGAGACCGTGTACACGTACGAGGGCACCCACGACATCCACTCGCTCATCGTCGGGCACGAACTCACCGGAATCGCAGCCTTCGAGTAAGTTCGGTTCCGGCCCGCCGCAACCGCGGTGAGCACGCGGGACGGCGGCCTTCGAGACACGCGGTCACGGCGCGTCTCGACCACCGTCCGGCTTCGGCCGCCGCTCCCCGCCCCCTCCCGTCGAGCCTCCGGTCGCTGCTGTGCCGCTCGTGGCCGGCAGAACACGCAACCGCTCGCCGATACCGAAACATAATTCACCCCAACTCACAATGTTCGAAACGAGGAGCTGCGTGGGAACTCCCCCCCCCCTCTCCCCCCACGTCTCAGTTCCTCCTTTTCACACAAGCGGTCGTCTCCCCCCATCGCTCGTCAGCGCCGGCCCTGGCGGGCTTCACTCTTCCCCCTCCCAGTAGTCGACCGCCGCATCGCGCGGATAGTACCCGTCGACGACCCGCTCGCTCGAGTCGCCGCCGGGTGCGGCCCCGGCGAAGAGGCCGAGTTTCTCCGAGTCCGGGTAGACTGTGACGTCGGGGTCGTTCATCGTCGAGACGGCGAGATACCGCAGCGGTGGCCTGTCGTCGTCCGGGTCGTCTCCGGCCGCGTCCACGTCGGCGTTCGTCACCTGGTGGGCGCTCTCTGCGCCGGCCGGTAGGGCCACGTAGTCGCCCGCTGTCAGTTGGTAGCGCGTCCACTCGTCCTCGCCGCCGACGCGGAGCGTCCCCTCGCCGGAGAGGACGTAGATGGCCTCCTCGTTGCCGGTGTGGTAGTGGTACGGCCACGAGCGCGCTCCCCCCGGGAGTTCGTAGAGGCTGGCCCCGAGCTGCTCGCCGCCGGCCGCCCGGCCGAGTTGCTTTCGGCGGAAGGCCGTCGCCCCGCGGTCGGTCTCGCTCCACTCGAGTGAGTCCTCGTCGACTGGTTCCATGGGCGGACGTCGGCGACGACCAGTAAAGGTCCGTCGGGGCTGTCGTGTGTCTCCTCGGCGCTCACGGCACTCGCGGCGCTCAGGCCGGCGACGATTCCCGCGCCGAACCCCACCGATACTGTGACTGTCTCGACCACGCGAACGCCTCCAACGCTGCCGCCGTCCGTACCTTCTTGTCGGCAGCGAACGATGTTAAGGTATGTCCGAAGAGGTTACCCGACTTCTCCGCAAGGCGTACCAGGACGAACACGAGACCGTCATGAACTACATGACGAACGCTATCGTCCTCGACGGCGTCCGCGCAGAGGAGATCAAGGAGTCGCTCCAGACCGACATCCAAGAGGAACTCGGTCACGCCGAGCAGCTTGGTCAGCGGCTGAAGCAGCTCGACGAGCGCCCGCCCGCGTCGGCCGAGTTCGAGGCGAACCAGCACTCACTCCAGCCGCCGGAAGACTCCACCGACGTCCTCTCGGTCATCGAGGGCGTCCTCGACGCCGAGGAAGACGCTATCACCACCTACCGCGCCCTCATCACGGCCGCGGAGGACGCCGACGACCCCGTGACCGAGGACCTCGCCGTGACCATCCTCGCCGACGAGGAGGCACACCGGACCGAGTTCCGCGGATACAAGAAAGAGTACCAGCGCGAGTAGCGTACCTCTGCGCCGCTGACCGCTCTCACGTCACCGACTTTTCTCACCGCTCCTCCCGACGACCCAACACACTCGCGTGACTGCCGCCGCCCGCATACATGACAATTATTTATGTATTCCCATAATGCTTACCTAGAAACATAATTATTTACCATCTCAGACGTAGCCAACAGTCGCGATGCAAGCAGTCGTACTAGAGCAATTCCAGGAACCGTTAGGAGTCCAGGAGGTCGACCGCCCAGAGCCCGAGCCACACGGCGCTGTGGCCGAGGTCATCGGCTGTGGGGTCTGTCGGTCCGACTGGCACTGCTGGCAGGGTGACTGGGACTGGTTCGGTTATCGGCCCGACCCGCCTCACATCCTCGGGCACGAACCCACAGGCCGCATCGTCGCCGTCGGTGACGAGGTCGAGAACGTCGAGGAAGGACAGGAGGTCGCTATCCCGTTCAACTTCGCGCGTGGCACCTGTGACCTCTGTCGGAACGGACGTGAGAACATCTGTGAGAACCACGTCGGACTCGGCTTCATGAATCAGGCACCCGGCGCGTTCGCCGAGGAGGTCCACATCCCGAACGCGGACATCAACGCCGTGCCGCTGCCCGACAGCATCGACGCGGCCGCCGCCGCCGGCTGTGGCTGTCGGTTCATGACCTCGTTCCACGCGATGGCCCACCGCGCACCCGTGAGCGCGGGTGACGACGTCGTCATCCACGGCTGTGGCGGTATCGGCCTCTCCGCGGTGCACATCGCGAACGCGCTCGGCGGGAACGTCATCGGCGTCGACCTGATGGACGAGAAACTCGACCGGGCCGAGGAACTCGGCGCGGTGGCGACGGTCAACGCGAACGAGGTGGACGACCCCGCCAAGGAGGTACGCGACATCACGAACGGCGGGGCCGACGTCTCCGCCGACGCGCTCGGCATCGCGGTGACGTGTCAGAACGCGGTGAACAGCCTGCGGAAGGGCGGGACTCACGTCCAGATCGGCCTCACGACGAGCGAGGAGCAGGGCATGGTGTCGCTCCCGACCGACGAGTTCGTCGCCAAGGAGATCGATTTCAAGGGCTCGCTCGGCCTCCAGCCCTCGCGGTACAGCGAGATGCTCGACATGATCGAATCCAGCAAGCTCGACCCGACCGCGCTCGTCGAGGACACCATCGACATCCACCAAGTGCCCGACGAACTCGCGGCCATGAGCGACTACGACACCATCGGCATCCCGGTCTGCACCGAGTTCTCGAACTGACCGCCCGCGGTCCGCGGTCCCGAGGACGACGCTGCCACCACCGTCCCGGTCATCTTTTGAAACGTCCGCCAGACGGTGGGTACTCGCCAGCGACGCGGCCGTCGGGACCACGGCGGCCACGGGGTGTCTCGACACCACCGGTGCGGTCGGGAGAACCGCCGTCGAGTCGTCGTGGCGCTCGCTCCGCCCCGACCCCGTCTCACCGGGTCGAGTAGCGGTGGCCGTCGTTGGACTCGTCGTCCGTCTCGTCTGGCTCGGCGGTCGCGCCCGTCTCCGTGTCAGCGTCAGCATCGGTATCCACGTCGGCGTCGACATCGGTCTCCGCGTCGGCGTCAGCGTCCGTGGCCGACTCCGCCGTCGGTTCGACCGTCGCCGGGGTGAGTGTTGCGGGCGTCGGCACCGGCACGAGTCGCGCGGATATCTTCGCCGTCGTGTCGATCTCGCCGTAGTACCGCCGCTGGTGGTGGGCCTCGCGCGTGTCGGCGCGGAGCCGCGACCTCCCCGTCTCGTCCGCCGTGTCGGTCCCGCCGACGGCGAACGAGAGGTCGAACGCCACGTCGACGGTCGCCTCGCTGAACTGGTAGCGTGTCGGCGTGAGCCCGAGATCGAGCAGCGAGCGCTTCGCCCGCTTCGTCGAGTCGTAGGTGACGGTCCCGTCCTCCGCGATGGTCCGCGTGACCTGCGGCACCACGTCCACCTCGGTCTCGGCGAATTCGACCATCGTCGCCGCCAGGTTCCGGTCGAGTTCGACCTGCGCCTCGGAGACGCTCTCGGCCATCCCGTAGATGAGGTCGCGGAAGTCGACCTCGTCGATTCGGCGGAGGAGTTCTCGGGGGTTCTCGTCGGCCGACATCGGCCTCAGTCACCCCCCGGGAACCCGACCGTCACGGCTACCCGCGCTGCCGTCGCTGCTTCAGTCATCCTCCTCCGGCTCGTCCTCGTCTTTCTCGCGGAGGTCGATGGTCTCGAACTCCGGTTCGATCCGCTCCGGCGGCGGCACCGGGACGAGTTTCGTCACGAGGTGGCTGGTGCCGTTGACCTCCTTCCCGAACTTGCGGTTGTGTTCGACGTCGGTCTTGATGCTGGCGCTGTACAGCCCCCACCCGGCCTTCGCCTCCGCGCCGACGCTGACGCGCGTGTCCGTCTGTGTCGTCGTCTTGATGTCCATCTTCACGTCGATGGTCGCCTCGCTGAACTGGTAGAACGCCGGCATCAGCCCCAGTTGGAACGGCGTCATCTCGCTCGTGTGTTCGACGAAGTTGATTTTGGGCTTCTTCTTACCCTTATCGTCCTCTTCCTCCTCGATGGTCTTCACGACGTTGGTGACGACGGAGACCGGATCGGCACCTGCCATCGCCGCCAGCGTCTGTATCGAGTTGTCGTCGAGCGCGCGCTGTGCGTCCGCGATACCCAGTCCGAGTTTGGCCACCATCGACGGGAGCGGCACGTCGAGGAGCTCTTGTCCGACTGACATTATTCGTTACCTCGCACTCTGTATGTCAGGTGTACACATATCTGTTCTTACGACATACGAGACGATACCAATTTTCGAAACATCATGTCCTGCGAGAAACACCGCCTCGCCGACATCCACTGGACGGACGCTCCGGCTACTGGTGGCTCTCGGTCTCGTCGAGTCTCTCGACCGTCGGTGTCGGTAGTCGCGCCGGGTCGACCGTCACGCCGCCGACGTGGTCGACCATCGGGTGTCCGCGGAGCGCCTGTGCGGTCTCGTACGCCGTCGCGACGACCAGATAGCCGCCAGGCGCGTCTAGCCGGACGTGCTCCGGCCCACCGACGGCCGTCGCCACGGTCCGCCGGAACACCGCGTGGTCGACCCACGGCCGGCGGAACACGAGGAAGAGTCCGACCCCGGCGGCTGTGGTCGAGACGTCGACCGTCGCGCCGAACCGGTCGGCGAACTCCACCTACGAGGCCTCCTCGTCGTCGACGATGACGACGACGCTCGACCCCTTCGGCGCGACCGCGAACGCTCGTGGCCACTGCTCGACGACCGTGCCGTCGCCCGCGCTCTCGTCCTCCGTGTGGACGTCGAACCCCGCCGCGCGGAGTTCCGCCACGGCTTCCTCGGCCGACAGACCGAGCACGGTCGGCACCTCGACGGGCGGGCCGCTCGGCACCGGTGCCTCGTCTGTGCTCGACGGGTCGGTCGTCATGAAGCCACCTCCCGCACCCCGCGTCAGCGCGCCCGCCCCCCCGTAGTGACGGAACCGTCCGCGTCGGCCGACGCTGAACGAGACCGTGCTCAGTCGGTCGGGGTCGACCTCCTCGTCGGGGTCGACGAGGCGGAGGCTGAGGCTGTCTGTGGTCCCCCCGCCGGAGACGTCCGCACGGAGCGTGACGTCGAGGTCGCCGACGGCGACGTCCTGTCCCTCGAGGTCCGCGTTCGCCCGTCTGAACGACCGGCCGACGCTCGCGAGCAACGCGTCGAACGCGAACTGCCGTTCCCGGTACGCCTCGTTCTCCGAACTGAGCGCCCGTTCCGTCGTCTCGAGTTCCTCGACCCGGTCTTGGAGTCGTTCGACCTCCGCTTGCAGGTCCTCCGTCTCGCCCTCGGCCTGCCTGAGCTGTCGCCTGAGCGACCGGATTCGTTCGTCCCGACCGGGGAACAGTCGGGAGAACCACCCGCCTCCGCCGTCGTCACGGCCGTCGTCGTCGTTCTCGTCGCTCCCGTCGTCGACGCCCTCGCCGGTACCACCGTCGGTCCGCCGCTCCACTGGACAGGCGAGCGTGTCGCGACCGCTCATCCCGTCACCGTCTCCTGGTTCTCGTCGTCGGTCGTGTCGCGCTGGACGGTGGCCGGCGGTGTGACGGGGACGATGCGGAAGTGGATTCGGCTCGCTCCGCCCGTCTCGTGCTCGGAGAGCGTCGACCCCGACGGCGTCGCCGGGGTGGCGGTCAGGCCGTACCGGGGCGGTCTCTCCGCGACGTTCCTCCTCTCCTCGACGACCTGTCGCATCCGGTCCGACGCCCCGTCCAGGCCCTCCTCCTCTTCGTGCGTGTAAACGTACAGCTGGAGGTCGACCTCGACCTCCGCGAAGCGGTACCACGGGGTCCCCCAGTCCAGCACCCCGTCGTCGCCCTCCCGGCGGTACGTCCTGTCGAGCGCCTCGTCGAGCGCCTGCTGCCCCTCGGCGACTGCCAGCCCCACGTCACGAACGACGTTCCCGAGCGGGCGCGTAATCCGTTCTACACCGTCCGGCATGTCAATTCAATTAACGTACGTGGGCATAACCCTACCGTCGGCGTGTTTCGCCGTTCACGCGTCGGTGAGGTCCCGTGGCGGTTCCACGTCACCTCTCGAAGGGGACCGTCGGGGTCGGGTCAGTCCGCCGCCGAGGGCGTCGTCCCTGCACTGCTCGCGCCCGCCCGCGCGTCGAGCGCCTCGACGACGAGTTCCGACACGTCGACGATTTCCAACTCGTCTTCGAAGCCACCGGTCTTCCGCCCGTCCTCGTACATCGTCGCACACATCGGGCAGGCGACGACGAACTGTTCGGGCACGCGCTCCGTGTCCTCGGTCGCCTCCCGCAGGCGCTCCTCGCTCGGTTTCGTGTGTTCGTCCTGGTCGAGCCAGAGGCCGCCGCCGCCGCCACCACAGCAGAACGAGTCCTTGCGGTTGCGCGGCATCTCGACGAGGTCCGCGCCGGTCGCCCGGACGACGTCCCGCGGCGTCTCGAAGACGCCGTTGTACCGCCCGAGGTGACAGGGGTCGTGGTAGGTGACGGTCCGGTCCACCGAGCCGAGGTTCAGCCGACCGTCCCCGACGAGCGTCTGGAGTACCTGCGTGTAGTGGAAGACGGGGTAGTCGAACTCGACGCCGAGTTCGGCTGCCATCTCCGGGTATTCGTTCTCGAACGTGTTGTACGAGTGGGGGTCGGTGCAGACGATCTTCTCGAAGTCGCAGTCGGCCATCGCCCCCGCGTTGTCCTCGACGAGCATCTCGTACAGGCCCTCTTCGCCCACCCGCCGGACGTCGTTCCCGTCGTTGGCTTCGTCCTCGTAGAGGATGCCGTAGGAGACACCGGATTCGTGGAAGATACGCGCCAGCGCCTTCGCCACCCGCTGGTTGCGCTCGTCGTAGGAGGGGTAGTCGCCGACGTACCAGAGGAACTCCACCGACTCCTCGCGGGCGTCGGGTACCTCGAAGTCGAGGTCAGAGACCCAGTCGGGGCGCTTCCGTGCGGGGTCGCCGAAGGCGTTGCCGTTCTGGAAGACGTTCATCATCGCCTCCTGGACCTGTTCCGGTTGCTGGCCCGTCTCGGTGAGTCGGCGGTTCATCTCCGTGAAGTGCGTCAGGTGCTCGATGTCGACCGGGCAGGCGTCCATACAGGCCATGCAGGACATACAGGACCGCATCGACTCCGACGCGATGACCGAGGTGCCGCCGTCGGCGATGATGTCCACCTCCTCGCCGCCGGCGTCGACCGACTCACGATAGGCTTTCAGGTCGAGGATGACGTCGCGCGGGTCGAGGTTCCGGCCCGACGCCTTCGCGGGACACGCCGACGAACACCGCCCGCACTTGGTGCAGGCGTCCATATCGAGCATCTGTCGCCACGAGAAGTCCGCCGCGGAGGTGTACCCGATCTCATCGGGCGCGAGGTGTTCGGGCACCTTCGGGAGTCGCAGCCCCGCCTTCTCGTCGTGGGTGACGATGTTGGCGAACGACGAGAGCATGTGGAACGGCTTCGCGTAGGGGATGGCGGCGACGAACACGAGCGCCAAGATGGCGTGCGACCACCACGCCCAGGTGTAGAGCGTCTCCGCCAGTCCGGCAGACATCCCTCCGGCCGCGAAGACGCCCGCGACGAAGTAGCCGACGAACGAGACGGTCTCGAACGGCGGGAAGTCTGTGCCGACGATGCGGAGCGCCTCGGTGACGTAGCCGCCGACGCCGAGTGCGAAGAGGGTCCAGACGAACGCGTCGTCCTCGAAGCCGGTGTGCTTGCCCCAGAGTCGCTCTTCTCTCACTCTGTACCGCCGGTAGATGGCCATGCCGACGCCGACGACGAACAGCAGCCCCAGCGCGTCCATCACCAGCGAGTACGAGAGGTAGAAGTCGCCGACGAAGAACGACTCGCCGGTGACCCGCCGATAGATGTCGATGTCGATGGCGAGGATGGTCGTCCCGATGAGGAGCGTGAGAAAGCCCCAGACGATGAACGCGTGCATCACGCCCGCGTAGATGTCGCGGTCGAACTGCGCCTCGTTCGAGACGAGCAGCCGCGACGCGCGTCTGATTCGGGCGGGGAGGTCGTCGAGGCGTTCGAAGGGGTCGGCGGTCCCCTTCGTGTACCGCGCGAACCGCTCGTACACCCCGTAGGAGAACACGAGCACCGCGACGGCAGCGAGGAAGTAAAAGACGGCCTCGCCGACCGGGCCGATGGTCCAGAACGTCTCACGGGTCACCGTCTGGAGTAGCATACCAAATCCCGGGTCCGGAGGTGTGTTAACCGTTGTGCTGCGTCGGGTGGCTCACAGCAGCGCCGTCGACGCCAACAGGAGCGAGAGGACCAACACGGGGTAGTCACGTCGGGTGAACGCGAGCGGTGGCAGCGTCGGGTTCCACGAGAAACAGCGGGCGCGCAGCGCCAACGAGAGGCGGTCCGCGCGCAGGAACACCCGCTGGAGCCCCGTCACGCCCACGAGGCGGACCCGGTCGTACAGCGAGCGCTGGTCGCCGAGGCGGGCGGCCATCGCGCTCCGAATCGTCCGCAGGTCGTGACGCATCAGCGGGAGGTATCGGAGGACGAGGCCGACGCCCGCGCCCAGCAGCACGCCGAGGCGGCCCGGCAGGAGGTGCTGGATGGCCGCGCGGGACTCGCGGACGGGTGTGGTGCGGATGTACGCTGTCGACACCAAGAGGAGCAAGACGACGCGGTAGGAGGCCAGCGCGGGTCTGACCGCGTCGTCGACCACGACCCACGGCGCGCCGAGCGTCAGCGCCTCCACGACGGGCGCGGCGACCAGGAAGGGGAGGAAAGCGCGGTACGACCGGAGGCTCGCTACGACGGGCGTCGACGCGAGGCGGAGGAACAGCAGGGTGACGGCCGAGAGGGCCAGCAGTCCCTCCGGTGTCGTGTGGGCGACGGCGGCGACGGCGAAGCCCGCCTGGACCGCGAGCTTCGTCCGGGGGTCGAGTCTGTGGGCGAGCGAGTCGCCCGCGACGTACGAGAGGCTCATCCGAGGGTGGTGTCAGGGCGGGCGGACGCCCAGTTCGGTCAGGCGCTCCGGGTCGGGGGTCGGCGAATCGAGGGCGACCCGTCCCCCGGAGAGGACGACGACTCTGTCGGCCAACGCCGCGACGTCGCGGAGGTCGTGCGTGACGACGACGACGCTCCGTCCCGACTCGTGGAGGGCCTCGAGGCGCTCCAGCACCGCCTGTCGGGCCGGCCAGTCCAGTCCCGTGAACGGCTCGTCGAGGACGAGGTGGTCGGGGTCCATCGCGAGCGCGCCCGCGATGGCGACCCGTTCGCGCTCACCGCCCGAGAGCGTCTCGATGCGGGCGTCGTGTTTCCCGTCTAACCGGACGGCGGCCAGCGCGTCGTCCACTCGGCGCTCGACCGCCGCGCGGTCGAGGCCGAGGTTCTCGGGACCGAACGCCACGTCGGCACCGACGGTGGCGGCGACGAAGCCGTCCCGCGGGTCCTGGAACACCATCCCCACCGCCGTTCGCGCGGCGACGACGTCGTCCGTCACGGGGCGACCGTTCACCGCGACGCTCCCCGAGTCGGGGTCGAGAAGGCCGTTGAAGTGTCGAACTAGTGTCGTCTTCCCCGAGCCGTTCGGCCCCGCGAGGACGAGGAACTCCCCGTCGTCGACGGTGAGCGAGACGTCGTCGACCGCCGTCACCGACCCGTCGCCGTAGCGGTGGGTGAGGCTTCGGACCTGAATCACGGTGTCACCGTGCGATGATGGCGTCGCTGCGGACGATGGCGACCGTGGCGGCCATCTTCAGCGCCGCGACGGGTAGGAAGGGGACGACGACGGCCGAGACGCTCGCGAGGAGGCCGACGCTCTGGACGAGCGAGAAGCCGACGGCACCGGCGGCGTAGACGACGGCGCTCCCGACGACGAGGCCAGCGACCATCCGGCTGATGGGGACCTGCGAGAGCGGGTCGATACCGTCGAACCCGTGGATGACGACGCCGATAGTCACGGCGGCGAGCGGGAAGCCGACGAGGAAGCCACCGGTGGGGCCGAGGAGAACACCGAGGCCGGCGTTCGCGCCGGCGAAGACGGGCAGGCCGATGAGCCCCGCGAGGATGTAGAGCACGAAGGCGAACCCGGCCCAGATCGGCCCCAGCACGATGCCCGAGAGGTAGACCCAGAGCGTCTGGAGGGTGATCGGCACGTTCGGTGCGAGCGGGTGGACGAGGTCGACGGGCGCCGTCGCCGCGGTGGCGGCGGCGAAGAGGACCGCCCGCGCGACGTTCCCGACGACCTCGTCGCCGACCAGTTCGACAGACTCTGTGTTCGCCGACATCTGTGTGCGACGATGCCTCGTAAACCTCTTGAATAGTTCGGTTGACACAGTGCCGACTCACAGGCGGACGGCGACAGCAGGCTTTTGGCCGCGCCGCCTGTATCTCCCCCCCGATGGACGAGAAGACCGAGGAACTCCGCGACCTCTTCGTCGAGGCGACGGGTGCCGACACTGTCACCGAGCGCCAGGAGGCGGGACGCGGGTCGATTACGGGTGCGGAGCGCGACGCCTCCGACGAGCGACTCGCGTCCCTCGTCGAGACGATGCGCGAGCGGTTCTCGTTCCGGTCGTCGCTCGGAACCAGCGCGCTGGTGACGGTCCTCAGGGGCTTTTTCGCCGACGCTACGGACGCCGACCTGGCGAGCGACCTCGACGTCACCGAGGACGAGGTGTTCACGGCGCGCATGGACCTCCACCTCGTCACCGACGCCGACCGGACGCCGGTCGACAACCGGGTTCACCGGCTCGTCGTCGCGGACGCCTCGCTCGACGAGTGCCTCACGGCCGTCGACGCCGACCCGACGGTCGTCCGACAGTCGTATCTCGCCCAGACGAGTCGGGTCGCCGCGACACGCGCGAGTCACCGGTTCCGCGACGAGTTCGCCGAACTCCTGACCGACGAGGACCTCTCGACCCGTCTCGCCTCCGACGCGCGGCGTGACGGGCTGAAAGACGCGACGGAGGACCTCGAGACGGACGTCTCCTTCTAGTCTCGCCGCAGCGTCCAGCGGGACGCCGACGACGCTGTCGTGACCGTACACCGCCACGACGTCGACGACCGTCGCCACGATACCGAGGGGGCGACCGGCCGTCAGGACGAACGTCGTCGCGTGACCCGTACGCTGCCGTCGCGACGATGTGTGTTACCACGCCTCTCTTACTCTCCCCTGCCCGAGCCCTGCGGTGCGAATCGAAAGCGGGGTTGGCTTGCGACAACCCGGGCCCTATGGGTGCGTATCCGTACCCCATCGTACGATGGATTCACAGGTGATTCTCACCCTCGTCATGGGAGCGCTCCTCGTCGGCGTCGCGGCGTGGGTCTCCCGCCTCGAGAACTGGCGCTCGGCGTCGTCGAGCGGAGCGGCCGGGAGCGGCCGCGTCTCGGAGACGTACTCGTCAGAGAAACCGTCCGGACTCCTGCGGTGGCTCACGACGGTCGACCACAAGGACATCGGCATCCTCTACGGCGTCTATTCCGTGGCCATCTTCGGGTGGGCCGGCGGCGCGGCGATGGTCATGCGCGTCGAACTCCTCGACGGGCAGATGACGTTGCTGTCGAACACGTTCTACAACTCGTTGCTCACGAGCCACGGCATCGCGATGCTCATCCTGTTCGGGACGCCCATCCTCGCGGCCTTTGCGAACTATCTCATCCCGCTCATCATCGGCGCGGACGACATGGCGTTCCCGCGCATCAACGCCATCGCCTTCTGGCTCCTCCCGCCCTCTGCGGTTCTCGTCTTCGCCGGCTTCCTTCCCATCCCGGACCTCATTCCGGCACAGACCGCGTGGACGATGTACACGCCGCTGTCGTCGGGCGTCGGGTCGGGTAACCAGGCCAACGCCGGCGTCGACCTGATGCTGCTCGGCTTACACCTCTCGGGCGTCTCGGTCACGATGGGTGCGATCAACTTCATCGCGACCATCTTCACCGAGCGCGCCGAGGAGGTCTCCTGGGCGAACCTCGACATCTTCTCGTGGACGGTCCTCACGCAGTCCGGTCTCGTCCTCTTCGCGTTCCCGCTGCTCGGCAGCGCCATCCTCATGCTACTCATGGACCGCAACTTCGGCACGACGTTCTTCTCCGTCGAGGGTGGGTACATCCTCTGGCAGCACCTCTTCTGGTTCTGGGGCCACCCCGAGGTGTACATCCTCATCCTGCCCGCGATGGGGCTCGTGAGCCTCATCATGCCACGCTTTGCGGGCCGGCGGCTGTTCGGGTTCAAGTTCGTCGTCTACTCGACGCTCGCCATCGGCGTGCTCTCGTTCGGCGTCTGGGCGCACCACATGTTCGCGACGGGTATCGACCCGCGCCTCCGCGCCTCGTTCATGACCGTCTCACTGGCGATTGCGATACCCACCGCGGTGAAGACGTTCAACTGGATCACGACGCTGTGGAACGGGAAGATCAGACTGACGACGCCGATGCTGTTCTGTATCGGCTTCGTCTCGAACGTCATCATCGGGGGCGTGACGGGCGTCTTCCTCGCCTCCATCCCGGTGGACATCCTCCTCCACGACACCTACTACGTGGTCGGTCACTTCCACTACTTCCTCATGGGCGGGACGGTGTTCGCCGTCTTCGCCGGCATCTACTACTGGTTCCCGCTGGCGACGGGGCGGATGTACCAGAAGACGCTCGGGAAGGCGCACTTCTGGCTCTCGATGGTCGGGACGAACGTGACGTTCTTCGCGATGATCCTGCTCGGCTACGGCGGCATGCCGCGGCGCTATGCGACCTACCTCCCCGAGTTCGCCACGCTCCACCAGGCCGCCACGCTGGGTGCGGTCTTCATCACCGTCGCCCAACTCGTCTGGCTGTTCAACATGGTCCAGTCGTACACCGAGGGGCGGCGCATCGAGGACGGCGACCCGTGGAACCTCGCTGACTACGGCCTCAAGACGGCCGAGTGGGAGTGGCTCGAACGCCGGCGCGCGACGGCCCTCGCCGACGGCGGCGAGGACAGAGACGACGCGGCCTGAGCGGCCTCGACTTACTCGCCGGTCTCGATGGGCGCGCGGATCATGTTCCCCCATTCGGTCCACGACCCGTCGTAGTTCTGCACTCGTTCGTACCCGAGCAGTTCGTGGAGGACGAACCACGTAATCGAGGAGCGCTCGCCGATGCGACAGTAGGTGATGACCGGGTCGTCCGGCGCGAGTCCGTGTCCTTCGTACAGCTCCGCGAGCGCGGCGGGTGATTTGAACCGTCGGTCGGGGCCGACGTTGTCGGCCCACAGGACGTTGAGCGCGCCCGGGATGTGACCGCCGCGTCGGGCCGTCTCGTCCATCCCCGGGGGTGCGATGAGTTCGCCGCGGTACTCCTCGGGCATCCGCACGTCGATGAGTGTCGTGTCCTCGGAGTCGCTGTCGTCGGCGTCGTCGAGCACCTCGTACACGTCGTGGCGGAACGCCCGGACCGACTCGTCCGGCTCGGCGACGGTGTACTCGACAGACGAGAACGAGGGAACCTCGTCGGTCGTCGGGAAGTCGTGCTCCAGCCAGTACTCGCGGCCGCCGTCCATCACCCGGACGTCGTCGTGTCCGTAGATGCTGAACTGCCAGTACAGGTGGGTGGCGAACCAGTTGGCGTTGTCGCCGTAGACGACGACGGTGGTGTCGTTCGCGATGCCGTGGTCGCCCATGACCCGGGCGAACTCCTCCGGCGTCGGGATGTCGCGCCAGCGCCCGCTCTGGAGGTCAGTCTGCCAGTCGAGGCCGACGGCCCCGGGGGCGTGTCGTTCGGCGTAGAAGGAGGGGTTGACGTCGACTTCGACGAGGCGGTAGTCGGGTGTGTCGCGCTCGAACTCGTCGAGTCGGTCGGCGACCCACTCGGGCGAGACGAGGACGTCCGCTGGGTGGGAGGGTTCGTGTGCGTTCATCGGTTCGGTGTGGTGTCGCGTGCGGTCGTCCGCTGTCGGTGCGTCGGCCTCGGTGGTGTGTCTTGCGGTGTCATCCTCGGTAGGGCTCTTCGACGAAGTCTTTCGCGAGCTCTGCTGTCGCCCGACGCAGCCGATACGAGACCGTCGACCGCGGGACGCCGAGCTGGTCGGCGAGATCGTCGAGCGTCACCTCGCGAGGCGTCTCGAAGTAGCCGCGGTCGACGGCGAGTTCGAGCACCTCGCGCTGTTCGCTCCGGAGCGACTGCGACGAGAGGAGGCTCCCGTGCCAGCCCGTCACCTCCTCTAGGTGGCCGAACTCGAACCGGAGCCCGTCGGCGAGTTGCGCGCCGAGCGTGTCGTACAGCATGCCGACCTTCTCGTCGTGCTGCATCATGATCCGCCAGCGGGCGGTGTCGTCCTCGCGAACGACCTGGTAGACGACGCCCCCGTCGAGATACTGCGCGGCGATGAACGGAACCGCGTCGCAGTGGGCGACCTCCGCGAGATGCGTGTAGACGATGCGGTGGCGTCGTCCCTCTTCGAGGAGACTATGCGTCCGCTCGCCCTGACACTCCCGCGCGCTGATCGACTCTCGGTCGAGCGACTCGTCGACCAACAGCGGCTCGACCCGTTCGAGTGCCTCGGGCTCGCCGGTGACCAACTCCAGCCGCCACAGTTCGCTCGGTCCGAGTGCCGAGACGGTCGCCTCCGACCGGAGCGAGCCGTGTTCGATGAAGGCGTCCATGTACCGGTCGACGCCCGGGGAGTATCTGAGAGAAAAGCAGAACTCGCGCATTACTCTCTGTTGTAACCGACAGCGAATAACTGTTTCAGTTCAACCCGGGTCGTCGACGGGGCCGCGCCGTGTGTCTTGCCTGTTCGATACTATACTCGCTCCGCGAGAGTGGGCGTGGTTTTCGAGATGACCGCGTCCCGACCGGACACGTGACGGCGCTGTGCCGCCTCTTCGCGTGCCCCGACAGCTCCGGAGAAACGGGCTGAAAAGGCGACAAACGCGGCTGTGTGGGGCTGGCGCGTCTACCCGGCCTGCCCGCTGGCGGTCGACACACCCCTCGCTGATACTGTATTGTATCCAGTGCGCAATATTTATTAGAGTGTGCAATATACGTGTAATCGAAGATGGACGCAGACGACTTCCCGACGCCGGACGTCACCGTTGACAGCATCGCCCCCGCCGAACTCAAGCAGCAGGTCGACGCGGGCGAGGACGTGACGATCCTCGACGCACGGATGCAGAGCGATTTCGAGGAGTGGCGCATCGACGGCGACGCGGTCGAGATCGTGAACATCCCGTACTACGAGTTCCTCGACGAGGTCGACGACGACCTCCTGGCGCGCGTGCCCGAGGGCGAGCCTCTGGTCGTCCTGTGTGCGAAGGGCGGTGCCAGTGAGTACGTCGCGGGCGTGCTGAAGGAGGCGGGCCGTGACGTGGTCCACCTCGACGAGGGGATGAACGGCTGGGCTCGCCTGTACGACCTGGTCGAGGTCGAAGGCTACGACGGCCCCGGTGCCGTCTACCAGTACCAGCGCCCCTCGTCCGGCTGCCTGGCCTACCTGGTCGTCGACGGCGACGAGGCGGCGGTCATCGACCCGCTTCGCGCCTTCACCGACCGCTACCTCGCCGACGCCGAGGAGATGGGCGTGACGCTGAAGTACGCCATCGACACGCACATCCACGCCGACCACATCAGCGGCGTCCGCGAACTCGACGACGAGGGCGTCAGGGGCGTCATCCCCGCCGCCGCCGTCGACCGGGGTGTGACCTACGCCGACGTCCTCGAGACCGTCGACGACGGCGACGTGCTCTCGGTGGGCGACGTCGACATCGAGGTCGTCGCCACGCCCGGCCACACGACCGGGATGACTTCCTATCTCGTCGGCGACAGCCTGCTGGCGACGGGTGACGGCCTCTTCATCGAGAGCGTCGCCCGCCCCGACCTCGAAGAGGGTGACGAGGGTGCGCCCGACGCCGCCCGGATGCTGTACGAGTCCCTCCAAGAGCGCGTGCTCACGCTCCCCGACGAGACGCTCGTCGCCGGCGCACACTTCAGCGACGCCGCGACGCCCGCCGAAGACGGCACCTACACCGCGCCGCTCGGCGACCTGGTGGCGAAGATGGACGCGCTGACGATGGACGAAGACGAGTTCGTCGAACTCGTCCTGTCGGACATGCCGCCCCGTCCCGGCAACTACGAGGACATCATCGCGACCAACCTCGGCCAGCAGTCGGCGGACGACGACGAGGCGTTCGAACTCGAACTCGGCCCGAACAACTGCGCCGCCAGCCAGGAGTCGCTGGCCGGCGACTGAGCGGCCGACCGAACACCCGACCGACTCGCGGCTCTTTTCGCCGACGCCTGCCGTGGCCAGTCACCCGACTGCGGCGGCTCACCGGTCTGTCATCCTCGATACCGCTGGTTGTCCTGCGGCAACTGAACCCGTATACCGCTCCACCAGCTAGTCGTGAACGTCATGGACCGGTCAACGCTGCTCACCCGGCTTCGCTCGGTACGCATCAACCGACACCTCGCGCTCGCCGCGGCGGTGGCCATCTCGTTCGCGACGGCCGCCGTGGTGTACGGTATCCTCCACGACGACGTCGTCACCGCCATCTCGGCGCTCCCGTTCGTGCCCGCGGCGTTCTTACTCATCGCCATCGGCCTCTCGTTCGACCGCCCCGACGAGCGGCAGTCCGGCCCCGGCGGCACCGTCTGAGCCGGCCGAGACACGCGACACCGACGAGTCCCGAACCCCGACCGACGTCCGACCACCACTCGACACACCCGCCGTCACTTCCGATGAACGAAGCCGAACTTCAGGCGCTTCTCGACCAGGAGACGCTCGTCGACCGAATCGACCGCGGTGCGATGCCCGACTGGGTCGAATCGCACTGGCGAACCTTCCGCGAGGGTCTCACGGGCACGCGGAACGGCACGCCGTTCCCGTGTTTCTTCGGGGCCGAGTCGGTCAGAGGGGGTGACCCGCTCTACACGGTGGTCCCGTCGACGACCGACAAGGACGCGCTGCTCGGCCTCCGCGACGCCCTTGTCGAGTATCTCGACGTCTGGACCGACCACAGCGACCGTGCGTCGCTGGTCGTCTTCTTCAGGCCGCCGGACGAACCGCTGTCGGAGGCCGCGTACCACGAGACGCTGTGGCACGTCCTGCAGTTCCTCCACGTCCACGACCCCGAGCCGTGGCCCGAGGACATCCCGACCGACCCCGACGACCCGTACTGGGAGTTCTCCTTCGGCGGCGAGCCGATGTTCCCGACCTGTCGCGCGCCCTTCTACGACGAGCGCAAGAGCCGGTACTGCCCCATCGGGTTGGAGGTCACGTTCCAGCCCCGGCAGCTGTTTGAGTCGCTCGACGTCACCGCCGACACCGAGGCCGGACAGCACGCTCGTGAGGTCATCCAGGACCGACTCACCGAGTACGACGGGGTCTGTCCGCACGCCGACCTCGGCGACTACGGCGTCGAGACCGACCGCGAGTGGACGCAGTACCTGTTCGAGTCCGACCCCACACAGTCGCCCGACGTGTGTCCGCTCCGGGTGACGCGCGAGCACCCCAAGGTCGACCCGGCGGTCGACCCCGGCATCGCCGTCGACGGTTCGTGAAACACGGTGCTGTCGGAACGCTCGGTGACCGGAAGAATGGGCCTGCCGCATAGGGCGGTCCCATACCGTCGCTCGAGAGAAGGGTTTGAGACGGTTCACCTCCTATGTGGGTGTATGGACACAGATCGACTGAAGGAACTCGCCCCACACTACGCCGCGATGTTCCTGCTGGTGTTTGTCGTCCTCACAATCGTGCAACTGGCTGTGGGTGAAATCGGGTTCTGGATCGAATTAGCGATCGTCGTCGTCGTCGTCTTCGCCTATCGCCCGCTCGCGATACGGCTCGGTATCGCCCCCAGCGGGTGGCGGTAAGGCTGTCACGTGCTCGACTGACGCTCTGTCTGTCTGCGCGGTCGCGCAGAACCGCGCACCAGCCGCAGGGCTCGAGAACGGCGTGAAAAACAACTGCTCGGTTCGTCGCGTCGCCTTACTGTTCTGTCGTCTTCGACCGCGTCTGTCCGACCCGCTCCGCCACGGTGAGGGCGGTGCCGAGCGAGCGGCGCACGTCGTCGTCTCGGAGCGCCGAGACGAGACCGAACAGGCCGACCTCCCTGTCGGTGTCCGCGGCGAGGCCGTCCGCGCCCGCGCTCACCACGTCGAGGACGGCGGGATCGCTCGCCTGTTCGGCCACGTCGAGCGCGTAGCCGAGCCGCTCGCCCAGTTCGTAGTACTCCTGTGGCGTCCGGTCGGCCGCGTCACCGAACCCTTCGAGGAGGTGGCCGAGGCCGACGAGTGTCTCCATGTTCTCCCCGAGCGATTCGACCGCCCGCACCGTGGGCTCGCGCTCGAACGCCGCTTCGAGCCGCTCGATATCGGCACGGAGGGCAGCGAGTTCAGCGTCGTTGGTCGGTGTCACGTCGCCGACGACGTCGCCGGTCATCTCCAAGAGCGTGAGCAGGTCGCAGAACGTGTCGGTGTTGTGGCCGAGTCGCCGGAGCAGCGTCAGCGTCTCCTCGCGCTCGAAGGCGAGTCGGAGCGCCTCGAGTTCGCTCCGGTTCTCGACGGCCACCGTCTTCAACTCGGGGCCGAGTTCCGCCGCGAGGTCGCGCGTCACGTCGAGCAGGTCCAGCAGGTCCGAAAGCGCCTCCGCGTTGTCGCCGACCCGCCGGAGCAACACGAGCGTCTCCTCCCGTTCGAGCGACGTCCGGAGGTCCGAAAGCGGCTCGCGGTTCTCCGCGACGGCCGTCCGGGCTTCCGGGACCAGGTCGGCGCTCAGCCCCCGAACCGCGACGAGTAGGTCCAGCAGCGCGAGCAGGTCGTCGGCGTTCGCCGCGACCCGCGAGCGGAGGCGTTCGAGGTCCGCCTCCTCGCTGGTGTGTCCGTTCGACATCGACGAGGTGTGTTCGTTCATCTCGTTCACCTCACGGGACCGGGTCGTAGCCGCGCATCCAGACGTTCCAGTACAGCGAGGGGATGACGTTGACGTCGAGGATCCAGTTGAGCCGGCTGACGACCGGCGCGGAGATGGACGACTCGTAGTCGAACTCGGCGATCATCGCCTTCCCCTTCTCGACGAGGATGGGACAGGCGGTGTAGCCGTCGTACCCCGGGTCGAGGTCGCGGCCCGCGAGCATCCGCTCGAGGTTGTCGGCGACGACGTGCGTCTGCTTTCTCGCTGCAGAGGCCGTCCGAGAGGTCGGCACGTCGGCGCAGTCACCGACCGCGAACACGTCGTCGTACTCCTCGTGCTGGAGGGTGTGGTCGTCGACGGCGACGTACTCCCCGCCGTTCGTGAGCGGGGAGTGTTCGACGAGGAAGTCGTGGCCGTGCTGTGGCGGCACGGGCGCGTAGAGGTCGTACGCGACCTCGTCGCCCTCCGCAGAGTGGACGACGCCGGCCTCGTAGTCGACGGTGTCGACCGTGAAGTTCGGGACGAACGTGATGTCGCGCTCGGCCCAGATCTCCTCGATGCGTTCCTGATAGGGCGCTTTCGGACCGGTCCCGAACACGTCCGGGCCGGGTTTGGTCATCACCACCTCCGTCTCCTCGCGGACGCCGCGCTTCCGGAGGTACTCCTCCATCAGCATGGTGAGCTTCAGCGGCGCACCCCCACACTTGATGGGCGTGTCCGGGACCGTCACGAGGAACGTCCCGCCGTCGAAGTCGTCGACGGCCGTGCCGAGCGCGTCGGCCGCCGCGGCGTCGTAGAAGGGGAACACCGAGTCGGTCCGTTCCCACCCCTCGACCATCCCGTCGATGCGGTCCGGGCGGAGGCTGTTCCCGACGGCGACGACGAGGGAGTCGTAGTCGTAGCTGCCGGCCTCGCCGCGGACGGTCCGCTCGTCGGGGTCGATGCCGGTCACGGTGTCCTCGACGAACCGAACCTCGTCGTGGAGGAGCGTCCGGACGTCCCGTGTCTGGTCCTCGAGGTCCATGTAGTCGAACGGGACGAGGTAGTACGACGGCTGGTAGTGGTGGGTGTGACTCCGGTCGACGACGGTCACGTCGACGTCGAGCGTGCGCCTGAGGACGTTCGCGGTCATCGTCCCGCCGGCCCCGGCACCCAGGACGAGCACGTGCGGTCGCGTCATCGGTTCACCCCCTCCGTCCGGCTTCCGACTCCGCGCGCGGCGGCGACGAGGAATCCCATCCCGGCCTGGACCTCCGGGTCGCGCAGCGCCCGGGCGAGGCCGAGTGGGCCGAGCGGCTCGGGCTCGCCCTGCGCGGCGTCGCCGACGCCGTCGAGGAGCCGTTCGAGTCCCCGGCGCACGTCGTCGTCGGCCGCTCGGGTCGCCATCTCGCCCAGCGCGGTGCCGCGCGAGACGACCGACTCGACCATCTCGTCGTCGGCCGCGTCGGTGACGAGCGCGAGCGCGTCGGCGACCTCGAACAGGCGGTCGAGCGTCCCCGTCCGCTCCAGCGCCGCGACCCGCTCGGCGGCGGCCGCGAGTTCGGCCCCGTTCGCCCCGACCGCACCGCCCAGTTCGACGGTCCCGTCGTCGGCGAGCGCCGTCGCCGCCAGTCCGAGCGTCGTCGCGTCCGCCGTCAGACTCTCGACCATCCGGTCGTCCAAGGCGTCGGTCGCGAGCGCGAGTGCGTCGAGGAGCGTCCCGAGTTGGCCCGACCGCTCGAGTAGTTCGGCCACCGCCTCGGGGTTCTGCTCGATGGCGTCGACCACTTCGGACGGGACCTCCCCGTCCGCTTCGGCGGTGCTCATCTCACAACACCCCGCGCGCGGTGAGCCAGTACGACTGGTTGTAGCCGAGTTTCGACCAGTGGATGAGCTTCGAGGGCTCCTTCGGGACCGGTGACTCGTCGTAGTCGAAGGCGATGTAGGTCGCCTCGTCGGTCCCGCTCTCGATGAAACAGACCGTCTTCCCGTCGTACTCGGCGGTCGGACGCTCGCCCCGAGCGACGCTCGCGAGTCGGTCCGCGAGCGCGCCGGCCGCGTAGTGGGCGGCGCTGCCCGCCTTGCTCGTCGGGAGGTCGGCGACGTCGCCCAGCGCGTACACGTCGTCGGCACCTCGCGCTTCGAGCGTGTTCGGGTCGACGTCGACCCAGCCGTCGTCGCCGAGCCCCGCGTCGCGGACGAGGTCGCTCCCGTCGTGCGGCGGGATGGCGACGAGGAGGTCGTAGTCGAGGTCTCGCCCCTCGACCGTGTGGATGACCTCGTCGTCGGGGTCGACCCGCTCGGCGTTGAAGAACGTCTCGACGGTGATGTCGCGCTCGTCCATGAGCGGCCCCGCCCACTCCGCGACGGCCTCGATGCCGTGTGCGCGACCGATGGGGTAGGTGTAGGTGAGTTCAACGTCGTCGCGGAGGCCGTGGTCGCGGAACCACGCGTCGGCGATGAGCGCGAACTCCAGCGGCGCGACCGGACACATGTGTGGAACGCCGACGACGGAGACGACGAGGTGCCCCTCGGTGAAGTCGGAGAGCTCCTCGCGCAGCGCCGTCGCCCCCGCGGGGCCGTAGAAGTGGTGGCCGCCCTCGGCCAGCCCGGGCGTCTCCTCGGGGGTCACCTGTGCGCCCATCGCGAGCACGAGGTGGTCGTACGGGCGCGTCTCCGCGCGCGAGACGAGCGAGACGGCCTTCGACTCGGTGTCGACGTCGTCGACCCGGTCGATGACCAGCGTGACCCGGTCGTCGACGAGCGGCGCGAGCGGCCGGGTCGCGTCCGCGGGCGTCTTCTCTCCGAACGGGACGTACAGCCACGTCGGCTTGTAGACGTGTTCCTCGGTGTCGTTGACGAGTTCGACCGCCACGTCGCCGGCGTCGATCTCGTCGGCGAGTTCGTCGGCCAGGTTGTTCGCGAGGACGATGCCTGCGGTCCCCGCTCCGACGATGACGATACGTTCGGTCATGACTTTCGGACGTAGAACGCCTGGTGGTCGTCGCGGTCGACGGCCCCGAGGTACTCGTACCCCGACTGCTCTGTCCACTCGACCAGGTCGTCCTCGGTCCCCTCGTTGGAACTCAACAGCTCCACGACGGTCCCGGAGTCGACCGATTTCATCTTGCCGATCAGGTCCATCAGCGGCCCCGGACACGACGATCCCACTGCGTCCACCGTGACGTCCGCACGCACGTCTGTCTCGGACATACGCCAACGTACGAGTACCGCCGTCAATGTATGTACGTTTGGCGCAAGACAACCCGGCGTCTTCGACGCCAACCGACGCGTCCTATCGAACGCGTGAGGCGCGCGTACGTGTGCGCGAGGCGGACCACCCGCCCGAGGTTCGTCCGAGCGGTGCGGCGACGGCGTGCTCGGCGTCCGGAGCCGTGTGACCGAAGCAAACCCACTCATAACGTATACATCACCATCGGTCGGTTAGCGGAATATAGTATTGCACAGAAAACCCAAAACCGTTATGACCGTGCCCAGTGTAGTGACTCCTGTGCAAGCATCCGCAATGAGTGCAATATCGCAACGAGGTGAGTGGTGATGTTCGGTATCGAGACGCTCTCGGGAAACGCGCTGGCGGCCGCGCTCGTCGGCCTCGTCCTCGTAGAGGCAGCTATCCTCTACGTCGGTTACGGCGCGCTCGAACAGCTCGTCGGAAAGTACGTCGTCCGCATGCTACGGGGTGAGTGACGATGCCGATGGAACTCATGGGGGTGAGCGTCGCCCTGCTCGCGATGTTCGCCGGCTTCGGCCTCCTCATCGGTATCCTGTTCGGCTTCTTCGGGATGGGTGGGTCGTTCCTGGTCACGCCCGCCCTCCTGGTGCTGGGGTACGAGCCGAACGTCGCGGTCGGGTCCGGCCTGGCATTCGTCTTCGGGACCAGCGTCATCGCGACGTTGAAGCACCGTGACCTCGGGCAGGTCGACTACAAACTCGGCGTCTCGATGATCATCGGAACGACGCTCGGTATCGAGGTCGGGAGACTCGGTCTGGAGTATCTCCTGCACATCGGCCTGGCCGACAGCATCGTCAGCGTCGCCTACGTCGCCCTCCTGGGTGGCATCGGCGCGTTCGTCACGCGCGAGGCGCTCCGTGGCGGCGGCGGTGGCATCAGCCACGACGTCGACGAGAACGACGACGACGACCACGACATCCCCGACATCGCGAAGAAGATCCAGTCGTACCACATCCCGCCGATGATTTCGCTCCGCGGCGGCATCACCGTCTCGCTGTGGATGGTGTTGATCGTGGCGTTCTTCACGGGACTGCTCTCGGGCTTCCTCGGCGTCGGCGGTGGGTTCATCCGCATGCCCGCGCTGTTCTACGCCATCGGCGTGCCCGTCCCTGTCGCCGTCGGGACCGACCTCTTCGAGATCGTCTTCTCGGGCGGTATCGGGTCGTTCCTCTACGCGCAGTCGGGCGCGGTCGACCTCTCTATCGTCGCTCCCCTGCTGGCCGGAAGTGCCCTCGGCGCGCGTCTCGGTGCGGCCGCGACGAGCCTCGTCGACGAGGAGGGTATCAAGGTCTACTTCGGCGTGATGCTCCTGTTAGGCGCGTTCGCCGTCGCCATCCGCCAGGTCGGTAACTTCCTCGGCATCGACGTCCTCAACACGGTCAGTCTGGTCGTCATCGTCGGCGCGGCACTGCTCGTGGCCGGCGCGGTCGTCCTCAGCAGTATCCGCGAACTCCGCACCGCCTCGGACGGAACGGTCCACTCGACGGCCGACTGATCTCTCACGCTCCGTCGAACGCGCGCTGTCTCTCGCCCTGTCGGCCGGACTGGTTTCGAGGACTGTTTTCACGATACTCGGCACCTCGCGTCCCGACACTCGTCACGGACGTCCCGTCGACAGTATCAGTCTTCGACCTGCGTCCGAATCGTCGTGACCGGAATCGGTGACCGACGGACCAGCGTCTCGGCGGCGCTTCCCAAGAGGAACTCCTCGAGGAGCGGCCGACCGTGGGTCCCGACGACGACGAGGTCGGCCCCGTACTCCTCGGCGGCCTCGATGGTCATCCGCGCCACGGGGCCGACGGCGACGCCGGTCTGGAGCGTCACGTCGTACTCGTCGGCGACGGCCTGCGCAGTCGCGAACAGCTCCCGCGCGTGGTCGCGCCGGTCTTCGAGCCACTCCTCCCACTCGCCGGGGTGGTCGCCCCAGCCGATGGCGGCTGTCTCGTCGGTCCCCTTGTCGATGACGTAGAGGACGGTGACGGTGCGGTCACCGAACTCCGTGCAGGCGTATCTCACCGCCTCCTCCGAGAGCGGCGAACCGTCGAACGGGACGAGGACGTGGGTCGGCATGTGTGGGGAGACGACGACCAGCGTATTATATTCACCCACTTGACACCACCGCCCGAGAGCCCACAGCGCGCTCCCGAGCGCGAGCAGCCCGACCCCGGCGACTGCACTGCACACCGCGTCGGCGGAGGCGGCACCCAGGCCCAGACGACGCCCGACCGTCGTCCGTTAGAACGCGTCCGCTGGATACACAACACCCCAATCGGGCCCACGGGGGCCGCGATGGCGACCCCGAGGACGATGCCACGGACGAGGTTGTCGGGCGGTGTCAGGGTTCATAGACGTCACTTCCCGGACGGCGTGAGGCGGCCTGTCGGTATACCCCTCGCCCGTCGGCGTCAGCGGCGTCCGAGCGACGACGGCGTGTCGAACAGGTAGCCGGTTCCGCCGTCGTTCCCGGCGACTGGGAACCTGCACGATGCTTTTGCGCCCGAACCACAATACTTCCCCAATGAACAACCCCGACCTGAACAACCCCGACCTGAACAACCCCGACCTGAACAACCCCGACCTGAACAACCCCGACCTGAACGACCCCGACCTGAACGACCCCGACCTGAACGACCCCGACCTGAACGACCCCGACCTGTCTCTGACGCGCGACCCCGGCTGTGAGCGGCTCCTCCACTGTCTCGACGGGCACGACGCGCTCGACGAGTCGGTGTACGACGAACTCGTCGACAGCGACTACCCGCTCACCGTCGACGACCTCGCCCGCCACACCGACCGCGGCAGGTCGGCGGTGTACGACTCGGTCAGTCGGCTCACCGACGGCGGCCTCGTCACGCGAACGCGGATGGCCTACGGGGAAGACGGGCACTCGACCGTCTACGACGCCGTCGACCCCGAGCGTGTCGCGGCGGCCCTCTCTCGGGCGCTCGACGACCAGGGCGGCACGATGGCCCGCCTCGTCGCCACGTACCGCGACGCGTACGTCGACGACGGGCCGGTCGCCACCGAGCGCTGAGCGCCCCGCTCGTTACTCGCTCGCTGCCGACAGTCGCGCGGTGACGTGCCTGTCGACGTTGTAGAAGACTACCGCGACCGTCAGGAGGGTCGTCGCGAAGAAGACGACGAACTGTGGCGGGCCGGACGTCGAGCCGGCGAGCGCGGCACCGGCGAACCCGACGAGGGTGAGTTCGACCCACGTGACGAAGACGCGCGAGAGCAGCAGCGTCCGCCGTCGTCGAGTCCGGACCGTGTCCGTCGCCGACTGCTCTGCGGCCGACTCGTCCGGTGCCGAGGCGTCTGCCGACATCGCTCAGTACGACTCCGTCGGCTGTGCCGGCCCGCTGAACGCGCTGTACAGGACCGCGAAGTACGTCACGACCAGCGGCAGGAGGAACGCCGACGCGACCGACATGATGTTCAGCGGGAGCGTCGACACGATGGCCTCCGAGACCAGCAGGTCGGTGCCGGGGTCGACGACCGGGAAGAGCAGCAACGCGACGACCGCGACGAGCCCGTAGGTGAGCAGCCCGCTGGCCGCGAGCGCGAGCAGGTCCTGGTCTCGGCGAAGCGCGGCGGCGTAGCCGGCGGCGAGGACGACAGAGAGCACGACGAGGGCGAGCACCGGTGCCGTCGCCACCGCCGCGGCGAGCCGCGGCGTCGAGCCGAACAGCAGGGCCAGCGAGACGACGACGAGCGCGAGGTACGCGACGAGGGCACGCTCGCCGTACCGCCGCACGCCGTCTCGGAGGTCACCCGTCGTCTTCAGGCGGACGAACGCGGTCCCCGAGACGATAGTGAGCGCGACGAGGGCCAGCCCCACCGCGACGCCGACCGGCGTGACCAGCGCGCCGCTCCCGGTGAGCCAGTTCGCGGTGAAGACGCCGAGGAGGAACGGGGCGAGCACGCTCCCGGCGACGAACGAACGGCCCCACCACCGCTGCCACGCGGCGTCGTGGCGCTGTTCGTACATCTCCGGAGCCAGCCCGCGGAGGATGAGCGCACCGAGCACGCCGAACAGCAGGAGGTAGTTCCGGCTGAAGAGGTTCGCGTAGACGGCCGGGAAGGCGGCGAAGAGCGCGCCGCCGAAGACGACGAGCCAGACCTCGTTGCCGTCCCAGAACGGGCCGATGGCGGCGAGAATCGTCTCACGCTCCTCGTCGTCCTCGCGGGTCGCAAAGAGCACCCCCGCCCCGAAGTCGAAGCCGTCGAGGAAGAGGAACGTGCCGAGGATGGCGAAGACCAGCGCGAACCACAGCTCGGGGAGGGGGAGCCCGAACAGCGGCTCGGTGGCGAACGCGCCGTAGTCAGTCATCGCCGGGCACCCCCCGGGGTGCCTCCGACTCGACCGTCCGCGTCCGCAGCTCTTCGGCCCCGGGCGGCCCCGCTCGGATGATGCGCGCGACGACGTAGCTGTACAGGGCCAACAGCGTCGTGTAGACGAGGGCGAAGGCCACGAGCGTCAGCGTCGCCTCCGCGCCGGTGAGCCCGGGTGAGACGCCGTCAGCCGTCTTCAACACGCCCTGGACGACCCACGGCTGGCGGCCGACCTCGGTCACGACCCAGCCGAGTTCGACGGCCAAGATTCCGAGGAGGCTCGACGCCATCAGCGCCTTGTGCAGCAGGTCGTCCTCCAGCAGTTCGCCGCGCCACCAGCGGTAGCCGCCCCAGAACGCGAGCAGGATGAACCAGAAGCCGAGCCCGACCATCGCGCGGAACGACCAGAAGACGATGGCCACCGGCGGGGCCTCCGTCTCGAAGGAGTTCAACCCACGTATGGTCGCCTGTGGGTCACCGCCGCTGGCGAGCCACGACGCCCCGCCGGGGATACCGAGGCCGAACAGCTCCTTCGCGCGCGGGTTCGTCAGGTCCTCCATGCTCGTCGGGAACGCGATGAGATACTCCGGCACGTAGGAGTCGGTCTCCCAGACGGCCTCCATCGCGGCGAACTTCTGGGGCTGCGTCTCGTTGACGTGGCGGGCGTACATGTCGCCGTGGAGCACCTGCAGCGGCGCGGTGATGAGGAGCGCGACGAGCGCGATCTTCAGCGTCGTCTCCCAGAAGTCGACCTCCTGGACCGGGTACCCCCAGACGTAGTGTTTGAAGATGTGGTACGCGGCGACGCCGGCCATGAACAGCGCGACCGACTCGACCGCGGCGTTCTGCATGTGGACGTACATGAACATGAACCGCGGGTTCAGGTACGCCGCCACCGGGTCGGTGAGGTGGACCACCGTCTGCCCGCCCTTCTCGGCCAGTTCGTAGCCGCGGGGCAGCTGCATCCACGAGTTGGCGATGAGAATCCAGACCGCAGAGAGCCACGTCCCTGCGGCGACCGCGAGACTCGACACGAAGTAGAGGCGGTCGGAGACACGCTCGCGACCGAAGACGAAGACGCCGAGGAACGTCGCCTCAAGCATGAACGCCATCATCCCTTCGGTGGCGAGCGGGCCGCCGAACAGCTCGCCGGCGAACGTCGAGAAGGCCGCGAAGTTGGTCCCGAACTCGAACTCGAGGACGATGCCGGTGACGGTCCCGACGACGAAGCTGATGGCGAAAATCTTCGTCCAGAAGCGTCGGAGCTGTTCGTAGACGGCGTCGCCGCCGCGGATCTCCTTCCAGGTGAAGTAGACGAGGAAGGGCGCGAGCCCCATGCTCATCACCGGGAAGATGATGTGGACGATTGTCGTGAGTGCGAACTGGAGCCGGCTTGCGATGACTGGGTCGACCATGGTGTGAACCTCCTGCAGTGAACGGCGTCGCTGCGAGTCGTTCTTCGTATACACGGTTCCAGACGCAGCGGCCTAAGCCCCTGTTTGGCGAGCGACAACCGTCGAGGACGGCCGAGTGTGTTGCACAAAACACACAATATTATGTTCCTGGGGAGCCAAGAGGGAGGTATGCGCATCATCTTCGCAACGGACCTCTCGGACGCGAACGAGGCGGCCATGCGGTCGCGGACGTGCATCGAGTGCCTCAAGCGAATCGGCGTCACCGAGGTGCATCTGGTCACGGTCGTCCCCGACAACGTCTCGAGCGGGCTTCCCGGGATGGACGTCGCCTCGAACCGTCACGAGGCGCTCCGCACACAGCGTGAGTTCTTCGAGTCGGAGGGGTTCACGGTCGACACGCACGTCGCCCGCGGCACGCCGCATCGGCGTATCAACGGGTTCGCCGAGCGCCTCCACGCCGACATGGTCGTCGTCGGCTCCCGCGGTCAGAGTCCCCTCCAGAACCGCCTCATCGGGAGCACGGCCCGAAACGTCGCCCGGACGGCCGTGCGACCACTCCTGGTCGAACGCATCACGAAGGAGGGCGACACCCACACCGTCGCCAAGGAGCACCTGTTCCAGGACGTGCTGTTCGCGACGGACTTCTCGGCGAACGCCGACCGGGCGTTCGAGTTCATCCCCCAGTTACAGGGCGCGACGAAGCGCGCGACCCTGCTGCACGTCCGCGGCCACGAGCGGGAGGTCGAAGACGAGACGACGGCTCGCGACCGACTCGCCGAACTCGCCGACGACCTCGAGACCCGCATGGGCATCGAGGTCCAGACGAACGTCCGCGAGGGTGGCGTCGTCGACGAGATTCTGGCCGAGGAAGCGCGCGTGGGTGCGACGGTGACGATTCTCGGGTCGCGGGGACAGAGTCGGCTCCGCCGACTGCTCCTCGGAAGCACCTCCGAGTCGGTCGTCGCGCAGGGACACAACAACGTGTTGCTCGTCCCGCCCGAGGCGGCGTCGCGGTGACGGGGCGGGGCTCTGCTCGTCTCGTCTGACCGCGGCTACCCCCTGGTCTCTCGGCTTCCCGACGCCGGTTCCAGCATCGTGACTCCCGACGAAATGCTTTTGTATAGTTTTTACAATACTACACACGAACACTGAGATGATACGCACCCTGCTCACCGGACTCAAACGACACCTCATCTACGTGGTCGTCGGCTCGCTCGTCGCCGGACTCGTCTTCGGACAGGTCGCCGACGCCGGCGTCAAGAGCCTGCTGAAGGCCGCCGTCGTGCCCGTGTTGTTCCTGATGGTCTACCCGATGATGATCAACATCGACCTCGGTGAGGTGCTCAACGCCCGCGAGCACGCCCGGCCGGTGGCACTGAGCCTGCTGGTGAACTTCGGGCTGACGCCGCTTCTGGCCGTCGCACTCAGCCGGGTGTTCTTCGCCGGTAACGTCGACTACGCCATCGGGTTGTACTTCATCGCACTCGTCCCCACGTCGGGGATGACCGCCGCCTGGACGGGGCTCGCGAAGGGCGACCTCGAGTCCGCGCTGGTCGCGATGGCGGTGAACCTGCTCGTCGCGGTCGCCGTCCTCCCGGCGTACCTCTCGGTGCTCGTCCCGGGCAGCATCGGCTTCGAACCGGCCACGCTGTACCGTCAACTCGCGGTCGTCGTCGTGACGCCGATGGTCGCGGGGACGCTCACCCGGCGACTCCTCCTCCGACAGTACGGCCCCCAGACGTTCAAACGACTCAAGCCCAGCCTCGGCGGGCTGAGTTCACTCGGGGTGATGCTCATCGTCTTCATCGCGATGACGATGCGTTCGGGGAGCATCCTCGCCGACCCGGTCGCCTCTGCGACGGTGGTCGTCCCGCTGGTGGCCTTCTACGCCGTCGTCCTGGTCGTCGGGACGTCGCTCGGCCGCCTGCTGCTGCCGGACGCCCAGGCGACCGCGTTCGTGTACGCGACCAGCATGCGGAACCTCTCTATCGCTCTGGCGATTGTCGTCGCGGCCGACTCCCTGCCCTCGGCGGCTGTCCTCCCCATCGCGCTGGCGTACGTCCTCCAGCCGCCACTGGGAGCGGTCTACATGCACTACCGGCGTGACGTCGTCGGCGAGGGGTCGAGCCTGCGCGACGTCCTCGTCTCGCTCGTCTCGCGCCACTTCCGCACGGGCTGACTCCCGCACGCGGTCGTTCATGCGGACACCCGCGCTTCCGGACGGTTGTCGCACGACGACCACAGTGTTAGGTGGCTTCCATCGCTCGATTCAGGTGGGCGCGCGGCCGATGCCCGCCAGCGGCCCCGTGCTGTGCGCCCTCGTTAGCAACCTTCACTCCGTCTCTCTGTCGCGGGCCCACTTCCGGTAGAATCCCACGCCGAACGCCGAGAGCAACAGCCCGATTCCGAGATATCTGAAGAACGTCCCGGTGTCGCCGTGCAACACGACGTGTAAGACGCCGATGGTGATGAGGAACGTGATGACGAGGCCGAACAGGCCGCCCATCGCCACCCGGATGTCGAGCAGTCGCGATTCGGTCACGACTGCACCCCCTGCCCGTGGCGGCTCTCGTCCCACCCGTCCCGACCGGTACGCCTCCTCCACCGGGACGCGGCCCCTGCGCCCCGTCGCGTCCACCACGTCCTGTCGCCCGGTGACCGTGACGTCATCATGTGTGGAACGAGGGCCTCCGGCCGGTTCGCTCCCGTGTTGGCGTGTGCTAACTGTCGCGACCGCGACCGTGGTGACAGGGTGCTGAGTCCTCGGTGCGTTTACCTCGTCGGGGTGCGATGTGCCTGTATGACTCGTTCGACGGCAAGCGCGCTCGACCAGACCGGAATCGACGCGTTCCTCGACACCCAGTCGACCGGGACGCTCTCGCTCGCGAAGGCGGACGACGCCTACGCGATTCCCGTCGCGTTCACCTACGCTCCCGAGAGCAGGGACTTCTACTTCCGACTCGGATACGCGCCGGGGAGCCGAAAGCGCGAGTACATCGAGGCCACCGACGACGCGACGTTCGTCGTCGCCAGCGAGACCGACGACGGGTGGACGAGCGTCGTCGCGCGCGGACGACTCGAACACCGGAACACGGTCGAGGACCTCTCGCGGCATCGACTTCCCGGCGAGGACGTCAGCCAGGCCGACCGCGAACTCCGGATTCCGTTCTACCACGTCTTCGAGGCGCCGTCGGAGATGGTGTTCGCGCTCGTCCGCCTCGACGTCACTGAACTCACTGGTGTCGTCGAAGCGTCCGGCGACTGACCGCGGCGAGAAAACGTCCGTACTCGCGTCTCAGCTCAGACGAGGAGCTGGATGTCCGCGTCGACCATCTCCTGGAAGGCAGTGGCCGCGCCGACGCCGACCGTCACGCCGGAGAAGAAGTCGTCCTCGTCGTAGCCGAGGAGGTCGATGGTCATCTGACACGCCTGGAGGTCGACGCCGCTGTCGAGGGCGGTCTGGATGAGCTCCTCGACGGTGGCGACGTCGTTGTCGGCGATGCGCTTGCGCATCATGCGCGAGGTCACCTCGTCCATGCCCGGAAGCGCCGCAATCGCGTTCGGCATCGGCATGTTGGGGTTGCCGACCGAACTCAGCTTCAGCTTCGAGGCGTGGTCCTTGTGGAGGATCTCGAGCCCCCAGAACGTGTGGAAGACGGTGACGTCGTACCCGAAGGCCGCGGCCGTCGACGCGAGGATGAGCGGCGGGTACGCCATGTCGAGCGTCCCCTTCGTCGCGATGATGACCATCTTCTTGGGGCGGTCGCGGACCTCGCTCTTGAGGTCGGCGAGCTCGGACTCGAGCTCGTCGATGCGGGCGTGTACGTCGGCTTCGCCCCGCGGGGCGTCGTCCGTCTGCGAGGGGGTGTCCGTACTCATTGCTTACTCCGTCTTGCGGATGTAGTGCGTGTAGACCCCGTCACCTTCGACCTGGTCGACGAGCTCGGCGTCCGCAGCGGAGTCGGCCCAGCCCTTGATGTCGCTCATGCTCCCCGAGTCCGTGGAGACGACCTCGAGAACCTCGTCGGCTGCGAGGTCGTCCATCGCCTGCTTCGTCTTGATGACCGGCATCGGGCAGTTCTGTCCTTTCACGTCCAGCGTCTCGGTGACGTCGATGTTCGAACTCATCTGTGGGTTCCTCACCCTCCTGTACCGGGGGCGGACGCAAAAGTCTATCGATTGTTGTGCCCAATACAAACACAACCAACTTCGCGAGTGACGGTCGTACCGAACGGCCGGGGAAACTCTGTTGATGGCCTTCAAACGGATGATGTGCGCGTTTGAGTGGCCGCCCTGGTACTCTATCTAGCGACACCACGTTGTGAGATATCCGAATGCTTATTGCATTTCGTGTGCAAGACATCATCGAATGATGGACATCGTATCGACGCGCACCGGCAGGCGAAGCGCACGGACCGAACAGGAGACGCGATGACCGGCCTCGCGCTCCAGCTCGCGGCCGAACTGTTCCCCCGCGGCGTCACCCAGTACGCGGTCGGCGGGGTCATGGTCGCCGCCGGCATCGCCGTCATCTACCTCGGGACCGCCATCATCCCCGGGAACAGCACGTTCCTCGAGACGACACTCTCGTACGTCTCGAACCGCTCGCGGTTCAACCAGCCGAAGTACCTCGCTTCGCGCGACTGGCGGGTCGTCTTCGCGCTCAGTATCGTCGCGGGCGCGGCGGTCTGGGGACTGCTGCTCGACCCCGGCGCGTTCACCACCGAGGTCCAGCCCTGGCGGCTGTTCGGCGGCGGCATCCTCGTGGGTATCGGGACGCGGATCGGGAAGGGCTGTACGGCCGGTCACGGCGTCTGCGGGCTCGGTTCTGCGTCCAGAACGTCGCTCGTGAACGTCGTCCTCTTCGTGGGTGTCGCCATCGTCACCGCGACCGTCGTCGCGGCACTGGGGGTGACGCCATGAGCGTCAAGCGACACCCGCTGTTCATGCCGCTCGTCGTCCTCGGCGGCCTCATCCAGGGGTTCGGCCTCGCGTACAGCGGGATGGCCCGCCCGGAGGTCGTCCTCGACTTCCTCCAGTTCGACGACCTCGGCCTCGTCCTCGTCATGGGCGGTGCGGCCGTGGTCTCGGGAATCACGTTCTTCGTCGCCACCCGCTTCCTCGACCGCGCGCCGCTGACCGGCGACACGTACGGCCGGCGCGTGAAGTCGATGGACCGCAACGTCGCTGTCGGCGGCGTGGTCTTCGGTGTCGGCTGGGGCCTCTCGGGTATCTGTCCCGGGGCCGCCTACGCCAGCGTCGGCATCGGCAACCTCCCCATCCTCTGGGCCATCGCCGGGATGTTCATCGGCGCGTACGCACAGGGGTACTGGCGCTCCCGCAACGAGGCCGTCTCGGGCGAGACGGTCACGGCGGACGACTGACCCTGCGGACGCCACCGATTCTGCGGACGCTGTCGTTACCGACGCCGTGAACTCTCATCTGTATTGTTTGTATTGTACACTATCAAAACACTTTTCGACGGCAAGCCGGTACTAGTCCCTGTGAGCTCTGACACCGACCCGGACGACGGCCAACAGTCGGCCGAGCGTCCCGTCTCCGACCCGGACCCCCGCGTCGGCACGGGCCTGCTCGACGCCGAGATGGGGCCGAGTTCGGCGCTCGCCCACCTGTACCGGGGCGAACTCCACCGGATGAAGCTGTGGCGCGAGCGACTCGACCGCACGACAAACTGGGCGGTCTTGCTCCTGGCGGCACTGTTGACCTGGGCGTTCTCGAACGAGACGAACCCCCACTACGTCGTCCTCGTCGGCAACCTCGCGGTCGGCCTGTTCTTGAGTATCGAGGCGCGTCGGTACCGTGCCTACGACACCTGGCGGAGCCGCGTTCGCTCGCTCCAGCAGAACGTCTGGGCACCCGGACTCGACCCGACCCGTGACCTCGCCGACGAGGGGTGGCGACGGGTGCTCGCCGCCGACTACGCCCGGCCGACGCTCAAGATCACGACGGAGGAGGCGCTCGCCCACCGGCTCCGCCGGGTGTATCTCCCGTTGTTCGCCATCCTGAACGGGGCGTGGGTGCTCCGCGTGACTGCCTTCACCGACGCTACCTGGCCCGCGAGCGCGCAGGTCGGTCCCGTCTCGGGCGTCGCCGTCACCGCGCTCGTCGGCGTGTTCATGCTCGGTGCGCTCGTCATCGCCGTCCGCCCGCGGACGTGGCACGCGAGCGACGAACTCCGGGAGGAGGCCCTCCGCCGTGACGGCGAGACGCCCCGGACGTGAGGCTCTGGGGCAGATGCTCCGACCACGGACGCGCGGAGTGAATAAAGTGCTACATGCACAATCTCCACCCGGGTGTGGCTCCTCTCTCGTGTGACTTTCCTCGGTGTCTCACACTCCGAGACGCGCCGAACGCTCGGTCAGAGACCGCCCGACCTCCGTCTGGACGTCGGTGCAGTCCACCCAGCCCACGGCGGTGAGCCGTCCCGCGCCCGTACAGTTGTTCGTGCTTTGCGCAACACTTTTTCGCTCCGGGTCCGTATCTGGTGACACGATGCCGGATTCCATGAGCGACCAACTGGCCCAGGACCTGACGTGTGAGAGCCTCCTCGAGTGTTTTCACGGACTCAAGACGCTCGACAGGGCGGTGTTCGGCGTGCTCGCTCGCACCGACGAGCCTCTCACCGTCGACGAGATCGCCGACGCCGTCGACCGCGAACGTTCGACGGCGTACCGGTCGGTCCAGCGCCTCCGCGACGCGGGCTTCGTCCGGAGCGAACAGGTGAACTACGCCGATGGCGGCTACTACCACGTCTTCGAACCCGTCGACGCCGACGTCGTCGCCGACGAGATGCAGCGGATGCTCAACGACTGGTACGCCAAGATGGGCCAGCTCATCGACCAGTACCGTCAGCAGTACGAGGACATCTCGGCACAGCCCGTCGCCGCAGAGCGGTGACGACGACGACCCGGTGCCGTGACGATTCTTGGCGCACGACGACACCACCTCTATGCGGCCGGCACGACTCGGCACGAACGGGCGTGTCTCTCCTGACAGGACGACTCCTTCGCTGTACACGCCCGCTTTCTCTTTCTCGGAGGAACTGACGGTTCGCTCGCCGCCCGTCCGGACACGAGACGGCCTACGCTGCTCGTTCTTCCTCGAGTGCGCACAGTATCTCGTACGCGTCGACCGCGTACGTCATCGCCGGACCGCCACCCATGACGACGGCGATTTTCAGTGCGTCGACGACCTCCTCGTGGGTCGCGCCCGCCTCCAGCGCCGCGTCGGTGTGCCAGAGGATGCAGTGCTCACACCGGACGGCGACGCCGATGGCCAGCGAGATGAGTTCCTTCGTCTTGTTGTCGAGGACGTCCGTCGCCTCCGCGGAGTGGATGAACCCCGCGAACTGTTCTAGTTCCGGCGCCTCCTCGATGAGTTCGCCCAGCGTGCCTTTGAACTCGCTCAGTTGAGTGGAATACGGCATCAACCGGACGTTCGAGCGGTGACACAATGAACCCGCAGGGCGGTCCTCAGTTCCTAAGAACGGTCCGGTGTCTCGTTTACTCCCCGTGGCCGGGGAAGTCGCGTTCGCCCGCCTCGACAGCCACGTCGAGCCAGTTCTCCATCGGGACGAGCGGACACTCGTAGGCGGGGTTGTACGCGCACGTCGGGTTGTACGCTCGGTTGAAGTCCAGCACCCACTGCCCCTCGTCGGTCCGGTGATGGTCGGGTTCGAGGTCGAGATAGCGTCCCGCGCCGTACGTCTCCTCGCCGCTCGTCTCGTCGCGGAACGGGACCCACAGCCGGTCGCTTCCGTCCGTGGGGCGGTACGCCTGGAGCGTCACCGCCTCACCGTCGACCTCGAACCGGAACTCCCCGTATCGCAGGTAGGTCTGCTCGCCCTCCGCGGACGTCCCGACCGTCACCTCCTCGACGTCGTCGTGTCCGTGCAGTTCGAGTTCGTACCGGTACGCGGGGTCGGGGTCGTAGTAGTCCAACCCCGGGAACGACTCGCCCGTGAACTCCGGCGGCAGCGGCGAGCGCGGCCCCTCACGGAAGAACCGCGCTTTCTTGGCCCGCTCCTGTTCGACGGCGTCTCGCCAGCCTGCTGGTGTGTCGGTGGCGCTCATGGTCGTACAATGGTGTGTCGAACGATATCAGTCGTTTGCCTGGGAAGTGACCTCGCTCTCCCCTGTTATTATTGTCTGTTGTTCACACTACAATCTTTCGGGAGTGCGGCTGCCCCCACAGACGATTGTTTCTGAGATGGGGAGAGGTCGGGCTAGAGGCGCGGCGGAAGCACGGTCGTGCCGAGAGACGACAACGGCTCAGTATTGCTCATACTTCGACATACTAATGGACGACGAAGACGTACTGTCGGGTATGTTCGGACGCACGAACTGTCGGACGCTCGGAGCGGTCTGGGCTCTCGTACAGGGGTTGTTCGCTCTCGTCGCCCCGCGCCGGAGCGCCGAGGTCACGAAGCGGCTGCTGGAGCTGAACTACGAGAACGTGGACGAACTCGAACCACGCCCGGCGTACCTGCGACAGGTGCGTGCGCTCGGTATCGGGCTGGCCGCGGCCGGTCTCGCCGGGGTCGCGATGGAGGCCGTCGCCGACCGCCAGACGGACGACGAGCCGGACGAATAGCCGGTCCGGACGGCCGGGCGTCGACCGACTCGGTCGTCCTGTTTTGCTGACTGTCATCCACCGTGTGATTGGGACGAGTAGGCCGTGTGCGATGGCCCCGTCGGCGTCGACGACGACCCCGTTCGGACGGGCACCGACCGCGCGCTCGACGACCGCGTCCGTCTCAGCCGACGAGTCCCACGAGGCCGAGCACCCACCGACCCACCTCGGAGGCGGCGAACAGCCCGCCCTCCGGGCGCGAGAGTTGTCGCCCCGTCCACAGCGCCCCGACGACCAGCACCGCGACGACCAGCAGCCAGGCGACGCTCTCGAGCAGGACCGCCTCGAACGTGAGTGGCCGGACGAGGCTCGCCACGCCGAGGATACCGAGCATATTGAACACGTTGCTGCCGACCACGTTGCCGACGGAGACGCCGAGGCGTCCCCGGCGGATCGCCACCAGCGACACGGCGAACTCCGGCGTCGAGGTACCCGCCGCGACGATGGTCCCGCCGACGACGGACTCGGAGACGCCAGCCCCCCGCGCCAGCGTCGACGCCGTCGACACCATCAGGTCACCGCTGACCAGGACGACGGCGAGTCCGACAAGCAACAAGAGCGCGTCGCGCCCCTGGAACGAGACCCGCTCCGTCAGTCCCGTCGGGACGGCCGGTTCCGCCTCCGACGCGTCCGACGCCGTCCCAGACGAGGGGGTTGCGGTCCCCGTCCCGTCCCCGACGCTCGTCCGGAGCAGGTACGCCGTGTAGACGACGAACAGGACGAGGAGGACGCCGCCTTCCACCCGCGAGCTCGTCAGGTCGAACAGCACTCCGGCTCCGACGAACGTGCTCGCGACCAGGACGAGGCCGTCACGATGCACCAGCGACCGCTCGATCGGGACGACACGGAGCAGCGAGACGACGCCCAGGATGAACGCGAGGTTGTAGATGTTCGAGCCGACGACGTTCCCCACGGCAATCGCGCCGAGCCCCTTCAGCGCCGCATCGGCGGAGACCACGAGTTCCGGCGTGGAGGTCCCCGCAGCGACGACCGTGAGGCCGATGACGAGTTCGGAGAGGCCGAACCGGCGGGCGAGGCGGACCACGCTGTCGACGAGGAACCGCGCTCCGAGCCAGAGCCCTGCCACTGACGCGACGAGGAGACCGACCTGGACAGCCGTACCGCCACTGACCATCGCCTGTCGTGTCCCTCCGCGAACACGCGCATAAAACCTGGCATCGGCTCGTCACGGCTCCCGGTCTCGACGCCCACGCCGTCAGCGAGGAACACGGGGCGGCCGCCGACCGAGCAGCCCCACGAGTATCCGGACGGACGCTGTCGCCACCACCCCGACGGCGGTCTTTATTTTCCCTCCCCGAGGAGGAGGGACGAGTGAGTTCAGGTGTCTCCCTCGCCCCGGTTCCGGCTGTTCACGCTCGCCGTCGCTCTCGTCGTCGTGAGCGCCATCGTCGCCGCGCCGACACCGGCCTCGCTGACGCTCACCGGCAAGTTCGCGCTCGCAACGATGGCGTTCGCAGCCATCCTCTGGATTACCGGTGCCCTCCCGCTCGCGCTCACGGCGCTCTGTATCCCGCTGTTGCTCACGGCCCTCGGCGTCTACCCCTCGTTCGGCGACGCCGTCGCGGGCTTTGCGGACCCGGTCATCTTCCTCCTGCTGGCGGGGTTCGTCCTCGCCGAGGCGCTCAGCCACCACGGCGTCGACCGCCGCCTCGCCTTGCTTCTCATCGTCCGCTTCGGCACCTCACCCCGGGGGCTGGTCCTCGGGGCGATGGTCGCGACGGCACTCCTCTCGATGGTCGTCTCGAACACCGCGACCGTCGCGATGATGGTCCCGGTCGTCGTCGGCGTGGTCGCGAGCGTCACCCCCGTCGTCGAGGCCGACGACGGCGACGGCGACGGTGAGAGCGACGCCTCGAACTTCCAGGTCGCCATGCTCCTCGGCGTCGCGTACGCGGCGAGCCTCGGCGGGGTCGGGACGCTCGTCGGTACCCCGCCGAACGCCATCGTGGTCGGGCAACTGCGGGAGCTACTGGGCGTGGAGATAAGCTTCGTCGAGTGGCTCGTCGTCGGCCTCCCGCTGGTCGTCATCACCCTCCCCGTCGCGTGGGTGCTTCTCACCTACGTCGTCTACCCGCCTGCCGCGTACGACGTGACAGAAGCGCGCGCGGACGCGGCGGCGCAACTCGACGCCCTGGGCCCGCTGTCGGCGCGCGCACGACGGACCGTCGTCGTCTTCGCGGCGACCGCCGTCCTGTGGCTCCTCGGCGGGTTCGAGTTCCTGCTCGCCGACTTCCTCCCCCCGGTCTGGCGTGTCACGCTCTTCGGCGGCGCGGCCACCAGCGCACTCGGGACCGCCGGTCACCAGGGGCTGTTGTTCTACGTCTTCGTCGGGTTGCTCGCCGTCCCGACCCTGGTCGTCACCGACGCCGTCGCGTGGGACGACGTCGTCGACATCGACTGGGGGACGCTCATCCTCCTGGGCGGCGGCATCTCGCTGGCGAACGCGCTCGCCGACACGGCGGCGACGACGTGGCTCGCCGAGGTGACGCTGGGCGCGCTCGCGGGCGCACCGCTCGTCGTCGTTCTCCTCGCCATCGTCGCCGGGACCGTCCTCGTCGGCGAACTGGCCTCGAACACGGCGATGGCGGCCATCCTCGCACCGCTCCTCATCAACGTCGGGCCCGCCTACGCCGACGCGCTGGGGACCTCGGCCACGTCGGCGTCGGTGATGCTCGCCGTGACCGGCGCCGTCGCCGCCAGCTACGGCTTCGCGCTCCCCGTCGCGACCCCGCCGAACGCCATCGTCTTCGGCGCGGGTTATCTGAACCGCGAACACATGCTCCGCGCCGGCAGCCTGCTCGACGGGGTCGTCATCCTCCTGACGACGCTCGTCGCGCTCGTGCTCGTCCGGTTCGTCTGGCCGGTCGTGCTGGGCTGACGCCTAGTCGAGTTTCCCCGCGAGCACCTTCGCCGCCGTCAGCACGGGGTCCCACACCGGGCTGTACGGCGGCGCGTACGCGAGGTCGTAGTACGACAGATCCTCGACCGTGGCTCCCTCGTGGAGTGCCGCCGCGACGGTGTCGATGCGCTTTGCGACGCCCTCGCGGCCGACCATCGTCGCGCCCAGCAGTCGCCTCGACTCCCGGTCGCCGAACATCGTGATAGTGATGTCCTCGGCACCGGGGTAGTAGTGCGCCCGCGAGGCGGCGGTGATGGTGACCGAGACGGGGTCGAAGCCCGCGTCGCTCGCGCGCTCCTCGTCGATTACGCCGGTGCGCGCCGCCGTGAGGTCGAACGCCTTCACGACCGCGGACCCGGCGATGTCGCCGACCGGCGTCTCGTCGCCGGCCATCGTCTGGCCGATGGCCCGCCCCGCGCGGTTGGCGGTCAGCGCCAGGGGGACGTGGTCCGGGTCGCCGGTGACGACGTTCCGCGCCTCGGCGACGTCGCCCGCGGCGAACACGCCGTCGACGTTCGTCCGGCCGTACGC
This sequence comes from Salinigranum halophilum, assembly GCF_007004735.1. Lineage (NCBI taxonomy): Archaea > Methanobacteriati > Methanobacteriota > Halobacteria > Halobacteriales > Haloferacaceae > Salinigranum > Salinigranum halophilum. The sequence goes on from NZ_SSNL01000003.1 coordinate 172,049, forward strand.
GTCGGTCGCGACGGCACCCGTCTCCCCGAGGTCGACACCGGCGGCCTCCGCGAGGTCGGTGTTCGGGGCGACGCCGACGCCGACGAGCGCCAGGTCGACGTCGACCACCCCGTCGCCGACGTCGACACCCGTCACGGCCTCGTCGCCGACGAACCGTTCGACGGCGGTGTTCAGGTGGAGGTCGACTCCTCGCTCGCGGAGGTGGTCTTCGACCGCCTCGGCGACGGTCTCGCCGAACGGTGCCATGACGTGCGGCAGCATCTCGAAGAGGTGGACCGTCACGCCGTGTTCGTCGAAGGCCTCGGCCATCTCGATGCCGACGTACCCCCCGCCGACGACCGCGACGGCGTCGGGCTCTTCCGCCGCGAGGTAGTCGCGGACGGCCTCGGCCTCGGGCAGCGAGTGCATGGTGAACACGCCGTCGAGGTCCATCCCCTCGAACGGGGGGACGACCGCGTGCGCACCCGTCGCGACGAGGAGCTGGTCGTACGACTGGGTGACGTGGCCGTCGGGCCCCTCGACTGCGACCTCACGCGCGTCGGGGTCGATGTCCACGACCTCGTGGTGGAGTCGGAGGTCGATGCCGCGCTCTTCGATGAACTGCTCGGGCGTGACGGTGAGGAGGTCCTCGAGTGACTCGACGGCTCCCTTCACGTAGTACGGCATCCCGCAGGCGGCGTAGGAGACGTACTCGCCCTTCTCGAAGACGACGACCTCACGCTCGGGACGCTCGCGCTTGAACTTGCTCGCCGCGCTCATCCCGGCCGCGTCGCCGCCGACGATGACGATCGGGTCCATGCTCGAGCGTACTCACGCGAGCCGCAAATAGATTGTGCAGGGTGTACAATATCGAGAACGGGCCTGCCGTCCCGACGTCTCCGCTCAGTTCGCCAGCGAGTCGATGACCGAGGTCAACGCCTCTTTGCCCTGGACGCCGACGACCCGCTTTTGGGGTTCGCCGTCGGCGAAGAAGACGAGGTTCGGCACACCCTGAACACCGAAGCGAACCGCGAGTTCCTGGTGGACGTCGATGTCGACCTTCGCCACCACGGCGTCCGTCTCCGCCGCGACCTCCGCGACGGTCGGTTCGAGCATCTTACAGGGGCCGCACCACTCCGCGTGGAAGTCGACGAGGACGACGCCGTCTCGTCCGACCACCTCCTCGAAGTGGTCGACTGATTCGATCGCTACTGGTTCGTCCGTCGCCTCGGTCACTGCGTCCGTCATACACCAGCAGTTACGCGCGAGCGGGCTTAATAGTTGTGTATGTATTGTACACTACACTAGTTCGAAACCTCGCGTGGCGTGCTGATTCGGCGCGCGATGGCGAGGAAGTTGTCGAACACCCGCGTCGCCTGCGCCGTCTGTGCGTGTCGCTCGGCGGTGACCGTCTCGAGCACGGCGTCGACCGTCTCGTCGTCGAGCCAGCCGCGCTTGTTCTCGGTGACCCACCGGGCGGTGTCGCGGTCGTACTCCGGATGGAACTGGACGCCCCAGGCGTTCTCGACGCGGAACGCTTGCAGCGCTCGTTCGGTCTCGGCGAGCGGCGTCGCCGCGGACGGTAGCGCCGTCACCTCGTCCGTGTGCGTCTCGAACGCGACGAACGACGAGTCGACGCCGTCGAACAGCGGGTCGCTCGTTTCGAGTCGCTCGACCGTCGTGTATCCGAGTTCCCCGATGCCGCCCATCGGGTCGACCTCGCCGCCGACCGCCCGCGCCAGGAGCTGGTGGCCCCAGCAGACGCCGAGCAGTGGCACGCCGGCCTTGACGGCTTCGCGGACCCACGCTGCCGTCGCCGCAATCCACGGCTCCTCGTCGTACACCGACGTCTGCGACCCGGAGACGACGACGGCGTCGAACGGCCGCTCGCTCGCGTCGACGCGGGGCGGGAACTCCCCCTCGCTCACCTTGTACGTCCGTACCTCGGCGTCGAGTTCGCGGGTGAAGTTCCGTTCGGCCGGTGTCTCGCCCACCGAGGCGTCCAGAAGTGCGACGCGAACCCTCCTCGAGACAGTATTGTTCATATTGTAAACTACGGACAACAATAGTATCAATCCAGTGGTCGTGCACCGGCCCTGCGCAGCCGCCCGACGGTCGCCGCACTCGACCCCGCCTCGACTGAGCGGACGACTGTCGAACCACTTCCGCCGCGGTAGCCAAGACTCTTTAGTCGAGTACGCACAATGACTGTGCGATGGCGCAGGCCCCGCAGAATCAGGAACTGACAGAACGGTTCATCCAGTTCTACCGCAACTACTACCGCGACGAGATCGGCCGTCTCGCCCAGCGGTATCCCAACGAGCAGCGCTCGCTCTACGTCGACTACAACGACCTCTACACCTTCGACCCCGACCTCGCCGAGGACTACCTCGCGAAGCCCGACCAGCTCCAGCGGTACGCCGAAGAGGCGCTCAGACTGTACGACTTACCTGCCGATGTGAGTCTCGGACAGGCACACGTCCGCCTCACGAACATCCCCGACTCCATCGACATTCGGAACATCCGGGTCCACGACGACCACATCGGGAAGCTCGTCTCGGTGCAGGGTATCGTCCGCAAGGCCACGGACGTCCGCCCGAAGATCACCGAAGCCGCCTTCGAGTGCCAGCGCTGTGGGACGATGACGTACATCCCACAACAGGACAGCGGCTTCCAGGAGCCGCACGAGTGTCAGGGCTGTGAGCGCCAGGGGCCGTTCAGAGTCAACTTCGACCAGAGTGAGTTCGTCGACTCGCAGAAGATTCGCGTTCAGGAGTCGCCCGAGGACCTCAGGGGCGGAGAGACACCACAGAGCATCGACATCAACATCGAGGACGACATCACCGGCAAAGTCACCGCGGGCGACCACGTCACACTCAACGGTGTCCTCCACATCGAACAGCAGACCTCGAACAACGAGAAGACGCCCATCTTCGACCTCTACATGGACGGCGTCTCCATCATCATCGAAGACGAGGAGTTCGAGGACATGGAGATCACCGACGAGGACAAACAGGAGATCATCGAACTCTCCTCGCATCCGGACATCTACGACGAGATGGTCGCCTCCGTCGCCCCCTCCATCTACGGCTACGACCAGGAGAAGCTCTCGATGATTCTGCAGTTGTTCTCCGGCGTCACGAAGCGGCTCCCGGACGGTTCTCGTATCAGAGGAGACTTACACATGCTCCTCATCGGGGACCCTGGAACTGGCAAATCTCAGTTATTATCATATATCAGGCACATTGCCCCTCGTTCCGTCTACACCTCCGGGAAAGGCTCCAGTGCGGCCGGGCTCACTGCTGCGGCCGTCCGAGACGATTTCGGCGACGGCCAGCAGTGGACACTGGAGGCAGGGGCGCTCGTCCTCGCCGACAAGGGCATCGCGGCGGTGGACGAACTCGATAAGATGCGCTGTGTGACGGGTGATACGCTGGTACACCTCGCCAGTGGCGAGGTTCAGCGTATCGGCGAACTCGCCCGCACAGCAGCGGAGTCAGGAACTATCGAAGAACTGAGTAACGGCCGGACGATTCGTGACTTCGATGCGGACTTCGCCGCGTGGACGATGACCGACGACGGAACGCTCGCCAAACGGCCTGTCACGGCAGTTCACGAGTACGAGGCTCCCGGCGACCTGACCGAAATCCGACTCCAGTCTGGTGAGTGCCTCACTTCGACACACGACCATCCGTACTTCGTTTTCGAGGACGGGGAGCGAGTCGAACGTGCGGCAAGCGAGCTTACTGAGGGTGACTGGGTGTACGTCCCGCGTGAACTCCCCCACTCTGAGACAGACGGTGGGCAGGTGGTGGAAAACGCGCCAAGTGTTCGTCCCGGTGGGGATGTGGTTTGTCGTCCGGTTTCGGACGTGAAGACGGTTCCTTCGACGAACTCTGCGGACAGCACAAATGGAAAGCGACGCCAGACGAACGTCTACGACCTCACAGTGGATGGAACGCACAACTTCGTCGCCAACGGGATAATCGTCCACAACTCGGAAGACCGCTCGGCGATGCACGAAGCGCTCGAGCAGCAGTCGTACCACCCAGACACCGAGATCCTGCTCTCAGACGGTCGCCGCGTGCGTATCGGCAAATTCGTCGATGCGCAGATGAGCGCTCACCCCGACGAGGTCGTCGACGGTGTCGACTGTGAGATTCTCCCTGTCGATGATGCCGGCGTGCACTCGGTCGACTTCGAGACGAACGAGACGACGAAGCTCCCCATCGACCGGGTGAGTCGTCACGAGGCTCCCGACGAGTTCGTCCGAGTCGAGTTCTCCAACGGGCGGTCGGTCACCGTCACACCTGAACACCCGATGTTCGTCGATTCCAGTGGTGAGGTCGGCGTCGTCGACGCTCGCGACATCGAGGAAGGGGCGTTTGTCCCCGCCCCACGGAAACTCCCGAACTCGGGTGCTGCCGTCGCGTTCGACGACGAACCCCACGTCGGCAAGGAGCGCGACGTTGACCTCCCGAACGAACTGACCGAAGGCCTGGCCGAGGCGCTGGGGTTTCTCGTTGCTGAGGGGCACTCGTATGCTGGTTCGTCTCACGAAGTCGGGTTCTCCAACCAAGACGAGCGGCTTCTCACGCGGATGGACCAGTTGATGACCGATGCGTTTGGACTCACGAGTACGGACACGACCAATGCCGCTGGGACCGTCACGAAGCGATGGGTGTCCACGGAGCTCTACCGATGGTTCGAGCGAAACGTCCCAGAGATGATGGCGACCGCCCGCGAGAAACGTATCCCTGCTCGGGTACTCGGTGCTTCTGAAGAACACATCCGGCGGTTCCTCGTCGGTGCGTTCGCCGGTGATGGTGGCGTCGAAAGCGAAGCGATGGCACTCTCGACGAGTTCGCGTGGACTCGCGGACGACTACGCTGACGCCCTCGCGAAAATCGGTGTCGCGTCACGGATTCACTACAACTCTACCGAGGACTCGTGGAAGACTTATGTGATGGGTGATTCGACCGAGCAGTTCGTCGAAGCCGTCGTTGAGCCTGCTGACGAACGGCACCAGAAGGCGATGGAGTTCGTCGACCGCAGCAATGGCTGTCGGCGTCATCACGACGTGCTTCCGACGAGTGCTGCCCGCGAGATTCGAGAACTCCGGAAGCTAGTCGGTCTCAGACTCACTGGACAGTTCCGGCCGAACCTCGACGAGGAGTTCGGTGTTCGGATAGAAACCGTCGAGACACAACTCGCTGCGATTCATAACCGTATCGAGACGGTTCGTGACGGACTCGAAGACGCGGACGACCTGGAATCGCTCCGGTCGGTCGTTGGGTGGTCCGGTCGCCAACTCGCTGAGCGTGTCGACGGCATGACGACCAGCTCTGTCCACTACGCGGAGGCCGGTGGATACAACCCAGAGGAGCGAGGTGAGATGTTACGCGAGGCGTCTAGTGCTGTCCTCGAAGCGCTCGACGAAGCTGAACGTCGTTCTGATGCGCTCGAGAAACGGTGTGACCTGCGTTTCTATCGAGTGACGAACGTCGAAACCGTGCCGAACACGGGTGAACACGAAACAGAGTGGGTGTACGACGTCACGGTCGAGCCCACGAACACGTTCGTCAGTCAGGGCGTCGTCCTTCACAACTCTATCTCCATCTCGAAGGCCGGCATCAACGCCACCCTCAAATCCCGCTGTTCGCTCCTCGGCGCGGCGAACCCGAAATACGGCAGATTCGACCAGTACGAACCCATCGGGGAACAGATAGATCTCGAACCCGCGCTCATCTCGCGGTTCGACCTCATCTTCACCGTCACCGACCAGCCCGACCCCGAGAAGGACGGCGACCTCGCCGACCACATCCTCCAGACGAACTACGCGGGCGAGCTGAACACCCAGCGGACGCGGATGACGAACTCGAACTTCACGCAGGAGGAGGTCGACGCGGCGACCGAAGAGGTCGAGCCGGCCATCGAGCCCGAACTCCTGCGGAAGTACATCGCCCACGCGAAACGCAACTGCTATCCGACGATGACCGACGAGGCGCGGGCGGCCATCCGCGAGTTCTACGTCGACCTGCGGGCGAAGGGTGCCGACGAGGACGCCCCGGTCCCCGTCACGGCCCGGAAACTCGAGGCGCTCGTCCGCCTCGCCGAGGCCTCCGCCCGCGTCCGCCTCTCCGATACGGTCGAAGCGGAGGACGCCGAACGCGTCATCGCCATCGTGCGCTCCTGTCTGGAGGCCATCGGCGTCGACCCCGAAACCGGCGAATTCGACGCCGACGTCATCGAGACCGGACGGTCGAAGACCCAGCGCGACCGCATCAAGAACCTCAAAGGCCTCATCTCGGAACTCGAGAGCGAGTACGAGGAGGGCGCACCGCTCGACGAGGTGCTCGACCGCGCCGAGGTCGACCTCGGCCTCGACCGGTCGAAGGCCGAGGACGAACTCGAGAAGCTCCGGCGCAAGGGCGAGGTGTACGAGCCGCAGCAGAACCACCTGCGGACGACCTGAGCGACCCTCGCCGCAAGGGGCTTGGGCCGGCGGACGCTAGCTATATGCCCTCATAGTACCATCTGGTCTGACATATGGTGGACGAACGAACGGTCGACGACGTGGCGGAGAAGGTCAGACACCGCGTCGAAGACGGCCTCGTCGACGGGGTCTCCGACACCGACCTCGAACAGATCATCGGCGAGACGCTCGCGGTGTTGGAGGAGGAGCCTCCGGCCACGTTCGACCCGGGAGACCGGGACGAGGACGTCGAAGAGAAGGGACTCGACCCGGGGAACGGTAACGGCGACGAGGACTATGTGTAGCTCGCGGGTGCGGACGTTCGCACTCACACCGGCGTTTTGAGCCTCATGCAACTCGACCTCCTCGGGCAGTTACTCGGCGGTGAACTCCTGTTCCTTCTGGCGCTCCTCCCGGGGTTCATCGCGACCCAGCTGTTCATCTGGCAGAGCGGCGTCCGCGTCCGCGAGGGGACGCTCGAACGCGTCGCCTGGAGCCTCGGTGTCGGCGTCGTCTCCGCTCCGTTCCTGCTGGTCGTCGCTCCCTTGCTGGTCGCTGGGATTCCCATCCCGCCGGTCGTCCGGGTCGCCGGCGGGGTGCTCCTCTACGGCCTCGTGCTGGGCGTGGCCGCCCTCGTGGGCCTCACGCTCGGCCAGCGGTACCGCGAGGAGTTCCACGAGCGGTACGACGCGCACCCATCGCTCGAGACCGCCTGGGCGTTCCTCCACCTCCGGACACCGCGCGGCTTCGCCCGCGTTCGCACCAAGAGCGGCGAGGAGTTCGTCGGACAGGTCCGTTTCGTCGGGAAGGCCCTCCCGAACGACGATATCGACGCGCGCGACATCCTCCTCTCGTCGCCGCGCCGACTGGACGTCACCGACGAGTCACCCGCGATTCCGTACGCCACGCGCCTCGGCGAGTACCTCTATCTCACCGGTAGCGACATCCACCGCCTGCACGTCGACGCCGACCTCCGGTACCCCTCGGACACGTCGGTGCTCGCGTGGCTGGTCGACATCCTCACCGACGAGGAGGATGAGTCCGACGAGGGGTGTGATGACGGCGAGCGCGACGCCTCCGAGACGGGCCGAGCCGACGCCGGTGACGCCGCCGCTCCCCCGTCCGAACCGCACGTCGTCGTCGGCCCCGACCCGCCGACACTGGTCGAGCAAGAGGGGGGACGCGCCGCCGAGGTGACTGTCACGAACGACGGCGACGCGGCCGCACGGGCCGTCGAGGTCCACGTCCGACTCGTCGACGACGCCGGGTTGCTGCGCGGGATGAGCCACCGGGCGTTCGACGAACTCGTCCCAGGCGCGTCGCAGCGCTTCCGACTCACCTTCGCGGGCGAGAGTCGGGCCTCCCTCCGGCCGGTGGTCGACGTCACACTCCGGTCGACGCTCCAGATTCTCGCCCCGCCGACGCTCTCACAGGAGGGCGAGTGGTGGTGCGCCACCGCGACGGTCCGCAACGTCTCCGGTCACCACGTCCGATACGGCGAACTCGTCGTCCGTTTCTACACCGCGGACGGGACCTCGCTGGGGCGCGCCCGCGGCTACGTCGAAGACGTACGAATCGGTGACCAGGCGCGGATTCGCGTTCCGACCCGCGTCTCGGGCGGGGGGACTGTAACCCACTGCCGTTACGGTATCGGACGCGTCTGGACCGCCTCGTCGGCGTCGTCGTGAGACGGTCCTCGCGCCGCTGTCGTGTCTGACCGGGCCGTCTCGTCGGCTTGCCACTGGCTATTTATGCTCGCGCACGGTGAGGTGGGGTGACGATGGACCGCATCTCCGCGCTTCGGAACATCGAGGACGCGCTCCGGGCGTTCGAGCGCGGCGACGTCGACCTCGCCGCGACGGAACGACAGGTGGTGAACGTCCTGCGCACCTACGCGACCGACTTCGAGGGGGAAGACGACCTGGCCGCGTACCGCTCTAGCGGCGACGAGCGTGCGGACGGACTCGTCGTCGTCGCCACGTCCGCCGCAGAGGCCGAAGCTCGCGTCAGAGACCTCCTCGACGCGGGTGAGGAACTGGCGGTCACCGTCGAGCGACTCGGCTGACTCCCTCGTTATCTGTCGCGATACTCGCGGCGCGAACGTTTTGACCGCGTCCATACATTCGACGTCCTGTGCTGCTCGTGGTGACCTACTCACACCCGGCCCGAACGTCGCTCCGCAACGTGTGTCGGACTCACGACGAGACCGTCGTCCGCCGGTTCGGCCGCGCGGCGCTCTTCGACGACACCCACTTCGGTGCGTTCCTCGCGCTCCGCCTCGTCGAGAAACACGGCGTGGACGTCCACGTCGAACTGACCCGTCCGTTGAACGAGTTCGCCGACGTTCCAGACGTGGTGCGCGAGGCCGCCTGCGCGTACGAGAACCGTGACTCGCCGAGCACGCCGTACCACGCGTTCGCCCGCGACACCGAGCACCCGTCGCCGTCGGCGCTCCGCGAGCGAGAGCTGTGAGCTTCGTCCCGACACGGGTTCCCGCCCCGCCGCGTCGCCCCGGCACCGTCGCCGTGACCGTCGGTGACGTCTCGCACCGCGGGCGGGCGGTCGACCTTCGCGGGACAGGCGTCTCACCCGAGGAACTCGTCGCCGCCGTTCACACGGCGTCGACCCCCGGCGCGACCGTTCGCCGACCGGAACTGCCGGTCGACTGTGAGCGCGCTGGACCCGTTCACGCGCACGTCTCTCGGATTCCACCCCGCTCGTTCGACCTCCGAGACGCGCTCGTCGCCGCCGCCCGCTCGCACGGACTCGTCCCGTCCGCCGCCCGCCCACTCGAACGCGCTCGCGCGGAACTCGCCGCGGCGTCGGCCGACCTCGACACCGTCGACCTGTCGTCGGCGAAGCGGCGCGTCGCCGACGCCGGGACGAGAGCGCGCCGGCTCGACGAGCGAGTCGCGACGCTTCGTGGCCGGCTGGAGGCGCTCAGAGAGGTCGGTGCCGACACGTCGGTCGTCGAGGCCGACCTCGCCGAGGCGGTGGCGTCGCTCACCGAGGTCGAGACCGAGCGCATCGCCGCCGACCAGCGACTCGCACAGGTCGAACGTGCTGCCCGCGCCGCACGCGACGGCAGGGAACGACGTCTCCACCTCGCCGACCACGTCGCGAACCTGCGACGACGGGCCCGTCGCGAACTCGTCTCCGCGGTGTTCGACGACTTCGCCGTCGCGCTCGCCACGCTCCCGGGCGACGCCGAGGTGGGTGACGACCCGGCATCGTACCGGGGGGATGCTACCACCGCCGCACTCGCAGTCGCACGCCTCGCTCGCGTCGCGGCCCCGCTCGTGGTCTCCGCCGACCGCTTCGGCTCGCCGGCCGAGGCTGCCACACGACTCGACGCGCCGGTCATCCGGGTGTGAACGACCGCTGATTCATATGGGGGGAGGCAGCCAGGTGGTGTATGACTCATCCGTCGGATCCGACGCCGGTGACGGACCCCGCCGGCGACAGACTGCCTGCCGACGCCGACACGGTCGACCGCGACACGTGCGGTTCGCTCCGTGCCGGCCTCCTCACGGCCGAGTGGCACGTCTCCCGCGCCGCGGACGCGACGCTCGTGACCGTTCGCGTGCACAACACGCACACGGCACCTCGCGAGGTCCGTCTCGAGAACCGCCTCGATGTCCCGGTGCGTCCGCCGCGTCGTCACGGCGTCGCCGAAGCGGGGTGGGACGACGACGGGGTCACGCGGCGCGTCCCCGGTGGCGCGAGCGTGTCGCTCGGATACGCGTGCCACGCCCCACCGGAGACGCCACCGGTCGCCGTCGACGACCGGCCCGTCGGTGATTCGGACGACGCATCCCCGGTCGACCGGGCGCTCCGGTCGCTCGGCGACCACGCGCCACCGCGAGCCGTCGTCCTGTCGCAGTCGGTCGACGAGGTCGACCCCCCCGGCGACCAGCCGTCGACGGCGTCGCCCGGAGACAGCGTCGACACGGGTGACCGTTCGGCTCGACGCTCGACGGAGACCAGTCCCCGCAGCGTCGACGAGCGCGCGGCCGAGTCGAAGGGGCAAGCGACCGCTCGGGGCTCCGGGACGTCCGACTCACCGGAGCACTCCGTTCCGACGGTCGTCGCGGCGTGGTTCCGAGCCGTCGAGGCTCGCCTGGAGACCGCCGACAGGCTCGCCGGTACCGTCCCCGAGGCGACACCGGTCGTCGCCGCCGTCGGCGGTCGTGCCGGAATCGACGTGCTCGAGACGACGCTCGAGGCCGACGCTGCCGCGCTCGCTCGGGTCGCGGCTCGCGCGGACGACCTCGCGGCTCGCATCGACGCGACGGACGTACCCGATCTGGGGGAACCGCGGTGATCCTCGCCGTGGCCGGCGGGAAAGGCGGTGTCGGCAAGTCGACCGTCGCGTACAACCTCGGTGCCGCCCTCTCGGAGCCGGACTCGGCGTCGACCGAGGCCCACCGAGCGGTCGTCGTCGACGCCGACCTCGGCATGGCGAACCTCCCGTTCGGACGCGGGCCGGACCTCCACGACGTCCTCGCCAGCCGCGCGTGCCCGCTCGAGGCGGTCCGTCACGGTGCCGTCTCGGTCCTGCCGTGCGGGCGCTCGCTCGCCGGTGCCCGGGCGGTCGACCTGCGACGCCTCGCCGACGCCGCTCGTGCGGTCGAGCGGGAGTACGGTGACGTCGTCATCGACTGCCCCGCGGGGATGCGCTCCGACGCCGGCGTCCCGCTGGCCGTCGCCGACGCCTGTCTCCTGGTCACTACTCCCGACCCGTTCGCTGTCGCCGACGTGGTTCGGACGCGCGAACTCGCCCGCGAACTCGACTGTGGGCTCGTCGCCGTGGTTCTCAACCGTGCCGCCGACGCCACCGGGCGAACCGTCGAGACGTTCGAGCGACTCCTCGGCGCACCGGTCACGCGACTGCCGACCGACGCGGCGCTCGCGCAGTCGCTGGACGGGGGTCGCCCGCCCGCCGCCGACGGGGCGCACCCGCTCGCCGACCGGTTCGCTCGGCTCGCCGAGGCTGTCGACGCGGTTCGGTGCTGACTCGGCACGTGCCGTTCGGCGACGCGGCGTGAGCGCGAGACGAGTGGCTCGACGACGCAACGGACGTGAGAAATCGGGTGTCGACCAGCGCTCGCAACCGCTCGCTCTCGTGTCTACTCGTCTCGGAGGTCGGTGTAGGTGTTCCGAACGGTCACCGGCGTGACGTCGGCGACCTCTGCGGCAGCCGCCTGCGTCACGTCACCCCCGCATTCACGCGCGGCCGTGTACAGGCAGGCGGCGGCGACACCGCTGGGGTTCCGCCCCGAGTCGAGGCCCCGCTCGCGGCACGTCACCGCGTACTCGCGGGCCCGCCGTTCGACCGCCGGGCCGACGTCGAGTGCCGTCGCGTACCGCGGGATGTACTCGGCCGGGTCGATCGGCCCGGTCGGCAGCCCGAGTTCGCGGTTCAGTGCCCCGTACGCCGCTCGCAGTTCGGCCCGGTCCGCCCGTGCCTCGGCGACGACCTCCTCGACCGTCCGCGACACCCGCTGGGTCCGACACGCGGCGTAGACGCACGCGGCCGCGAACCCCTCGAGCGACCGTCCTCTGACGATGTCTTCCGACTGCGCCGACCGGAAGAGCGTCGACGCCATTTCGCGGATGTGCGTCGGGAGCGAGAGCCGCGAGGTCACACGCCGAATCTCGGTGAAGACGTACACCTGGTTCCGCTCGCGCTTGGTCGATATCTGAGCACGGTTGTGTTGCACCCGCATGCGGGCCAGCCGACGGCGCTTGCGCCCCTTGATACGCGTCGACCGGCCGATCTCCGTCGAGAGTCCACGGTCGTGCCGCGACCGGGTCAGCGGCGCGCCGGTCCGCTCGCGCGAGGGACCGTCCTGGAACGACCGCCACTCCGGCCCGTGGTCGATGTGGTCCGCCGCGACGACCAGCCCGCACTCCGCACACACCGTCTCGGTCGCGTCCGTGTTCAGTCGCCCGTCGCACTCGGGACAGCCCGCCTGGTTTCTCGTGCTCATATTCGAATATCGGGCGCGATCGAATATTTAAACACGTGAGGAACTGCCGATTCGACGCCGCTGCGCGCCGGGATAACGTACCGGTCACCGGTACGTCCCTTCGACAAGACAGTCTCGAATACGAGAATTTATTATCGATACCGCGAGAGAGTCTCGCATGACACTGTCGGACATCGCGGCCGGCATCGAGGTCACGACGAAGCAGCGCGAGCGCGGCGTCCCGACCGTCGACGGTACCGAGACGGACCTCACAGACCGGCTCACGGCGTTCGCGGACGTGCTGCCGTGTGCCCCGACGGCCGCGGCCACAGTGCTCGAGCGCTACGCGAGCGGCACGAGCGTCGGCGACGTCGCTCGCGCCGCTCACGTCGCGCCGATGACGGCCGCGAAGACGCTTCACCTCTGTGGCGAGGCGGGTGTCTCGCCGCTCGGTCCGGTCGGCAGAGACGTCGTCCGCGACTGGCTCGCGGGTGAGTTGTCCCGCGCGGACGCGACCACGCTCACCGGCGCGACCTCGGCGGAGTTCGCGCTCGCCGCCTACGTCGAGACACACGACCCCGTTCCCGACCTCGTCGAGGCGGCAGAGGCGGCGCTCACACCCACGCACAGCGCGAGCGTCGCGAAACGCGAGGCGCTCGCCGAGACGATGACCGACCCTGCCGATTTCGTCTGAGACCGACAGGCGGGCCCCGCCGGTGGCCTTACCGCCGCACTCGTTCTGCGACGCCGTCGAAGAGGCCGCCCGTCTCGCCGACTGCCGTGACCTCGCGGTCGACGAGTCGAGCGACGAGCGCGGCGACCGCCCGTCCGTACGTGTCGTCCGAGAGTACCGCGGGCAGCGGCGTCTCGGTCGACGGGAGGACGACGTCGGCCGCACCCCACTCGTCGTCGCCTCGGACCGCCGCGACGACGTCGACGGCTGTCCCGACGTCGGCGACCCGCTCTCGGAGTCGGTTCGTCGCGTCGGCACCGCGGTCACCGCCCGGTGTGACGAGACAGACCCGTTCGCAGGCCGTCGTCGCGGCGACGGCCTGGTTCGCCGCGACCGGGGGGACGTCGACGAGGACGTGGTCGACCGTCGTCGCCGCCTCCTCGATTCGGCGCTCGAACGCCCGTGCGGCCTCGACCGACTTCGCGCGGGCCAGCCGCGTGAACGGCGCGTCGACCGGGCAGCAGACGACGTCACCCGGCGTCTCGGCGTCCAGTTCGACTAGCCCGGCCGCGAGCGGGTCGTCGGTTCGGTCAGTCACCAGCGCCGTGAGGTCCGGTTCGAGGCGGCCGGAGAGGTACCCTCCCATCCCCTGTGTCGCGTACGCCGCGTCGAGCACGGCCACGTCGGCTCCGTCGGCAGCGAGCGCGACGGCGGCCTCGAGCGCCGTCCGAGTCGTCCCAGCGCCGCCGGTCGCGCCGACGAACGCCACGGTCCTGCAGGTCATGCCACCGGTGTCGCGTCTATCGTGAAAAACGCTCCCTCACGACTCTCGCTCCTGATAGCGGCGGCCGTGGCTCCTCGCCGGTCGCGCCACCGACGCCCTGATACCGACGCCACGCGACGGGTCCGCCACGGAGCCACCGACTCGATGCCGACCACGCACACCATCCCGACCGACCGCAACGAGGCACTCGCCGCCGTCCACCACGCCCCCGACTCGCCCGCCCACGACGCGTGGCTCGTCTGCTGTCACGGCTTCGTCAGCGACAAGTCCGGGAGTTACGAGGCACGGTGTCGGCGCGCCGTCGACGAAGGCTACCACGCGGTTCGCTTCGACTTCAGGGGGTGCGGCGCGTCGGACGGCGCGTTCGTCGACCAGACGCTCTCGGCCAAAATCGCTGACCTCCGTGCCGTCCTCGCGTACTTCGACGCCCCGGCGTACGTGCTGTTCGGGTCGAGTTTCGGGGCGAAGACGGCGTTCCACACGGCCGTCGAGGCCGACCGGCGAATCGAGGCCGTCGCGGGCCGAGCCCCGCTGACGGACAACCGCGCGTTCGACGGGATGCGCGCCGTCGTTGACTCCGAGGGTCGGTTCGTCTACGAGACCGGCCACACCGTCGACGAGCGGTTCTTCGCCGACTTCGAGCGGTACTCGTTCGAGGACGTGACCGCCGGACTCGACGTCCCGGTCGCCCTGTTCCACGGCGCGGCCGACGAGTCGGTCGCCCTCCGGGACAGCCTCGACGCGACGGCGGCGTTCGACGTCGACGTGTCGCTCCACGTGTACTCGGACGAGGGTCACCGGTTCTCCCGTTCGGCGGAGACACGCTTCAGACGACAGCTGTTCGACTGGCTCGCCGTCGCCCTGTCCGCGTGAGGTCGCACGCGAGACCGCAACGTCCATGCCGTCGCTTGTGAAAGGGCGCGTGTGAGCGTCGCGACGCAACTCGGCTACATGCTCGTCCTCCTCGCCGTCGGTGTCGGTGCCCGGGCCGTCGGCGTCCTGACTCCGGCCCGCCGCGACGCGCTCACGTCGGCGGCCTTCTACGTCGCGCTCCCCGCGCTCGTCTTCGAATCGACCGTCGGCCGGCCGCTCTCGGAGGTGCTCGTCTGGCGCCTCGTCGTCGGCGTCACCGTCGTCCTCCTGGCGGTCGCCGGGGTGAGTTGGCTGGTCCATCGCCGCCGCTCGAACCCCGCGCGCCGCGGCGTCGCCGTCGTCCAGTCGTACCACTGTAATCTGGGCTTTCTCGGGTTACCGTTCGTCGCGGCGACGTTCGGCGGTGTCACCGCTGGGAAGGCGAGCGTCGTCCTCGGCATCGGCTCGCTCGTGCAGGTGACGCTCACGGTGCTTCTGTTGACCCGCATCACCAGCGCCGACGCCGACGTCGCCGACGAACTGCGCGGTGTCACCCACAATCCGGTCCTCATCGCGCTCGGACTGGGGCTCGTCGGTGCCGCCGTCGGCGTCGAACTCCCGGCGCTCGCCCGCGACGCGCTCGGCTTCGTCGGCACGTTCGCGCTGCCTATCGCACTGCTCGCCGTCGGCGCGTCGCTCACCGCCGAGGACGGCTTCGTCGACCCGCCGACGGTCGGTGCGGTCGCGGCGGTGAAGCTCCTCGTCATGCCCGTCGTCGCGATGGCCGTGTTCGCCGTCCTCGCCGCCTCGCCGACGACGGTCCGCGCGGGCGTCCTCATGCTCGCGATGCCGACGGCCGTCTCGACGTACATCTACTCGAGCGAACTCGGCGGCGACGGCGACCTCGCCTCGGCGACCATCCTCGCGACGACAGTCGCTGCGGCGGCGACGCTGTTCGGTGTCGTCCAGTTGCTCGGTGTGGTCGCCCACTAGAGCCGCGGGGACGCCGCGGCGCGAGCGGGACACAGACTTTCGTGCTTCGAGCCGGTCGACCCACGTATGGACCGAATCGACACGACGCGCCTGGACGGTCTCTTCGACGTGGTCGGCGGCACCGACCGCTCGCAGGCGGCGACGATGGTCCTCGCGCCCGGACAGTCGACTGGCGGCCCGGAGAGCGCCCACGCCGCGAGCGACCAGTGGCTCTACGTCGTCTCGGGTGACGGAACTGCGACGGTCGAGGGAGACACCGTCGACCTCGCGGCGGGCACGCTGCTTCTCGTCGAACCCGGTGAGACACACGAGATAACGAACACCGGCACGGTCCCCCTGGAGACGGTCAACGTGTACGCGCCGCCGGAGTACTGAGTCGGCTCCGGGCGACCGGCCGCGCCGAGTCGATGCGTCCGCGCCGCGGGCGACCAGCCCTAGAAGAGGCTGTCCGTCGTCACCGCGCCGACGACACTGAACACCGAGGCGACGCTGATGGCCTGGAACGTGACGTAGAACCGGTCGGGGCGCTGGAGGTCGCCGAGAAAGAGGTCCGGCGCGGTGACGGCGAACGCGAGCAGGGTCACGGAGCCGAACGCGACGAGCATCACCGAGATGAACCGGACGGGAACCCCGACGAACACGGCCTCGCGGGAGGGGTCGCGGTCGTTGTCAGCGCCGTACAGGCCGCCGTATCCGATGGTCATGATCGCGCCGACGAGGAACAGGCTGTGAAAGAGGGTCATGTTCCGCGCCAGCATCCACACCTCCTGGGTGACGACGAACGGGCCAGCGAGTAAGAACCCGCCGACGATTTGCTGAGCCGTGTCCGCGAGCTTGTGCTTTCGGCGTTCGTTCATACGACGGTCATGTCTGGTGGAGGAAGATACCTGTTTGGGCGGGCCCTCGTCCGAGGGCCAGCGTCCCGTCCGTCACGCCTCGTCGTCCTGTCGCTCGAAGCCCGGCGGGAGGCCGAGATGCTTCAGCCCCGTCCGCGTCTCGATGTCGAAGCGGTAGAGTTGCGTCGCCTCCGCCGCGCTCGCGCGCTCGAACACGTCCGGTCGCCACGCGTCGTTCAGCGCCTCACGCGCGGCGGCGCGCTCCCCGTCGGGAACCTCGCTCATCCGACCGGTGAGGAGGACGCTCCGCCAGTTGAACGGCGTCTCGGCGCTGTAGACGAGAAAGCGCGCCTCTCGTGCATCCGTGCTCAACTCGGCCTTCCGGCTCTCACCGCCCAGCACGTACAGGAAGTACAGCCGCGCGTCGCCGTCGAACCCGAACGACATCGGGCGCAGGCTCGGCGCGCCCTCCGCCGGGAGCCCGAGCACCCCGACGCGCTGACTCGCGAGGTAGCCGGTGATCTCCTCGTCGGTCATCCGGACCATCCCGTACTCGTCGAGTTCGTCGAGTGTCATGTTCGGAGAGAGGCGGAGACACCGGATAGCTATCGCGCCGATTCTCCGCGCGTGGGAACCGGGACCAACGCGTGCGACCGCCGGCAGGGTCAGTGCTCGCTGCGAATCGCGGCCGCGACCGCGTCCAGTTCCTCGTCCGAGAGCGCCGGTCGGCTCCCGAACAGGCGGTGGATGGGACCGTTACCGTCACCCTCGAACCGGGGGACGATGTGGACGTGGGTGTGTGGGACCTCCTGTCCCGCGGCCTCGCCGTTGTTCACCGCGACGGTCGTCGCGTCGGCGTCGACGGCCGCTTCGACCCGGGGCGTGACGGCGCTGACCGCCTCGAACACCGCGCCCGCGGCCCCCGGCGGCAGGTCCCCCACGGTCTCGTAGTGGTCTCTCGGGACGACGAGCGTGTGCCCCGCTGTGAGGGGGTTCGCGTCGAGGAACGCGAGCGCCTCGTCGCTCTCGTACACGGTTCGACTCGGGAGGTCGCCGTCGACGATGCGGCAGAAGATACAGCTCATCCCGGTTCGAAAGCGAGCAGCGGCGTGGAAAAATCCCCCCGGTGTGGGGGACGACCCGGCATCTCGTGCGTCGCCGTCCCGCCGGACGCTCCGTCTTACTCGTCCGTTCCGTACACCGTCGTCGCGAGGTGTGCCCGACCCAGATAGCGCCGTCCGACCGTCACGGCGACGAGCACGGAGACGCAGACGAACACGACGTCCTGCGTGAGCGGGACGGTCGCCGTCGTCTCCCACGGGTAGGTGAGGTTCGTCAGCCAGTGAAACCCCACCGCGAGCGGGACGCTCCCTCCCGAGCCGTTGTAGACGACGGTGACCACGATGGAGGTCGCGACGAGCGTGACGAACAGACGGACCAGGCCCGGGACCAGCGGACCGGCGCGGGCGAACTCGGCCGTCGAGATGACGAGCGCGGGCGCGTGCCAGAGCGCCCAGACCGTCCCGAGGAGCACGCCCGAGACGAGGCCGCTGTAGCGTCGTTGTAGGAGCGGCAGCGCGAACCCGCGCCAGCCGATCTCCTCGACGGGACCCTGGGTCAACCGGCGGAGCGACACGGCGAGGAACGCGCCGAACCACCCTGACTCGAGCGCGAGCGGCGGGCCGCCCGTCGTGCTCGCGACGACTGCCGAGAGGAGGTAGGCAGCGGGGACGCCCAGGAGGACGGCGCCGTACCAGCGCGCCCGGCCACGGAACGCGGTGACGTGCCGGAGGTACGCTCGGAGGCCCGCCCGTCCGTCGACGAGTCCCACGACGACGAACGCCGCGATGGCCGGAGCCCACACCGCGAGGTACGCCAGCGGGGAGTACCCCGAGACGGTTGCGCTCCGCCCGACCAGCGGTGCCGCGGCGAGCGCGACCAGGGGGACTCCCCACGACAGTGCGAACGTCAGCCCGAAGAACCCCGCGAGACGATGCCGACGGAGCCACCCGTCTCCGACCCCTCCGGATGTTGCCATAGCCGACGTACGACGCGCGGCACCGAAAACAGCCGCGGCCGGCCCCGCGCGGAGACCGTCCTCGGCTGTCGCGGAGACGTGAGAGGACACCCCCGGTCACCGTGCTCGAACCGGGGAACACGCGACTCGGCGTGTGGTGGGCCGAAGCGGGAGCGTCGAGGGAGTCAGCGTCGGTGTAAGCGGAGCCCCCCGATGACGGCGAGCGCCCCGGCGAACAGGAGCGCGCCGACGAGCGGAGCGGCCTGCCCCTCCGGTTCGAGCATCTCCCGCGTCGGTCGCTCCGTCGTCGCCTCCGCCACCGAGTCGGGCACGGTGGGAGTCGCGTCCGTCCCGACGTACGTGGCGAGCCACTCGTCGCGGGGTTCACCGACCGTCTCCTCGACGAGCGTCGCGAACGTCTCGTCCGTCACCGTCCCGTCGTGGGCGTTCACAGCGGCGAACACGTCCTGGAGCGTCCTGTCGCCGTCGCTCGCTTCTCTGACCTCGACGTCGAGCGCCGCGAGCACGCGCATCCCCTTGAAGTAGCTCGCGCGGTCGGTGACGCTCCGGCTCTCGCGAAGCACCGCGTCGTTCGTCTCGTCGGTGCGGACGTACTCGACGAACGCCGCCTCCGAGACGTGACCACCCTCCGAGGCGAGCCGCGCCGCGTAATACTCCGCGCTGGCGTCGTCGAACCACCGCATCCCCGACCCGGCCTCGTACGCCTGGCGGCTGTGGACGTACTCGTGGAACCACGCGTTGTCCGCCGTCTCGAGCGGCCGGTCGGCACCGACGTACATGTCCTGTCGGCCGTCGACCTGCGCTCGCGACAGCTTCCCGGGCGCGTCGATGGGTGTCGGCGCGACGAAGACGGTCAGCCGCTCGTTCCGCGCGCCGACGCGCAGGTCGTCGGAGGCACCGGCGAGGGCGTCGGCGACGGCGTCGGGCGACGAGACCATGTCGGCCGCCGCCGGGACGACGAGGCGGATGGTCTCGCCGTCGACCGTCCGCGTCTCGGTCTCGTACGGGCCGAGGTAGGCGTAGCCAGGGCCGACGACGCCCTCGCCCACGGGCTCGCCACGCTCGACGACGGCCGGTTCGGGCGCGTCTGCCCTCCGACTGTAGCGCCACGCGACGTCCGCGGTGCGCCAGTTGAACAGCGCCCAGTCGCCCGTGCTCGTCGCCTCGAGCGTGCCCTCGTCGCGCCGGTCGACGTCCGCGACGTAGGTGATGGTCGGCCGGTCGACGGCCGACGCCGCGCCGTCCCACGTCCACGTTCCGTCCGTGGTCTGTTCGTAGCCGGTGGTCTCGACCACGTCGGCTCCGTCGGGCGGCGAGACAGAGACGCCCGTCACCGAGTCGGGAACCGCCGTCTCGACCGTCACCCGGACCGTCCCTTCCCGGTCGGGCAGGCGCTCGAACGCGTGCGTGAACGTCAGCACGTTCTCGCCCTGGGTCGCCGTCGCAGTCTCTGCCGCTCCGCTCGGCGACGCAGCCGCGGGGACGGGGCCAGCCGTCGCCACGACGAGGAGCACCAGTGCCACGGCGACGACCGCCGGCCGCGTCTCCGTGCCGAGGGGGCTCATTCGCGCTCGTCTCCGAAGACGCCCGTGAGGCCGAACGCCTCCACGCAGAGCCTGCCGACGAAGCCGACGGCGACGAGGACGAACAGCGCCGTGAACACCGGGAACCCGACGAGGAGCGCACCCGTGAGCAGCGCCCCGCTCGTCAGCCCGCCCCCGATGGTCGAGAGCCGCCGCCGGACGAGGCGCTCCGACCCGGTCCGCTCGACCGTCGTCTCCGCTCCGTCGGTGGTCTCGTCGGCGTCTTCGTCGGTCGCTCTCCCCTCGCGGTTCGCGTCGGTGTTCGCTGGACCGACGGCGTCCGCCGCGTCCACAGCGTCCGCTTCACCCGTCCTCTGGGTGGGTTCGACCGCCGTTCCGACGGAGTCGACGGCCGCTGTCGTCTGGCTCTCGTGCAGGGCGTCCGCGTCCGGAAGCGCTTCGGCGGCGTAGCCGGCCGCGTCCCACTCCTGGGCGAGTTCGATCTTCCGTTCGGCAGGCAGATACTCGTACTCCGCGGGGAGCGACTCGACGAACTCCAGCCGCCGGAAGAGTCCGTCTCCGGTGGTGTTCTGGATGCCCAGGCCGGGCCGGACGTTCACCTCCAGCACCTTCGGGACGTCCCCTTCGGTCAGCACCACGTCGACACCGGTGTAGCCCAGGCCGGAGGCGGCCGCCGCCTCGACGGCGGTCTCGACGACCCCGTCCCAGTTCGGCAGCCGGAAGTCCGTCAGCGACGCGCCCGTGTCGGGGTGGGCGTCGAGTTCCCTGTCGCGGGACTGCTGGAACGCGCCGAGCGGCGTGCCGTCGGCGACGTTCAGGCCGACGCCCACGGCCCCCAGGTGGAGGTTCGCCGCGCCGTCGGATGCCTGGGTTGGGAGCCGTGTCATCGCCATCACCGGGTACCCACGGAAGACGATGACGCGGACGTCGGCGACGCCATCACCGTGGAGGTCACGCATGAACGCCGCGGGGGTCAGCTTCTCCTCGAGAATTGCCTTCCCGTCCGATTCGAGGCCGCTGTACTGCCCGTCGACGATGCGTCGGACGTGGTCGACGAGGTCGCGTTCGGTCATCGGCCCCTTCGAGGTCCGATACTCGTCGCCGTCGCGGCCGGAGACGACGACGATTCCCTCGCCGCCGTACCCCTTGCTGGGCTTGACGACGAACTCGTCGCGCTCTGTGACGACGCGGCTCGCGACGTCGAGGTCGGTGCTGTCGTCGACGACCGCGTACGTCCTGGGGGACTCGACGCCGAGGCCCGTGAAGCGGCGGTTGACGTGCGCCTTCTCGTCCGCGCTCGGTCGGAGATGCGGTGGGTTGTACTCCTCGATGTACTGGTTGCGGCGCTTCATCGCGAGCACTTCCGTCTCCTCGAGTTCGGGCTCGTCGACGTCGCGGCCGGCGAGCCGAGCCAGTCTGCGTCCGTACCGCGCCAGGCGCAGTCGAAGCCGAAGTACGCCGACCGACACCGGCCCGCGTCTGCCGTCGAAGTGGCCGCCGAAGCGGCGGAGCTCCGAGAGCCGGAAGGTCGGACGCGAGCCGAGATACGCCACCAGGAGTAGCGTCACGCCCCACGCGACCGGCGTCGTCATGAACCAGTCGACGAGCGCGTCGGTCGAGATGACCAGATACGCGACGACGATGGCGACGAGCGTCCCCAGGAGACGCTTCGCGGGTGCGGTCCAGCCGCGCTCTTCGATGTCGGAGGCCGCACGGTCGGCGTACCACGCGCTGATGATGGTCGGGAAGAACACCTCCTGTGAGTTCGTGAGTGGCGGCAGGAGGCCGACGTCGCTGGCGACGAACGCTAGCGCCGTTGCGATTCCCGCGACAGAGAGCAACACGGCGACGCGCGGTGCGGTTCCGAGCTTCAGTGGCTGCAGCGCGCGGTAGCTGAGAAGCGTCACCACCAGCACGTTCACGAACAGTATCGCGCCCCAGACCGGACCCGCGCCGACCATGATGAACGCGATGACGACCGGCGCGAACAGGCCGTACGTCCGCAGGCCGACCTCGTTTCTGACGACGGCCATCACCGCGCCGGCGAGCACGATCTGGAAGAAGATTCGCGACCGGTCGAGTGCGACCGAGAGGCCGACCGTCTGGCCGACCAGCACGCCGGCGGCGCTGAGCAGGCTCGCGAGGAGGACGAGTGGGCCGAACGTCCGTGCCTGCTCTCCGAGCCACGCACTCGCGGCGTTCCGGTGGGTGCCCGAATCGCCTCCACCGGGTGGTTCGTGTTCGAGACTGCCGTCGGTTCGTCTGCCCGCGTCGTGGGCCATGGCTCGACGTTCGACTGGGGTATAAAGGGGTCTCTCACAAACGCGTCCAAAGGGTGTGTGACCGACGCCGCCCGTGGCGTCTCCGAGCGGCTAGTGGCGGCGGTAGACCCGGTCGAGAGCGACGGTAGCGACGGGAGAGAACGCGTTGACGGACCGGTGGCCGACGGAGTGCGACGGGGGTCGAGGGTCCGGGCGTCTCGTTCACCGGGCGGCCTCACGGCTGTCTGTTCGCCCCGACGAATACGTCGCGGCCACGCCCGACGGTCCTGCCGAGTCGAACGTCGACGCCAGCGGGGAGTGCCCGCAGCGAGAACTCCGCACGCGTCCACTCGCGGACGTCTTCGAGTCGTCCGTGGACGGGACGCTGGTCGCAGTCGTCCGGGAGAGCGTTGACGAACCGGAGCCGGCGGAACAGCCCGCTCTCCCTCGTGTCCTGCAGCGCCAGTCCGGGACGGCTGTCGACGGCCAGCACCACCGGGTCGTCGCCCGCGGCCAGCGTGACGTCGACGACGTAACAGATGCCGGGCGTGTCGACGGCGCGCGTCGCCGCTCCGACGACCGCTTCCCAGTTCGGTATCCGGACGCCGGTCAGCGGCACACCCGTATCGGGGTGCCTGGCTACCGTCTCCGGCGATACGAGGCGGCACGCCCCGTCCGCCGCCCCGTCGGATACGGAGAGCCGAACGCCGAGCGCCCCGTGGTAGAGGCTCACGGACCCGCTCGACGCCTCGGTCGGCACCCGCGCCAGCGCCACGACGGGGTAGCCACGGTAGACGACGAGACGGATGTCCGCAACACCGCTTGGGTGGAAGCCGGCCACGAACGCCGCTGGCTCCGGGGGCTCACAGCCGTGTGCCGTGTCCGCGGGTTCGTGTTCTTTCGCCGTGAACGTCTCCCAGTCCATACAGTCAGGCCTATCAGAGAGAGAAAAGGGTCTCTCGCAAACGCATCCAAAGGGTGATGCGTGGGTCACAGCGGGACGTCCGTCCCCGCTTACTCGCGTGCCGACCGTCGCACGCCACTGTGCGACCACGCTACGCTTGCTCCTGTCGTCCGACGCACGGGGACGGAGTCCCCGTGTCAGAGCCGCTTCCGGCCGTCTCGGCGCTCGTCTCGACCGGGATAACTCTCCGGAACACATTAGACACGTCAGTCCTACCGCGAAACTGACCAGTCTTCCATGCGCGCCACTCCTGCCCTCGTGGTCGTCGCTTTGCTCGTATTCGCGCCGACCCTCGCGGCTGCAACACCCGACGCCTCGACCGGTGACGCTGCCCCGCTCACGAGTGGCCCCGTCACCGACTTCTCGGCAGAGAGTGACAGCGATGGTGACGGTGACGGGGATTCGGGTTCGACGGACTCCGACTCGACAGACTCCGACTCGACAGACTCCGACTCGACAGACTCCGACTCGACGGATTCGGGTTCAACGGATTCCGATTCGATTGACTCTGATTCGACAGACTCCGATTCAACGGATTCCGACTCGACAGACTCCGACTCGGCGGACTCGGATTCGACGGACTCGGATTCAACGGATGGCGATGAGTCTGCAGAGACGGAGACGACCGAGACGGCTGAGGGGGAGACGGAGACGGCCGAGAGGGAGACGGAGACGGCCGAGAGGGAGACGGAGACGGCCGAGAGAGAGACGGAGACGGCCGAGAGGGAGACGGAGACGGCCGAGAGAGAGACGGAGACGGCTGAGGAGGAGACGGAGACGGCCGAGAGAGAGACGGAGACGGCTGAGGAGGAGACGGAGACGGAGACGGCTGAGGAGGAGACGGAGACGGAGACGGCTGAGAGAGAGACCGAGACGGATGCCGAGACGGGGCGGAACGAGACCGAGACACGGGCCACCGAGCGAACCGAACGCGGAACGTCGAAGACAGCGGTCGAACCCGACTCCGAGCCCGCGGAGCGGACCGAGGTCGCTGTCGCCGCCAGGAACGACGATGACGACTCGGGCGGGTCGGAGGGCGTCGACTCGACCGGCTTCGGTCCGGAGTCTGCGGGTACAGGCGTGGCCATCGGTGCCGGGGCGCTGGCGGCGGGTGCCATCGCCCGTCGCGTCGCCTTCTCGGGGTCGACGGGCGCGAGTGCGAGTGCGGCGAGCGTCGCATCGACGACGGCCACGACCGCCCCGCGCGGCCTCGCGCGTCTCGCCCGCTCGTCGCTCGTGGACCTCGCCGATCGGGTACAGGCCGTCGCCTCGGACTGGGTCGGCCGGGTTCTCGCCGCGGCGGGCTACACGAAGTGGGCGGGTAACGACCCGCTCGAACACGACACCCGCGCGGAGTTGTACGACCACGTCCAGGCTGAGCCGGGCACGTACCTCTCGGCGTTCGAGGATACTCCAGCCGTCGACGCCACCCTCGGGACGGTCCGGTACCACCTGAAGATTCTTGAGCGCGAGAGGCTCGTCACCTCCGAGAAGGTCCAGGGAAAGCGGCGGTACTACCCCATCGGTAGTTCGCCGGACGCACTTGACGTCGCCCTCGAGGGTGACTCGACCCGTGCCATCCTGGAAGCGCTCACGGCCTCGCCGGACTCGGTGTCTGGCCTCGCCGACCGGGTCGACCGCGACCCGAGCACGGTCTCACACCACCTCACCCGACTGGAAGCGCAGGGGCTCGTCGAGCGCGAGCGCGACGGGCAGGCGGTGACGAACCGGCTCACGCCGGGCGTCGAGGCACTCCTCTCTCAGGGGCCGTTCGCCGAGAGTGGACCGGGTGCCGATCGGACGGCAGCCGACGACTGACGCCGACGTGTGGCCTGCTCGTCGTTCGCCGCTTACCGTTCGCCGTTCACCACCGGTTGCGAACGACGCGACCGTCGTCGGTGCGCTCGGAGGTCGCCGTCGCCTCCTCGGTGGTGACGGTCTCGTCCGCGTCAGTGTCACGGACGGGACAGGAGAATCCGGTGCCGACGACGAGCGGATGGCCCTCGCCCGGGGCTACGCTTTTCACCCGACCCGCCCAACCCCCGGTCATGTCAATCGAATTTGAACGGCAGGTCCAGGAGGCGACCTTCTACAGCCCGCTCGAGGATTTCGAGGAGACGACCGTCGAGACCGAGGTCAGAGTGGACCCGCTCACCGGCCGGACGGCCCGGGTCGTCACGGACAACTTCCTGATGCCGGAGTCGCCAGCCATCGACGACTCGGTTCTCGACAGCGAGGGCTGTTTCTTCTGCCCCGGAACCGTCGAGGAGGCGACGCCGAAGTACCCCGACTGGATTGCCCCCGACCGGGGCAAGAGCGGCGAGGCGACGTCGTTTCCGAACCTCAACCCCTACGGCGCGTACTCGAACGTGGTCGCGCTCACCGAAGAGCACTTCGTCCCTATCGACGAGTTCACCACGGAGCAGTTCGCCGACGGCCTCTGTGCGGCCTTCCAGTACGTCCGCGACGTCTTCGACCACGACGACGACGCCCGCTTCGCGTCGGTGAACATGAACTACCTTCGACCGGCGGGGTCGAGCCTCATCCACCCACACATGCAGACGCTCGTCGACGACCGTGGGACGAACGAACAGCGCCGCGTCGCCGAGGCCGCCCGCGACTTCTACGACGCCAACGACGAGGTGTACTGGTCGGAACTGGCTATCGACGAGCGCGGCGGTGACCGCTACGTCGCGGAGATCGGTAACGTCCACTGGCTCGCGCCGTTCGCCCCGAAACACCACCGCCACCTCGTCGGCGTCGCCGCACAGATCCACTCCGGCGTCCCCGACCCGCGCGGCGACGTGACCCACGACTTCGCGGAGGGACTGGTCGACGTCCTCTCGTACTACGCCTCGCTGGGGTTGAACAGCTTCAACGTCGCGCTCTTCGTCGAACGGGACGACCCCGCTCTCCCCCCGGTCATGAACGTCACCGCCCGGTCGGTGTTCGACGAGTACTACTGGAGCGACGCGACGTTCTTCACGTCGCTGCACGACGAGGGCGTCGTCGACGTCGCTCCCGAGGTGTACGGCAAGGAGGCCCACAAGTTCTTCTGAGCGGGCTCAGCTGGGCTCGCCGACGAGTGCGGCGAGCGTCTCGCGGAGGGCGGCCTCGTACGCCCCGTCGTCGTAACCGAGTCGAGCCACCCAGACGTCCTGGTACGAGGGGTGCAGGAGGGGAAGCAGCCACGTGTCGAGAGCGGGGAGTCGCTCGGGTGTGAGCACGCGGTCGACGAAGCCGTCGAGTGAGCGCCCCTCGACGGCCAGCAGCGTCGCCGTCGCGTGCTTGCCGGTCGCCGCGACGACCGCGGGCGCGACCTCGTCGAGTTCGCGTTCGAGGTAGGGTCGGCAGTTCGCCCGCTCCTCGCTCGTCGGCTCCCGGTTCGTCCCCTCCTCGCCCTCGGGGAAGCACTTCACGGCGTTGGTGAAGTACGGCTCGTACCCGAGTCGGTCGAACAGGGCCCTGATACGGCGGCCCGAATGCCGGGTGGTGTACGCCATCCCGGTGTGGTTGCCCCCGCGCCACTGGTCGGCGTCGGGGTCGCCCGCACCCGGCGCTTCGCCCACCACGACGACGTCGGCGTCGGTGGGGCCGGTCCCCCACGAGATCCGCGTTCGACACTCGGCGAGCCCCGGACACCGCCGACAGTCGGCTTCGAGGACGGTCCGACGCGACGGGTACAGCGAGTCGCCCACGGCCGCGCTACTCCGTCAGCGGGAGCGCGATTCCGAAGACGAACGGGACCACGAGGAGGAGCACGACGCCGAGCACTTCGAGGTCGAAAAAGAGCGTGTGTTCCCACGCGGGCAGCGGGCCGAAGAACGCCGAGCCGACGACCTCACCGAGGACGCCGACGGCGAAGAGCGCCGCCCCGAGGAGCATTCCGCGTTTCGTCGTCCGAGGGTAGTCGATATCTCCGTATCGTCCTGCCATCGTTCTCGACTCTGTCGGACGAGCGTATATGCTTTTTGCGCGCGCCTCGACGGCCTACAGTACGTCCGCCACCACCGGGGCGGCGCTGACGACGCTGACGTCGCGCTCCAGCGTGTCGGTCCCGTACACCCGTTCGACGCCGGCGGCTTCGAGTTTCGTCCGCGCGGCCCGCGCGAGGAGGGGGTGGACGCAGGCGGTGAAGATGCGGTCGGCCCCACGCTCGCGGAGGACGGCCACGGACTCGGCCATCGTCGACCCCGTGGCGATGATATCGTCCGTGATGACGACGTCCCGCCCCTCGACTGGCGCGTCAGACGGCTCGATGCTCACCTCGGTCCCCGAGTGACGCGTCTTCTCGAAGTAGTCGGTGCCGCCCGCCCCGTGCGCGTCGCGGACCGCCCGCGCGAGGTCGATGGCACCGTCGTCCGGCGAGAGGAAGAGCGGGTCGTCGAGCGGCGTGTCGAGGCCGGCGAGTGGCACGGCGAGCCGGTCGGCGGCGTCGACGATGTCGACCGGGACGTCGAAGAACTCCCGCACCGCGGGTTCGTGTGGTGTGACGAGCACGACCCGGTCGGTACTGGTCGAGACCGCCCGCGCCATCGCCCGCGCGGAGATGGGCTGACCGGGCTCGAACACCTTGTCCTGGCGCGCGTACCCCATGTACGGGATGACGGTCACGAGCGATTCGACGCCCGCCTCTCGGAGGGCGTCCTGCAGCTGGAGCAGTTCGACGTAGGCGTCGTTCGAGGGCGTCGCGGCGACGACGACGGCCCGCTCGGGCGTGTCCGCCCCGGCCGCCGGCACCGCCGCGAACGTCTCCCCGTCCGGAAACCGATCAAATTCGGGGACGGCGAGGGTGTCGTCGAGCGTCGTCGCGAGCGCCGCAGCCAGCGCCTGCGACCGCGAACCTGGTACTATCATACTCGACGGTCACTCCGCGGTGAGTTAAACGCGTTTTCGTCTCCGGCTGGCCGACGGTCCGCTCCCGGTCGAACCGCACGACGATCACGTCTGGTCCGGTTCGGTCCGGTCAGGGGATGGCCACGCCGCCGACGTCGCGGAGGCCGAGCGCCTGCGTTCGCGACCCGTCGCCCGCGTCGACGAGGAACGTCCCCTCACCGGTAATCGCGCAGACGACGTCGTCACCGTACGCGAACTCGATGGGCGTCTCGTCTGTCGCGAGGTCCGTGCGGTCGACGGTGCGCCACTCGCCGCCGTCCCGCTCGGTGCGCCGTCTGATGCCGGGTGCTCCGACGGCGTGCGCGCGTCCGTCCGGTGCCGCGTCGACGACGTCCCACGCACCCGCTTCGACCACCATCCAGCCGTTCCCCAGATAGAACAGTCCCGTTCCAGTCGCGGCGAACGGCCCGGCCGCGGCCACGTCTCGGACGTCGTCGAGGCCGGCGTGGCGGAGGTCACGGTCGGAGACGCGGAAGACGCCGTCTTCGGCCGCGACGAGCCGTCCGTCGACCGCACGCGGGTCGTCGACGCTCCCGACGGTTCGCCACGACGCCCCGTCGAGGGCCGCGTCGAACCCGAGCCGACCGACTCGCCCGTCTTCGCCGACGGCGACGACCTCGTCGGCGGTGAGCCCCACCCCCACCGCCGGGCCGAACCCTGTCGCCTCGTAGCCTGGGGCGAGCAGGACGTCCTCGTCGGTGGCGACGGCGATTCGTCCGTCGCGTCCGGCGACGTCCCGCGCGGTACAGTGGTGGTCGACCCGAAAGCCGCCGACCAGGTCCCCCGAGACGTCGACCACGACACAGCCAACCCCCGCGGCGACGAACGCCTCGGTCTTACCAGCCTTCGACGAGAAGACCCGTTTCTCTTCGATGGAGAGGTCGCCGTCGGTCATACCATCGAGTCGAGCGTGCGACGAGAAAGTGCTTCCGCTCGACTCACTCTCCCGAACCGGTGTCGGCGCTTCGTGCGGCGTGGCGGGTCGGTGGCTGCTTCCCCTCTTGGGCGACCGACCACTCGGCGCTCACCGCCGCTCAGAGGAACTCCCTGACCTCCGAGTACCACATGTCGTGGTGGTCGACCTCCCCCAGGGCTTCGGCGACATCGACCGCCAGCGAGTGCCAGCAGCGCTCTGTCGGGTCGGACTGGTCGAGGTTGTACTCGGCGTCCTTGCAGGTGCACTGGCCCTCCTCGACGATGTACTCGTCGTCGTAGCCCACCACCACGGTGAAATCCCGGTAGCGTTTCACGCGCCCCTCCGAGACGGCCTCGATGGCCCGCTGGCCCCGTCTCTCGTGTGTCGAGATGATGGCGTCGACGATGGCGGGAGTGAGTTTCCCCCGCTCGGCGAGCGCCGCACGCCAGTCCGTCGCCGGGTCGGCCCCCCGGTCGACAGCGTCGCCCGCGTCGGCGTCGTCGCTCTCGCCGCTTTCGACCTCGGTGTCGTCGACGCCGGTCACGGCACGCGGTTCTGGCCCGGCGAGCAAAAGGTGTTCGGTCACCGCGCTCACATCCCCGTACCACAACCGCTTTGCCCGGCGCTCGGCGAGTGAGCGTATGCTCGTCAGCGAAGGGGGCGCCGCGGTCGAGGTGCCCGAAGCCCGCGACGGCGCCTCCGACGGGAGTGGCGACGGCGTCTTCTTCAACCCGACGCAGGAACTCAACCGCGACGTCACCGTCGCGGTCCTCCGCGCCTACCGCGACCGCGACCCCCGCGCGGCGTCGTACCTCGACGCGATGGCCGCCTCGGGAATCAGAGGGGTTCGTGCCGGCCTCGCCGGCTACGACGTGACCTGTGCCGACGTCGACGCCGACGCCGTCCAGTTGGCGCAGGCGAACCTCGCGCGGAACGACCTCGACGGCGCGGCGGTCCACCGCGACGTCAACGCGCTCTTGCACGACGAGGGGCCGTTCGACGTCGTCGACATCGACCCGTTCGGCACACCCATCCCCTTCGTCGACAGCGCCTTCGCCAACACCCGTGACCTCGTCTGCGTGACGGCGACGGACACCGCACCGCTCTGTGGTGCGCATTACAACTCCGGTGTGCGCAAGTACGCGACAGTCCCACAGAACACCGAATACCACGCCGAGATGGGGCTGCGCGTGCTCGTCTCGGCGCTCGTCCGCACCGCCGCCCGCTACGACACTGCCGCCGTCCCCGTCCTGTCACACGTCACCCGCCATTACGCGCGGACCTACCTCGAACTCGACCACCGCGCGACCAGCGCCGACTCGACGCTGGAGGAACTGGGCTACGTCTACCACTGCGACCAGTGTCTCCACCGCGAGCACGAGTTCGGTCTCGTCGCCCATCCGCCCGACGAGTGTGCTCACTGTGGCGCGTCGGTTCGCACGGCCGGCCCCATCTGGCTCGGGGCGGTTCGAGACGCGGCGTTCACCCACACTGTTCACGACGCGGTGACCGACGACATGGGCGAGGCGAAGGCGGCGCGGTCGCTCCTGGAGACGCTCGCCGCCGAGGTCGAGACGCCGACTCACTACGACCAGCACAAACTCTGTAAGCAGTGGGGACTCCCCGCGCCCGCGATGGACGAGTTCGTCGAGGCCCTCCGAGCGGCAGGCCACGAGGCGTCTCGTGCGCACTACCACGGCACCGCGCTCAAGACGACGGCGACGGTCGCGGAGATGCGAGCGGCGACGAGCGACCTGTTTTGAACCCCTCGCGACGCGACGGAGGCGTCGTCTTCTTGTATCGGCGGATTGAAACCTCGCGCGATGGCTACACGTTCTTCGATGGGAACCGCCCGCACCGTCTTGAACACGGTTCGTGAGAAGGAGGTGACGTTCCTCGCGGCAAGCATCTCGTACTACATCCTCGTCTCGCTCGTCCCGCTCTTGGTGCTGGCGCTCGTCGTCGCCGTCCTCGTCGGCGGCGAGCCGTTCCGGGCGCAGATCATGGCACAGGTCAACGCCAACCTCCCCGCGGGGGAGGCGCTCATCGGGCAGGCGCTCGCCGACCGGACCTCACAGGGAAGCCTCGGCGTCGTGAGCCTCTTGCTCACGGTCTGGGGGTCGCTGAAGGTGTTCCGCGGGCTCGACACGGCGTTCGGGCGAATCTACGCCGTCGCCGGTCGGGGCATCGTCGACCAGCTGAAAGACGGGGCTGCAGCGCTCGTCTCCATCGGCGTGGGCGTCGCCGGTGTCGTCGTCCTCGGGAGCCTCATCGCCCTCCTCGACTCGGCGCTCGTCGACCTCGCCGGCCCCTTCTTGCTCCTCGGCACGCTCACCGTCGCGTTCCTTCCCCTCTACTACATCCTCCCCGACGTCGACGTCTCGGTTCGAGAGGTCCTCCCGGGGACGGTGTTCGCGGCACTCGGGTGGGCCGTCCTGGGGACGGTGTTCGGTATCTACGCCCAGCAGGCCGGGGGGAGCGTCGCGGGCGCGCTCGGTGCCTTGTTGTTGTTGATGACGTGGTTCTACTTCTCGGGTATCCTCATTCTCACCGGCGCCGTCGTCAACGCGGTCACCGGCGGGCGGACGGGTGATGACCGGGACCGGCAGCTACAACACGCGGGAGGCCGACGTGACGAATCAGCAGAAATGAGCGAGGGCGAACCCGACTTCGAAGGCAGGGTCGAACCGAGCGGTGCGCCTGACATCTCCGACCTCGAACGCCAGGTGGAGGAACTCCGGGCCGACCTCGACGACTTCGAACGCGACGTGGACGAACGGACGCTCCCCAAAGCCGACGTCGAAGCCGAGCTGAAACGCTACGTCCGACGGCGGATGCGCCGGGGGAAAGCGCGCGGCTGGGGGCCGTACCTCGTGTTGCTGTACGGGACGGTGATGACGCTCGGCGCGTTCTTCTTCCTCGACGGCGTCTGGGCCATCGTCGCCATGCTCGTGCTGTTCTTGTCGACGCTCGGGCTCTACACCCTCTTCATCCTCGTCGGCGTCGGGTTCAACGCGCTCTCGGTCCCCGCGCGCGCCGCCGACGCGGTTCGCGACCGGCGGAGCTAGGGCCGTCCCCTCGCTTCCTTCACACCGCTGGCGTCCGGCTCACCGTTGCGTTGCCACCGTTGCGAGTGCCGACCCGGCTCGGCTCAGACCGCCTGCCGCCGCCGCCACCACCACGCCGCGCCGCCGAGACAGGCGACGAGGCCGACCGCGGCGAGGAGCGTCGGGCTTGACTCGGCCGCCCGCCCGAGCGGCTCGATGACGTAGTCGATCGGCGCGCGTTCACCCGCCTCGGCGTAGACGAGCCACACCAGGGCGGCGTTGTAGATGGCCCACCCGCCGAACGAGTAGACGGTGAACGTTCGGACACTCATCCGAGCGAAGCCCGCGGGGACCGAGATGGGCGTGCGGAGGACCGGGACGACCCGACCCCAGAACATCAGCCCCTCGCCCCACCGACGGAACCACGCCTTGCTCCGTTCGACCTCCGATTCGGGCACGCGCAGGACGTGTCCGTACCGCTGGAGGACACGGTCACCGTTGACGCCGAAGAGGTAGTACGCGAGCAGGCTCCCGATGACCGCACCGACCGTCCCGACCGCGACGAACAGCGCGAACTCCTCGGGAGTCGTGACCAGATACGCCGCGGCGACGGGGATGATTACCTCGGAGGGGGCGAAGTGGATGATCCACGCCGTCTCTAAGACGATGAAGACGAACAGCGCGAGGTAGCCGTACGTCTGGATGAAGCCGATGAGTGCCTGCGTGAACGCATCGACCGAGACCACTACCTCCTGAGAGGACCCACCGAGTTATATGTCTCGTGTCTCGTCTCTTTCCCTATGCGCGGACTCGGTGAACTCGCCGTCGTCTCTGAGTTTCCCCCCGTCGTCGTCGAACTGTTCGGGCTCCTCACCACCCTCGGTGACCCGTGGCCTCTCCTCGGTGGGCTCGCCCTGCTCTACGCCGTCTCCGACCGCCTCGGCCTCGACCGTCGCCGCGTCGGCTTCGTCTTCGCCACCGCCTTCGTCGCCCTCGGGGTGACGCTCGCGCTGAAATCGGCGTTCGCGCTCCCCCGTCCGCCCGGCGCGCTCGAAGACGGCTACGGCTTCCCGAGCGGCCACGCGCTCGGGGCGACCGTCGTCTGGGGGACGGCGGCGCTCGCGCTCGACACCGGCCGACGCCGCGTCCGCCTCGCGCTCGCGGCCCTCGTGGTCCCCATCGTCGCCGCCTCTCGCGTCGTCATCGGCGTCCACTACCTCGTCGACGTCGTCGTCGGCACCGTCGCGGGGGTCGCCCTCGTCGGTGCCGTCCTCGCAGCCACGTGGCGCGACCGTACCGAGCCGCCCTCACACGCTGCGGTCGACCGCGTGTTCGCTGCCGCCGCCGTCGCCGCCCTCGTCGCGCTCTTCCTGTCGGGCTCCGTGAACACGCTCTTGACCGTCGGCGCGACGCTCGGCGGGTGGGTCGGGTGGCGCGCCGTCGAACCCACGGTCGAACCCGTGGGACGGTCGCTCCCGCCACGAGGAACGGCCGTCACCGTCGTCGGCCTCCCGGTCGTTCTCGGTGGCCTCCTCTCGGTCGGTGCTGCCGCGGAGGCGGCGGCCATCTCCGACCTGCTGACGATGGGGCTCGCCGGTGGCTGCGTCGGACTGTTGTTCGTGCTGCCGCGCGTGGCCGGGCGGCTCGTCGAGTGATGGACCGGCGCGGTCTTCACCGCGTTTCTCGCCGGTGACGTGGAGTCCGCTGGCTCTCCGGTCGAGGTGGCAAAAGAAACCGGTCGTGGGCTGTGCGTCGCGCTCAGAACTTCTCGAGGTACTGGTCGAGTTCCCACTGCGAGACGTCGATGCGGAACTCGTCGTACTCGTGGGTCTTGGCCTCGACGAACTTCTCGTACACGTGAGTGCCCAGCGCCTCCTGGACGGCCTCGTCGGCCTCGAGCGCGTCGAGCGCCTCGCCGAGGTTCGACGGCAGCGTCGTGATGCCGTACTCCTCGCGCTTGGCCTCGTCGAACTCGTAGATGTTCTCGCGGATCGGGTCGGGGGCTTCGAGACCCGCCTCGATGCCGTCGAGCCCGGCGTGGATGAGCACGGCGAGCGCGAGGTAGGGGTTGCAGGACGGGTCGGGGAAGCGCGCCTCGATACGCGAGGCGGCCGGGACGCGCGCGGCCGGCTTGCGGATGAGCGCCGAGCGGTTCCGGTCGGACCAGGCGACGTAGACGGGTGCCTCGTAGCCGGGGACGAGTCGCTTGTAGCTGTTGACCGTCGGGTTGGTGATGGCGGCGAGCGCCGGGGCGTGCTCGAGGACCCCCGCGAGGAAGGAGTGAGCCGTCTCGCTCAGGTTGAACTCGTCGTCGTCGTCGTGGAACGCGTTCTCGCCGTCCTCGGTGAACAGCGAGATGTGGGTGTGCATCCCGGAGCCGTTGATGCGCGGGATGGGTTTCGGCATGAACGTCGCGTGGTAGCCGTGTTCGGCCGCGATGGCGCGGACGACCATCCGGAACGTCGCGACGTTGTCCGCCGTCGAGAGCGCATCGTCGTACTTGAAGTTGATCTCGTGTTGGCCCTCGGCGACCTCGTGGTGGCTGGCCTCCATCTCGAAGCCCATCTCTTCGAGGCCGTAGATGATGTCACGACGGACGTCACTCGCGAGGTCCTTGGGGGCGACGTCGAAGTAGCCGCCGGCGTCGTTCGTCTTCGTCGTCGCGCGGCCGTCTTCGTCCTCCTCGAACAGGAAGAACTCGGGCTCGGGTGCGGCGTTGACCTCGTAGCCCATCTCCTCGGCGCGGGCGAGCGCTTGTTTCAGGACGTAGCGCGGGTCGCCCGTGAAGGGCTCGCCGGTCGAGGTGTCGATGACGTCGCACATGAACCGGGCTGCAGAGCCCGACTCGGTGCTGCGCCACGGCAACACCGCGAACGTCGACGGGTCGGGTTTGAGCCGCATGTCGGACTCCTGGATACGGACGAACCCCTCGATGGAGGACCCGTCGAAGTAGATTCCCTCGGTGAACGCCTTCTCGGCCTGCGACGCCGGCACGGAGACGTTCTTCACGGTTCCGAGAATATCGGTGAACTGGAGTCGGAGGAAATTGACGTTCTTCTCTTCGATTTCGTCCAATACTGCTTGTGCTTCGTCAGTCAGACCGCCATCTGGTGCTGTGTGTTCGTCCGTCATCTTCTGGACACTCTACGCCTATACAGCCAGTATAAAGACCTTGTCGCTTAGTGCAAGGTCGGCGAGTGCCGGTAGAGAACTGGTCATTCATAAAATTCTAAACCCCCGGACCTCTTTTGAACTGTAATGACGTACGAAAACCTCGACGCCAAACTCATCAACGAACTGCTCGGAGACGGACGCGCCAGCCTCAGAAGCCTCGCAGAGGACCTCGACGTCTCCGTGACGACGGTCTCGAACCACCTCCGCGACCTCGAAGAGGAGGGCGTCATCGAGGGGTACACCCCCATCGTCAACTACGACGCGCTCGGCTACGACGTCACGGCGGTCATCCAGCTGAAAGTCGAAGGGAGCGCGCTCCCGGAGATTACCGACCGACTGCGCGAGCAGAACCAGATGATTTCGGTGTACGAGGTCACCGGTGACTACGACATCATCGCCATCGGGAAGTTCCGAGACACCGACGGCATGAACAAGCAGATCAAGCAGCTGTTGACCGACGCCGACATCCGCGAGTCGAACACCTCCGTCGTCCTCAACGCCGTCGTGGAGAACGAACAGTTCGAGCTGGAGATCAACGAGTAACCCGCTCGGCCGCCCCCGACGGGCGACTCACCCGAGGCTCTCGGCGACGTCGTCGATACCCTCGTGGCAGAACGGACACCGGTACCGAGTGGTAAAGCCATCGCGCTCTGTGACGGTCTTCGCCTCGAGTTCGTGCATCGCGATGTCGCGCCCACATCCCTCACAGCGGAGTGTCACCATGTGTGAGAGAGACGACTACACTCGAATAAACGTTGGGCACGGTCGCTTCGGCTCTCCGAACTGGCCGGGTGCGACGCCGCCCGTTCGGGACCCGTCACGAGAGGGAAAACGTAATGACGGCTCCCTATCAGGTCTCCCGTATGGAGGTCGTCAATCCGGCGACGAACGAGCGAATCGCCACGTACGAGGAAGACTCGACGGCGGAGGTCGAAGCCGCCCTCACGCGGGCGACCGACGCCTTCGAGCAGTGGCGCGACGTGTCGCTGCGCGAGCGCCAGGAACTCCTCGTCAGCGCCGGCGAGGTCCTGCGCGACCGCAAACGCGAGTGGGCCGAGTTGATGACCCGCGAGATGGGAAAGCCCATCTCACAGGCGGTCGCCGAGGTCGAAAAGTGCGCGTGGCTCTGTGACCACTACGCCGAGTACGCGAGCGTCTACCTGGCCGACGACCACCACCCGAGTCCACCGGGGACGACGGTCAAGACCCGGTACGACCCGCTGGGGACCGTACTGGCCGTCATGCCCTGGAACTACCCGTTCTGGCAGGTGTTCCGGTTCGCCGCGACGTCGCTCACGGCGGGCAACGTGGGGCTGTTGAAACACGCGTCGAACGTCCCCGGCTGCGCGATGGCCATCGAGGAGATCTTCCGGGAGGCGGGCTACCCCGAGGGGGTCTTCCAGTCGCTTCTCGTCCCCTCCGACCTCGTCGACGACATCGTCGAGGACGACCGGGTCCGTGCGGCGACGCTCACCGGCAGCGGCCCGGCGGGTCGCGCCGTGGCCTCGACGGCGGGTGCCACCCTCAAGAAGACGGTGCTGGAACTCGGCGGGAGCGACCCGTTCGTCGTGCTCGACGACGCGGACCTCGATGCGGCCGCCGAGACCGGCGCGTGGGCGCGCAACATGAACGGTGGCCAGTCGTGTATCGCGGCGAAGCGATTCATCGTCCACGACGCGGTGTACGACGAGTTCCTCGACCGACTCGTCTCGGAGGTCGACTCGCTGACCGTCGGCGACCCGATGGACGAGGAGACCGACGTCGGTCCGCAGGCCCGCCAGAACCTCATGGCGGAACTCCACGAGCAGGTCGAAGCGAGCGTCGCGGCGGGTGCGACCGTCCTCACGGGCGGTGAACCCCTCGACCGCGACGGTGCGTTCTACCCGCCGACGATTCTGACGGACGTCCCCGCGGACTGTCCGGCCGCCGACGAGGAACTGTTCGGTCCCGTCGCGGCCGTGTTCCGGGTCGGTGACGAGGAAGCAGCCATCGAGCAGGCCAACGACACCCGCTTCGGCCTCGGCGCGTCTATCTGGACCGAGGACCGCGAACGCGGCGAGCGGGTCGCCGGACGGGTCGACGCCGGCTGTACGTACATCAACCAGTACACCAAGTCCGACCCGCGCGTCCCCTTCGGCGGCGTCAAAGACTCCGGCTACGGTCGTGAACTCTCCGAGGCCGGCATCAAGGAGTTCGTCAACCGGAAGACGGTCTGGGTCGAGTAAGGACGCCGCAGGCCCCGCGACGCAGCGACGGAGCTACACGAACCCGTCCTCGTAGACGACCCCGCTACTCGAACCCGTCCTCGAACAGAACCTCCACGTCCCAGCTGTTCCCTCGCTCGCGCCGCTCGCTCGGCAAAACCTGGATCAAAACCACCCCGTTACTCGAACCCGTCCTCGAATACGAAGGTGCCGTCTCGCTGGACGACCTCCCCGTCCACCTCGATGACCGACTCCTCGCTCATGTCGACGATCATGTCGACGTGTTCGGCCGACTCGTTCGCCTCGTTCTCCTCGCCGACGCACTCCTCGTAGGCGGCTCCGACGGCCATGTGGACGGTGTCGCCCATCTTCTCGTCGAACAGCATGTTGTAGGTGAACTGGTCGATGCTCCGGTTCATCCCGATTCCGAGTTCGCCCAGATACCGCGCGCCCTCGTCGGTGTCGAACACGCCGTCGAGGACCTCTTCGTTCCGCTCCGCCGAGTACGAGTCGACGCGGCCGTCCTCGAACCGGACGCGGACGCCCTCTATCTCTCGTCCCTGTCGATAGAGCGGCATGTCGAAGTGGACCTCGCCTTCGACCGAGTCCCTGACGGGCGCGGTGAACACCTCCCCGCCCGGCAAGTTCTTCTCGCCGTAATCGTTCAGCGTCGTGTTGCCGGCGATGGACATCGTCACGTCCGTCTCCGCGCCCGACTTGACCCGAACCTCGTCGGCCCCGTCGAGGATGTCGACCATCTCGGCCTGGTGTTCGCGCTGTGCGTCCCAGTCGAGGCTGACGGCGTCCCAGACGAAGTTCTCGTACGCCTCCGTGCTCATCCCCGCCAGCTGGGCGTGTCCGGACGTGGGGAACTGCGTGAGACACCACCGCTTCGAGAGCCGCTCTTTCAGGACGGGCTGCATCGCCCGCCGGTACGCCGCTGTCGTCTCGGGGGCGACGTCGGACTGCTCGCTCACGTTCGCGCCGCCGCGGGCGACGACGACGACGTCGCTCGCCTCGTACAGCGCGAGCTGGTGGTCGGGCGTCTCGAACTCGCCTGCCTCCGCTTCGTCCCCGTCGGCGCGCGCCCGCAGGAACGCCCGCGACGCGCGCTCGGAGTTGTTCAGGTAGACCGGGTTCGCGCCCCGGTCGCCCACGACCTCGTGGAGGGCGACGGCGAGCTCTTCGGCCTCCCGGGGCATGGCGATGACGACGTTCTCGCCCGCCTCGATTCCGGTCGAGTGGTCGGCGATGGTCTCCGCGTGTTCGCGGATGCGTGGGTCCATGTCTCCCCCTGTTACCCTCGCCCTATGCCTCTTTCGGCGTCGACGCGGCCCATCTGCCGGTTCGCCGGACATCCTCTCCCGGCTGAAAAAGTGAGATACCCGTCCGGCACGTCCTAGCGGCACCCGCACGAGCGGGGTGGTGAAACAGATGCCGACATACATCACGTTGGCCGACTGGACCGGAGAGGGGATCGCGAACGCGAAGGAGAGCCCACGGCGCCTCCAGCAGGCACGGGAAGTCTTCTCCACACACGGCGGAGAGCTGACGGACTTCTTCATGACGATTGGTGACCACGACATGGTCGTCGTCTCGACGTTCCCGGACGACGAATCGTACGCCAAGGCGATGCTGAAAGTCGCGAGCGGCGGGGCCGTCCGGACGGAGACGCTGAAGGCGTTCACCGAGGACGAGTACCGCGACATCGTCGACGCGCTCTGAGGCGTCGCCGTCGCGTGACTTGAGCTTTTTGCGGGTCGTCGCTCGGTCGGCTTCCGGTGGTTCGTCGCGGAGTCGACCGGCGTGAACGGCGGTCCGCTCGCGCACGTCGCGCGGTCGTTACGCACTCGAACGCCCGACGCGGTACGGCACCTCTCGCGTCTCCCCGACCGGGTACTCCCCACGCTCACGAGACGCCCGACGACCCGCCCTGCCACGCTCCACCCGTTGACCACTACCTCTTTGTCGCTCCCCCGACTCCCGAGAGCCATGATAGACCTCCGCTCCGACACCGTCACCAAGCCCTCCGATGCGATGCGCGACGCCGCCCGCGACGCCGAGGTGGGCGACGACGTCTACGGCGACGACCCCTCGGTGAACGAACTCGAACGTCGCGCGGCCGACCTCGTCGGGATGGAGGCGGCGCTGTTCGTCCCGAGCGGCACCATGGGTAATCAGGTCGCCATCCGCACACACACCGAGCGCGGACAGGAACTCGTCGTCGACGACGAGGCCCACGTCGTCAAGTGGGAACTCGGCGGCGTCGCCGACCTCTCGGGCGTCCAGGCTCGGATGGTCGACTGCGGCCCGCGGGCCGTTCCCACGGTCGAACAGGTCCGGGCGGCCTACGTCGAGGAGTCGCTGCACCGCCCCGGGACCGGACTGCTCTGTCTGGAGAACACCCACAACAGCCGCGGCGGAGTCGCCGTCGGCGTCGACGCCATCGAGGAGGCCTGCGAGGCCGCACACGACCTCGGGGTTCCCGTCCACCTCGACGGGGCCCGTCTCTTCAACGCCGCCGTCGCCCTCGACGTCGCGCCCGAGGCGTTGACCGGCCCGGCCGACACGGTCAACTTCTGCCTCTCGAAGGGGCTTGGCGCACCCGTCGGGTCTCTCCTCGCCGGTCCAGCGCCGTTCGTCGACCGGGCACGCCGCGTCAGGAAGCTGTTCGGTGGGGGGATGCGCCAGGCCGGTATCATCGCCGCACCGGGGCTCGTGGCGCTCGACAACGTCGGCCGGCTCGAAGCAGACCACGCGAACGCACGGGTGCTCGCCGAGGGGCTCGACGCCATCGCGGGCATCTCGGTCCAGGAACCGGACACGAACATCGTGATGATCTCCGCCGAGGAGGCCGGCGTTTCGGCGTCCGACCTCACAGCCGCTGCGGCCGACCACGGCGTCGCGTTCAACCCGACCGGCGCGTACACTGCCCGGCTCTGTACCCACCTCGACGTCTCCCGCGCCGACGTGACGGAGGCGGTCGACCGCATCGCGGCGGCCGTCGAGAGCCTGCGTCTTTGAAGAGAGACGTCACGGGCTCGGGTGCGCTCACCTTCCGCCAGCGACTACCGGGTACGGGCGCCTCTGTGGTCCGTTCAAACCTCTTCGTAGAGGTCGACGATGTCGTCGTAGTCGAGTTTCCCGTTCTCGTTGAAGTCGTACGCGTCCGCGTTCATCCTGACCGAGTCCGAGTCGAACTGCTCGAACAGGAGGACGACGTCGTCGTAGTCGACGCGCCCGTTCCCGTTGACGTCCTCGTAGCGACCGTCGTCGTCGAGGTCCGTCGGCGCGGCTCCCGAGCGGCCGACCGACGACGGGCCAGTGATGACGACTCCGTTCTGCGTCGCCGCGTCGACTGTCTCGCCCGCGTCGCTGTCGAACGCCTCGACCTCGACGACGAGGTCGGTCGTGCCCGCACCGACGCTGGTGAGGTCGATAGTCGCGAGGGGGACGTTTGTCGCGCCCGACTCGACGGCTCTCTCGGTGTCGACGATCTCCAGTTCGACCGACGAACCGCCGTCGCCGACCGTCGGTGCCTGCGTGAGTCCGAACGCGTCGTTGTAGCTCGCGCTCACGATCTCTGCGACGTCGGTGTCGGCGACCGAGACGGTCAGTCGGCCGCCGGAGAAGCCGTCCCTCGCCGACAGCAGCGAGAGGTCGACACTGCCGGACGCGCCGTTTCTGACAGCGAGCGAGTCGATACCGACGACGCTGGTCGCCACGCGGAAGATCACCGTCGTCCCGCTGACCTCGTGGCCCACGAAGACGAGGGGTTCGTCGATCGGGCTCTCTGCCGCAGTCGCGAAGGCCAGCCCCTCTGGGCCGAGGTCGCCGGCGGCGCTCGCGGGGGCGTCACCGTCTTCGATCTCCGCCTCGATGTCGACCGAGAAGTCCCGCTCGTTAATGTACTGAACGAACGCGGGCGATTCGGGGTCGGTGATGTCGTACACCATCACCCCGCCGATACGCTCGAGACCGATGAACGCGTAGTGGCGGTCGCCGACCTGACCGAGCGCGATTCCCTCGGGTTCGGGACCCTTATTATCACTGCGGCCGTCAGGGTCGCTCTCGTCGTTGTCGTTGTTGAACTGGTCGGGGAACCGTTCGGCAGTGATTCGCTCGAAGTCGCTCCCGCTGTCGAACACCCGTTCGCCGTCGGTGTTGAAGATGCTGAACGACCGCCCGCCGAAGACGTAGATCTCCTCGTAGAGACCGTCGCCGTCGGTGTCACCGAGCGTCGTCGTCACGCCCTTCGCGCCGAGGTTTTCGGGCCGTTGGAGCTCCTCGACGCTGTCGATTCCCTCGATCGAGTCGAAGTCGAACGCCTCGGGGTCGAGGTCGAGGTCGGCGACCTCCCTCTCCTCGCTGAACCC
Organism: Salinigranum halophilum; assembly: GCF_007004735.1. Classification (NCBI taxonomy): domain Archaea; kingdom Methanobacteriati; phylum Methanobacteriota; class Halobacteria; order Halobacteriales; family Haloferacaceae; genus Salinigranum; species Salinigranum halophilum. The sequence goes on from NZ_SSNL01000003.1 coordinate 214,033, forward strand.
GTCGTAGTCGCGGCCGTCGCCCTCGTTTGCCGTGACGATGTACGTCTCGTCACCGACGCTGTACGAGCCAATCGCGTCGGGCTGAAGGATGCCGTTGATCGGCCAGTTCCGGATGTTGACCCCACCGTCCTCGTTACTGGCGTCGAGTTCGTTCCCCGCGAGACTGTAGTCTTTGAAACCCAGCGGAAGCAGCTTCGTGACAGTTGCGCTCTCGATGTCGATCTCGGCGATGGCGTTGTTCTCCTGCAGCGAGACCCACGCGGTCGTCGAGTCGTCGCTCACAGTGACGTACTCCGGCTCGAAGTCCTGTGAGGCGCTCGCACCCGGCCCGAAGATCCTGATTCCTCGGTCTCGCAGTTCCCCTTCCATACCGTCGAACTGGGCGAAGCCAGCCGTGCTGACGGTCGCTGCGTCCGCGCCCGCAGAGATGTCGACGACACTGACCGACCCCCGGGGATCGACGGTGTACTCCTCGTTCGGCTCACCCTCGTTGGCGACGAGCGCCTTCTGTCCGTCGGGGGTGAACGTCACCTTGTCGGGCAGCGGCCCGACCGTGGCCGTCCCAAGGAGATCGAGCGTTTCGGGGTCGTAGAAGCCGACCTGTCCCGGCTCCTGTGCGTTCTCAGCCTCGATCGCGACGGCGACGGTGGCCGTGGACGCCGAGACGCTGTTCGCGCTGCTCACGCCCGCGAGTTCCCCCGCCACGTCGAGCGCGGCGAGCTTTGTCGGGTCGGTCGGATCCGAGACGTCGAGCACGTCGACGCCGCCGAGGTCCGAGTTGATCACGAACAGTCGCTGGGTGGGCGGGTGGTAGTCGACAATCTCGGCTCCGCCCTCGTCGAACAGTCCCGACTCGTATCGGCCGATTGCCTCGAGACGAACGCCCCCGTGCTGCGGGACCGCCCCTCCCTCGACCTGGTGGACAGTCCGTCCATCTGTCGCCGTCCCGTCGGTCTTCGCCGTTGCCGGTGCGCCCAGTAGTGCGAGTGCGGTGCTCCCGGAGAGGCCGAGAAACGCCCGGCGTCCGAACCGTGTACGCTGTTGTGAATCTCTCACACAGAGTGGTTACAGATGTTAAACTTATTTCTGACTATCATTTTTTATTTTTTCACATATAGTCTCTATACGGCTGTGACGTCCCAAAATACGAACCGAGACATCAGACCGTACGATAGTGTTCTGTCCTCTCTCTGTGGGTACGTGTCACAGCGTCCCGTACGTGAGACGACTGACCCGTAGAGCCGACTGCTCACACCTCTGGCTCGATGTAGACCATCCCGACTCGGTCGTCGACGCGTCTGAGCTTCTCCTCGATGGCAACGATGTCGTCGTCGAGGTCGTGGGTGTCGTTGCCGGCCGCGAAGCTCACGTCGGCGGTGACGAGGGCGTTCTGCGGGCCGAAGAACACCGTTCGGAGGCGGTCGACGTGGACCACCCCGTCGTGACCGCGAATCGCCTCGCGGAGCCGCTCTTCGACCTCGTCCGGGAGCGACTCGCCGATGAGCAGCCGCTTGTTCTCCCACCCCAGCGCGAGCGCGAAGCCCATCAGGAGGAGCCCGATGACCACCGCCGAGACCGAGTCGTAGAGCGGGTTCCCCGTCACTCGCGTGAGGACGATGCCGACGAGGGCGATGGTGGCCCCGCCGAGTGCGATGGCGTCCTCGGTGAAGGCCGTCAGGGTCGTGACGTCGCTCGTCCGCTTGAACGCCTCGACGATGCCCGACCACCCGTACTCCGTGATCTGTCGCTGGAGTTCGGCGTTTGCCTTGACGAACGCGTACGTCTCGAAGCCGATGGCGCCCAGGAGCACGACGACGTTCACGAAGAAGGGGTCGACGCTCGTCCCGAACAGCGTGAAGGTCGAACCACCGCCGCCGTGGGCCGGGTGGAGGACGGCGTCGTACCCGTGTTTCAACGACTCCCACCCCGCGATGCCGAACAGCAGGACGGAGACGAGAAAGGCGTAGAAGAACTGTGCCTTGCCGTAGCCGAACGGGTGGCCGCGGTCGGCCGCTTGGCCGCTGTAGCGGATGCCGATGAGCAAGAAGACCTGGTTGCCGGTGTCGGAGATGGAGTGGTACGTCTCCGAGAGCATCGACGGACTCCCCGTGAGGAGGAAGCCGCCGAACTTCATGATCGCGATGGCACCGTTCGCGACGAGGGCGGCGAGGACGACGGAGGTGCTACTACCCATACACCCGGATGACGCCGACCCGCGTTATACCCTTGGTGCGAGGCGGTAGCTTCCTGTAGCCCTCGCTCTTAGCTCGACCATGCTCGTCGTCGTCTCCGACACCCACTCGCGCTCGGGTCACAAACTCACCGGACGGACGCTCGAGGCCGTCCGCGAGGCCGACGTGGTCGTCCACGCGGGCGACTTCAACCGCGAGCCCGTCCTCGACGCCTTCCACGAGGTCGCGAGCGAACTCCACGGTGTCTACGGTAACACCGACAGCGCGGCCATCCGCGACCGCCTCCCTGTCGCGCGAACCCTCGAGTACCAGGGTCGCCGCTTCGCGGTCACTCACACCCGCGAGGGCGGACCGACGGCGCTGTCGCTGTTCGGCCGCGAGCGCGGCGCCGACGTGGTCCTGTTCGGTCACTCACACCGACCGACGCTCGACGTCTCGGGGCCGGTGACGCTGCTCAACCCCGGCAGCCACGCCCAGCCCCGTGGCAACCGACCCGGTCACGCCGAACTCGAACCCGTCCCGGACGGACTTCGCTGTCGGCTGGTGACACCAGAGGGTGAGGTGTTCGAAGAGCACGTCGTCTGAGGAGGGAAGAAACAGGAGCCCGCACCCGGCCGGTCGTCACGGGAGTGGGGAGGGCAGACTGGCATCAGCGGGGACCGAACCGGGCGCACTCTCGTGTAGGACGTTCTGGCTCAAGAGGGCATCTAAGAGTCAAAGACCGGTTTTACCTTTCGGACTGGTAGCACTTCGCACGCCCGTCGGCGTCCCGTGCGACCCTCACCGGCGGACCAGCCAGAACACGAACCCACCGAGCAGGACCGTCGTCCCGCCGAGGAAGAAGAGCAGGCCCGGAGAGGCCGCGGCACCCCCGAGCACGCCCGGTTGCGCCGCCGTGGCGGCAGCGGTCGCCTCGACGGTCGCGTCGGCGACCGGCGTCGGAACCGGTGTCGCGGTTCCCGTCGGCGTCGTCTCCGGCAGCGCCGTCGCGACGGGCGTCGCCGTCTGCGTCGCCGTCGGCGCGGGTGTCGCCGTCATCGCGGCGGTCGTGTCGGCCACCGCCGTGGCCTCTGTCGGGCCCGTCGCGGTCGTCGTCGCCTCGGCGATCTGGAACCCGCCTCCCCCCGTCGTGGTCTCGACTGCCGTTCTCGTCGTGGTTTCGGTCGCGACCTCGGTCGCCGTCTGTTCGGGTGTCGGGGCCGCCGCACCGCCGCCGCTCACACTGCCGTCTCCCGCTCCCGTCGTCGACGGTGCGCCCCCGCCGTCGGCACCTCCACCCTCCGCTCCCCCGGCACTCGTCCCGAAGCCCACAGAGCGCCCCTCCCGCGCGAGTCGGTCGACGACGACGCTGGCGAGGCCGAGGACGCCCACCCCACCCAGGAGGCGCGCGAGGGCGGCCTTCAGCCCCGTCGTCTCCTCCTGTCGGCCGGCGACGACGACGAGCGCGCGGTCGGCGGGGACGTAGACGTTCATCTCTCGACCCTTCTCGGAGTAGACCGTGTCACCCACCTCGACGAGACCGGCGTCCTCGAGTTTCCGGAGGTGGTACTGGACGTTCTGGAGCGAGGTGTCGACCCGGCTGGCTACCTCCGACGCCGACGCGGGTTCCTCGTGGAGGGCAGCGAGGACCGCGCGCGTTGTCGACGACGACAGGGCGTCGATGAGTTCGTCCGCGTCGTCGGAGTCGAGGCCGACGACCCGGGGTTCCTCGTTCGGGTCGATGTCGGGCTTGGAGGGCAGGAGACCGGCCATCGCCGCTCGTGTTCCCGCCCGCGACGTATGAGTGTTCTCACTTCGCCATCGCGACCCCGAAACGGCTTTACCCGCGCCACCGGTACCGCGGTACATGCTCCCTGTCGCACCCGCGACTGGAGTCGTCGACACGCTCACGGGTGACCCCATCCTGCTCGTGCTCGTTGTCGGCCTTCTCCTGATCGTGTTCTTCGCGTATCTCTACGTTCGGCGGACGCTGATGAACCTCCGCGACGGGTACGAAGACGCCTACCGCGGGAAGTAGTCCGGATGGTCACCGCAGCGACCCTCGGGACCTTCGCCGTCGCCGCCCTCGCCTCCCTGTTCATGGCGTGGGCTATCGGCGCGGGGTCGTCGGGGTCGACGCCGTTCGCCGCGGCCGTCGGCGCCAATGCCATCTCCGTGATGCGCGCCGGATTCGTCGTCGGCATGCTCGGCTTCCTCGGTGCGGTCCTCCAGGGCGCGAACGTCACCGAGGCGGTCGGTACCGAACTCGTCGCTGGCGCGACGCTCACCGCCCCAGCCGTCATCGTCGCGCTCCTCGTCGCCGCCACGCTCGTCGCGCTCGGGGTCTTCGCGGGCTACCCCATCGCCACGGCGTTCACGGTCACCGGGGCCGTCGTCGGCGCGGGTCTCGCGCTCGGCGGCGACCCCGCCTGGGGGAAGTACCAGGAGATCGGGGCGCTCTGGGTGCTCACGCCCTTCGTCGGCGGCGGCATCGCTTACTCGACCGCCAGAGCGCTCCGAAACGAACGCATCCCCGAGCGCCTCGCCGTCCCGATCCTCGCGGGGGTGGTCGGTGCCATCGTCACCAACATCGAGTTCGCCGTGCTCCCCGGGCCCGACGGGAGCGGCTCCATCGCCGGCACCCTCGCGGGTGCGGGACTCCTCCCGACAGGGCCGCTCGTCGCCCGACTCGTCTTCACGCTCGTCCTCTCCGTCCTCGTCTCCCTCGCGCTCGCCCGCGAGATGGCCGACGACCAGGCGCGCGGTCAGCAGCGTTTCCTCCTCGTCCTCGGCGCGCTCGTCGCCTTCTCGGCTGGCGGGTCGCAGGTCGGCCTCGCCATCGGGCCGCTCGTTCCCCTGTTGAGCGACTTCTCGGTTCCGCTCCCGGCCGTCCTGGCCGGCGGCGGGCTGGGCCTCCTCGTCGGGTCGTGGACGGGTGCGCCGCGGATGATAAAGGCGCTCGCGCAGGACTACTCCTCGCTGGGCCCGCGGCGCTCCATCGCGGCGATGATTCCCTCGTTCGCCATCGCCCAGACCGCGGTGGCGTTCGGGATTCCGGTCTCGTTCAACGAGATTATCGTCAGCGCCATCATCGGCTCGGGCTACGCCGCCGCGAGCGAGGGTGGCGGCGGCGTCAGCGCCGCGAAGATGGGTTACACCGTCCTCGCGTGGCTCGGGTCGCTCGCGCTCGCGTTCGGTCTCTCGTACGGCGTGTTCACCGCTGTCGACCTCCTACTCCTCGGGTGACTCGAAAGAGTTCTCGGCCGCGGTGGCGTCGCTGGCGAGTCGGTCGGCCGCGTCGGCGAGTCGCTCGTGCGCGCGGACGAACCGCCACGCGAGGTAGACGACGAACCCCCACAGGGAGAGCGCGACGACTGCGAGGAGTTGCTGGACGACGAGGACGCTGTAGAGGAAGACGACGAGGAGCGCCACGGCGGCGACGATCATCAAGAGCGAGTCGCGGTCGACGCCGTCGACGGGAGAGGGCTCGGACATCGGTTCTGTGGCTCTCGACACGCTGGCAAAAGCGTTCGTGTCCGGGCGGTCGCGCTACCCCTCGACTTCCGCCTCTGTCTCGTCGGCGTCCTCGTCGGCCGCTTCGACCGGACGCGTGGAGAGGCGCGCCTTCATGATGCGGGTGTTGTCGACCTGTTCGATGCGGATGAGGACGTTCTCGTAGGCGATCTCTTCTCCCTCCTCGACGAGGCGGCCGGCGCGGTTGAAGATGAAGCCCGCAAGCGTCTCGAACTCCTCGCCCTCGGGTAGTTCGAGGTCGAGCACGTCGTTGACCTCGTCGATGTTCACCTCGCCGCGGACGAGGCAGTCGCCGTCCTCGAGGAACTCGAACGACTCTTCCTCGTCGCTCTCGAGGATGTCGCCGACGATCTCCTCGACCATGTCCTCCATGGTGATGAGCCCCTCCGTCGTCCCGAACTCGTCGATGACGACGACCATCTGCATCCGTTCGTTCTGTATCTCTTGGAGGAGTTCGTCGACGTTCTTCGACTCGGGGACGTGCAGCGTCGGCTGGACGAGGTCGGTGAGGCTCGCCGTCCCCTCGCCGTAGTGTTTCTCGCGGACGAGGTCGCGGATGTTGACGATGCCGATGACGTTGTCGAGGTTGCCGTCGTAGACCGGCACGCGCTCGTGGTCGGACTGGACGCACGTCTCGATGGCCTCGTCGAGCGTCGCGCCCTTCGGGACGGCTGTCATGTCGAGTCGGGGCGTCATCACCTCCTTGGCGATGGTGTTGTTGAAGCGGAAGATGCGGTCGAGCATCTCGCGTTCGTCCTCCTCGATGACGCCCTCGCGCTCGCCGGTCTCGATCATGTTCTGAATCTCGTCGCGGGTGACGTACGTCGTCTCTATCGCGGAGCGCCCCCCCGTCACGCGGTTGATGACCCGCGTGAGATAGTCGAAGACGACGATGAGCGGGAAGAGCACGTACTCCGAGAGCTTCAACGGCCGGGCGATGCGCAGCGCCCACGACTCGGTGTTCTCGACCGCGTACGACTTCGGTGCGGACTCGCCGAAGAGGAGCACCAAGGCGGTGATGCCGAACGTCGAGGCGATGACGGCAAGCCCCTGGTTGTCGAGGAGGACGGCGAGCAGTCCCGTCGCGATGGAGGTCATCGCGATGTTGACCAGGTTGTTGCCGACGAGGATCGTCACGAGCAACCGGTGGGGGTCGTCTTTCAGCTCTTTGACCGTCGCCGCCCCCGGCACGCCCTCCTCGACCATGTTGTCGACCCGGTGTTTCGCGAGCGAGAACATCGCGATCTCCGAGGAGGAGAAGAACGCGGAGAGGCCGATGAGGAAGACGATCGCGATGGCCCCGCCGATGGTCACTGTCGTGTCGGTTATCGGTAACGCCTCGGTGACCTGGCCGGCGGTAGTCTGTGTGACTGTGGCCATCGATTGCAGCGGCAAACCCATATAACACCAGAGATTGTCGGGGCGCGGAATTAAGAGTTGTCCATCCACGACCACGTCGTCACGTTGCGACACGCTTAGGCCGAACACTCCCCAACGGTCACGTATGACCGATTCGGCCATCACGCTGTACCGACTCCAGGCGTGTCCGTACTGTGAGCGCGTCGTCCGGAAACTCGACGAGTACGGCCTCGAGTACACCTCCCGATTCGTCGAGCCGATGCACGGGGACCGCGACGTCGTCAAGCGTGTCTCGGGCAAGCGGACCGTCCCGGCCCTCGTCGACGACACGACGGGCGTGACGATGTCCGAGTCGGCCAACATCGTCGACTACCTCGAGAAGACTTACGGGGAGGGGTCGTAGATGGTCGACTTCGATGTCGTCGAACTCCACGAGGCGGACCACGTCGACGTTGGCGACACCGCCCCCGACTTCACCCGTCCGCTCGTGACCGAGGAGTACTGGGAGGACGTCTCTCTCGCCGACCTCACCGCCGAGGGTCCGGTCTGTCTCGTCTTCTCGACGATGGACGGTGCCTTCCCGGCGACGTACATGTGGAACGAGATTCGCGACCGCCAGTGGGGCGACTCGCTCACCGTCGTCGGCGTCTCCATCTCCACGCCCTACGAGCACAAGACGTTCATCGCCGAGCGGGAGATGGACTACCGCCTCTTCTCGGACCCCGCGAACGGCGTCGCCCGGGAGTACGGCATCCCCAATCCGATGGACGGAATGACCGGCATCGAAGAGCCGCGGCCGGCCGTGTTCCTCATCGACGGCGACCGCACGATACAGTACGCGTGGGTCGCGAGCGAGTGGCCCGACTTCCCCGACTACGACGAGGTCGAAGCGGCCATCGCGGACCTCGCCTGACCACCAGCACACGTGACTACCGACAGCCCCACCCCCACTGCCGACCAGCTCGCGGCCGCAGCCGCAGCCATCGCCGACGACGAACTGGTCGTCTACCCGACGGAGACGGTGTACGGGCTCGGTGCGGACGCGTCTAGCGCGGCGGCGGTCGAACGTGTCTTCGCCTGTAAGGGCCGCAGCCGTGACAAACCGCTCTCGCTCGGCGTCCCCGACGTCGAGACCGCCCGACGGTACACGCGGCTCACTGCGCTCGACGAACGCTTCATCGAGGCGTTCCTTCCCGGTCCCGTGACCGTGGTCGTTGAGGTCGACCCCGCCCTCCCCGACGAACTCACCGCCGGTCGCGACCGCGTCGGCCTCCGCATCCCGGACCACGAGGTCGCGCTCGCGTTCTACCGGGCCGCGAAGCCGCTGCCGGTGACGGCCACGAGCGCCAACGTCTCGGGGAGCGGGAGCGTCCGCCGGGTCGCCGACCTCGCCTCCGACATCCGGGACGCCTGCGCCGTCGTCCTCGACGGGGGAGAGACGCTCGGCTCGGAGAGCACTGTCGTCGACCCCGGTCGTGGCGTCGTCCACCGCCGCGGCGCTCACGCCGACGCCGTGACGGCGTGGCTGGCCGAACACACCGACGCGACGACCTGACGGTGTGCCACTGTGACGGCGTGACCGCCTGATTCAAGCGCGGCGGTGCCGCCGAACGCGCGTCGCGGCTCTCGTCTCCCGACCCCGCCCCTCCGGTTCTCACCTCCCGGCTCCCGTCGAGTTCATTTATATCTCTCGACATGCTAGCTGATAGCATGGGGGGAGTCGACAGGCAGAAACGGCGGTTCGTAACGCTTCTCGGTGCGATCGGTCTCGGTAGCCTCGCTGGTTGTACCGGCGGGACCGGTGGTGAGAGTGAGTCGACGCCGACGCCGACACCGGCCGAGATGGCCGACACCCGAAGCGAAGACGGGACGGGAGGGGAACCCGAAGAGGCACCCCCACCGGGCGTGTCGATGGAGGAGTTCGTCCACGGACCGGTGCCCGAGGTGTACCGAACGGCGCGCTCACAGGCCGGCGAACGACGCGACCCGGAGAACCTGCGGACGAAGGAGGCGGTCCGGTTCGCCGAGGCCGACGAGAGCGAGTACGCGGGGCCCGACCAGAACTGCGGGAACTGCGCGGAGTACATCCCCGACGTGAACGGCGACGGCTTCGGGGCCTGCGCGAAGGTCGAAGGCTACGTCGACCCCGAGGACTGGTGTACGATCTGGGAATCCATCGAGGAACACGAGGCCGAAGCGGGTGAGGGCGGTGAGTAGTCACCGGCCGAGAAGTGACCGCATCGAGCGCGTTCGGACCCCACAGCGGTCCCGGTACGAACAGGCGCGACAGCGAGCGGAATCGCGCAGTCGCGGCGGTGGCCCGTCGAGCGACCGCACCGCACGGAGCGCTCGTCGGTACGCCGCCTTCGCCCGCGTGGTCAGCCTGACGGTTCGGACGACGCCGTGTGTGGGGTACTCGACGAGTGCGTGCGGTGTCGCCGTCTCGCGCTCCCAAGACAGCGCCTTCGCCGCGGCGACCGCCCGCACCTGTTGTGGCTCCCAGACGCCTCGTTCGGGCGGCGTTCCGGGTGAGACGAACGTCGGCACCGTTCCGTCGGCGGTGTCGAGCAGTTTGTGGACGCGGCCGCGACAGTCCTTGCCGGTGAGAAAGACGTCCGTCGCGGTCGGCCGACAGAGCGCCGCCCAGTCGTCACGCTCGGCCAGTCGGTCCAGCGCCGCCCGATACGCGCCCGGCGAGTGGGCGATTGGCAGGTCGCGCAACTGCGCATCACTGGCGTCACGGAGTTCGTCGTACTCGAACGCGAGTCGCTGTCGGCGGCGGTCTTGGGGGTCGGGGCCGTCGTCGCCGTCTCGACGCGCGTAGTACAGTTGCCGGGGACAGTACGCCGCCTGCGACACCTCGGTGAAGGTCGGCATCTACGGACGGGAGGCCGCCCGGTCGTATTTGAACGTTCGGGGCGACCGCCGTCCGCTGTGGGCGCAGCGAGAGACGTTTCATCACGCAGAAAGGTATATCGGGTCGAACAGCGTATCGTGAAGTAACAGGCATCTGTCTCATGGTCGAGCTAAGCATCATCATCCCAACGATCAAACCGGCGTCGGAGATCGACTGCCTCCGCTATCTCGAGACGCAGGACTTCGACGACTACGAGGTCGTGATTCGCTCCGACCCCGGCGCGTCCAAAGCGCGGAACGAGGCCATCAAGCGAGCGAACGCCGAGAAACTCGTGTTCCTCGACGACGACTCGATGCCGCGTCCGGGCTACCTCCAGGCGGTGAGTGATGCGCTCGACGAACACGACGTGGTCGCGGGCCGGGTGTTCCAGCCCGACGACGCCGTCATCACGTACAAACAGTTGCCGTGGTACGACCAGGGTGACGAGGGGAAGCACACCGACCTCATCGTCGGCTGTAACATGGCGATGCGGAAGTCGGTTCTCGACGCCGTCGGCGGGTTCAACGAGACGTTCTTCCACGGGCACGAGGAGACGGAACTCGGCCGTCGAATCAGCGAGCAGTTCGACATCTGGTACGAGCCCAGCATGGTCGTCGAGCACTACTACGCGTTCTCGGTTCGGCAGTACTGGGAGAAGTCGTACCGCCACGGAAAAGCCGACGCCGACTGGTGGGTCGTCGACGACGTTCCCCTCTCCACCCGTCTCCGGAAGTGTCTGCCGACGGACGTGCTCCGCCGCCAACCGATCGAGACGGTCGCGATGCTCGTCCTCACGTTCGGTCGCGTCCGTCGGCTCACCGCCCAGTTGCTCGGACTCGTCGACATCCCCGAGCAGCGACACCCGAGCGACCACTCGACTCCGTCGGCGTCCGCGTCCCTCCGCGACTCGTCCGAGGGTATCTCCCCGCTCTCGTCAGGCCGGGACTAACACCCCGGTAGCGTGCGGGTGCCGGTCCGCACGCCCCCCGTTAGTGACTGCTTGTTTATGTGTCCGTCCGGTGTACTGCGGGTACCATGACCTACACTGTCGCGTTCATCGGCACCGGTCCCGACCCGAAGAACCCGAGTACCGACGGGTTCGCGATGGCGTACCGCCACGCCCCTGGCTACCAGCGCCTCGACGACTGTGAACTCGTCGCCTGTGCGGACATCGTCCGGGAGAACGCCGAGGCGTTCGCCCGAACCCACGACATCCCGCTCGAGCACGTCTACACCGACTACGAGGAGATGCTCTCGGAGACCCGCCCCGACATCGTGAGCATCTGTACTCCCCCGTCCGTCCACGCACCGCTCGTCATCGGCACGGCGAAGAGCGGCGTGGTGACGGCCATCCACTGCGAGAAGCCCATGGCGCTCACCTGGGGTGACGCGCAGGAGATGGCTCGCGTCTGTGACGCCGAGGGCGTCCAGCTGACCATCAACCACCAGAAGCGCTTCGGCAAGCCGGTCCGACAGGCGAAGACGCTCGTCTCCGAGGGTCGCATCGGCGACGTCGAACGGGTGGAGTTCGGTGCGGAGACGCTCTACGACATGGGGACGCACTTCTTCGACATCTGCAACTACCTCAACGACGGGTCGCCCGTCGAGTGGGTCCTCGCCAACATCGACTACACCGAGGAGAACGTCCTCTTCGGGACGCACAACGAGAACCAGGCCATCTCGCAGTGGCGCTACGCCAACGGGGTCGACGGCCTCGCGTCGACGGGCCGTGCCGCCGACTTCGTCGGCTGTCAGCTCCGCGTCGTCGGCTCGAAGGGGGTCATCGAACTCGGCACCGACGAGGCCGAACTCCGGTACCGCGTCGACGGCGCGGACTGGACCGTCGTCGACACCGGGCTCGACACCGTCCACAAGCCCGTTCCCGGCCGGATGCGGTCGGGCCTGACGACCGTGGCGAGTCGGCTCCCTGCGACGCTCTCGTCGAAACTGACCGACCAGCTCTCGACGACGAGCTACGAGGCGCGGGCAATCGAGGAACTCGTCGCGGCCCTTCGCGAGGGCACCGAATCGGAGCTCTCGGCGAGGCACGCGCTCGCGGCCGAGGAGCTCATCTTCGCCAGCTGGGAGTCCGCGCGCCGCCGTGGCCGCGTCGACCTGCCGCTCGACATCGAGGACAACCCGCTCGAATCGATGGTCGAGACGGGCGACCTCGTCCTCACGTCGCCGCCCGCCTGAGCTGTCGGGCGACGCGGTCGCGCTCCGACCTCACACCACTGCCGTCGTCGCCTCCGCTGCCTCGCTGTCGACGCGTTCGTGCGTCGCTACGAGTGTCAGCGTGAGTGTCGGCGTCTGCGTCGGCCGCTTTCTCTCTCTTTATCGGTTCCACGCTTCGCGACGACGGTTCGGGTGGTCCGCCGTGTCGACTCACCGAGCGCCGCGCAACGAAACGTTTTACCGGCCCGCTCGTCCACTATCGAGTACGGGACCGTGGGTTAGCCTGGTATACTTCGGGCCTTGGGTGCCCGTGACCCCGGTTCGAATCCGGGCGGTCCCACTCTACTTTCTGCTCGGTCGCTTCGCTCCCTCGCAAAAACTTGTGGAAAAACCGCAGGAGCGGAGTCGAGCCCTGCAAGACGACCGACACGATTTGGCCCCGGTTCGAATCCGGGTGACCCGAGTGCATGTCTTCGTCGTCGCTTCATCCTGCTCGCCGTGCAATCACGTGTCCGCTCCCGCGAGTTATTAACTGAGTACCGATAACATACTAGAAATTATCGAGCAGGACCGCTTTTGTAGCAGCCAAGTTAATACGACCGCGGACAGTACGATTCACCAATGGAATCGTCCGAGACGCGTCGGCACGAGGACGGGAACCCGTCGTCGGAGACCCCCGACGACGGGAACCACGCCGAGTCCATCGCAGCCGGGCCCGAGGACGCCGAAGTCAGCCTCTCGGTGCCGGGGATGGACTGTGCGTCGTGTGCCGGAAAGGTCGAGAGCAGCCTGCGCCGGGTCGACGGCGTCAGGTCCTACGAGACGCAGCCGACCACCGGTCGCGTCGTGGTGCGGTACGATTCCGCGGCCGCGAGCGATACGGACCTCGTCGGCGCGATCGAGGGTGCGGGGTACGAGGTGACCGAACGCGACGGCGGCACGTCCGACGGCCACGACGCCAGCGACGACGCGAACGAGAGCGCGTGGCGGAGTCGCCGGGCGGTCAAGACGGGTGTCGGCGGCGTCTTCCTCGCCGTCGGCCTGCTCTTGGAGTTCCTGGTGACCGGTGTGAACGCCCCGGTCGCGAGCGTCGTCGGCGAGCCGTTGTTCGTCGCCGACGTCCTCTTTCTCGCCGCCGTCGCGGTCAGCGGGCAGGCTATCGTTCGGAACGGCTACTACTCGGCGCGGAACCTGAACCTCGACATCGACTTCCTGATGTCCGTCGCGATTCTCGGAGCGCTGGCGGCCAGCCTCGCGTTCGGCGAGGCGCTGTACTTCGAGGCCGCGACCCTCGCCGTGCTGTTCAGCGTCGCCGAACTGCTCGAACGCGCGTCGATGGACCGCGCCCGCGACTCCCTGCAGGAACTGATGGACCTCTCGCCCGACGTGGCGACGGTCAGACGAGGCGACCGAGCCGAGACCGTCCCCGTCGAAGACGTCGCCGTCGGCGACGTGGTCGTCGTCAGGCCCGGCGAGAAGGTCCCGATGGACGGCGAGGTCGTCGCCGGCGACAGCGCCGTCAACCAGGCCCCCATCACGGGCGAGAGCGTGCCCGTCGACAAGACGGTCGGCGACGAGGTGTACGCCGGGACGATCAACGAGGAGGGGTACCTCGAGTTCAGCGTCACCTCCGCCGCCGGCGACGACACGCTCTCGCGCATCGTCTCCATGGTCGAGGACGCCCAGTCGAACCGGACCGAACGCGAGCAGTTCGTCGAGCGGTTCGCCGCCTTCTACACACCCGTCGTCGTCGGGTTCGCCGTCCTGGTCACCGTCGGGGGGCCGTTCGTCCTCGGGACGACGTGGCCGCAGGCGGTGGTCAACGGCCTGACGCTCCTCGTGCTCGCCTGTCCGTGTGCCTTCGTCATCTCGACGCCCGTCTCCGTCGTCTCGGGCGTCACGAGCGCCGCGAAGAACGGCGTCCTCATCAAAGGCGGGACGCATCTGGAGGCGATGGGCGCGGTCGAGGCCGTCGCGTTCGACAAGACCGGGACGCTCACCAAGGGAGAACTCACCGTGACGGACGTCGTCCCGCTCAACGGGAACACCGAAGCGGACGTGCTCCGGTGTGCTCGCGGGCTGGAGAAGCGGAGCGAGCACCCCATCGGCACGGCCATCGTGGGGCGGGCCGAAGAGGGCGACGTCGGTGGCCGCGAGGTGACGGCGTTCGAGAGCATCACCGGCAAGGGCGTGCGCGCCACGCTCGACGGCACCCCTCACTACGCTGGCAAGCCCGGGCTGTTCGAGGAACTCGGCTTTGACCTCTCACACGTCCACGCGACGACCGACGGTGGCGTCGTCACACAGACGAGTACGCAGCTCTGTGAGCGCCACGACTGTCTGGACCTCCTCTCCGAGACCGTCCCCGCCCTCCAGTCGGAGGGAAAGACCGTCGTCCTCGTCGGGACCGACGACGAACTCGAGGGCCTCATCGCCGTCGCGGACGAGGTCCGCCCCGAAGCGAGATGGGCCGTCGAACGGCTCCGAGAACTCGGCGTCGAGCGGACGGTCATGCTCACCGGCGACAACGAGCGCACGGCCCGCGCCATCGCCCACCAGGTCGGTGTCGACGACTACCGCGCCGAACTGCTCCCCGACGACAAGGTCGCGGCCGTGGAGGAACTCGTCGCCGAGTACGACGGCGGCGTCGCGATGGTCGGCGACGGCATCAACGACGCGCCGGCGATGGCGACCGCGACGGTCGGCGTGGCGATGGGTGCCGCGGGCACCGACACGGCGCTGGAGACGGCCGACGTGGCCCTGATGGGTGACGACCTCTCGAAGCTGCCGTACCTCTACGACCTCGCGGGCGACGCGAACCGCGTCATCCGACAGAACATCGTGGCCAGCCTCGCCGTCAAGGCCGGTCTCGCCCTCGCCGTGCCGTTCCAGCTCGTCCCGATCTGGCTCGCGGTACTGGCGGGCGACGCGGGTATGACTGTCGGCGTCACGGGCAACGCGATGCGACTCTCGCGGGTGCAAGCCGACGACGGAACGGACGACGCCACTCCCCGGAGCGACTAGCGGCCGCGGTGGCGCGGCACGGGTCGCTCACAGGCCGAAGAAGAACACGATACCGAGGGTCGTCGTCGCGGCGAACAGCAGTTGCATCGGGCCGCCGACACGGATGTAGTCGGTGAACCGGTAGCCGCCGGGCCCGTAGACGAACAGGTTCGTCTGATACCCCACCGGGGTCATGAACGCGGTGGACGCCGCGAAGGTGACGGCGAGCACGAACGAGAACGCGTTCGCGCCGAGCGCCGTCGCGGCCTCGACGGCGACGGGGATCATCAGGACGACGCTCGCGTTGTTCGAGATGACGTTCGTCAGAAGCGCCGTCACGACGTAAAAGAGCGCGAGCACGCCGACCAGCGGCAGGAGGGTCGCACTCGTGACGACGAAGTCGGCGAGGAGGCCCGCAGCCCCCGTCCGCTCCATGGCGATGCCCAGCGGGATGACACCCGCGAGGAGGAAGATGACGTCCCACTGGACGGCGTCGTATATCTCGGTGGGGCGCAGACAGCGGGTCGCAACCATCGCCACCGCGCCGGCGAGCGCGCTCACGACGATAGGGACGAAATCTATCGCCGCGAGCGCGACGACGACGGCGACGATTCCGACGGCGACGGGAATCTTCGACGCGCGGAAGTCGTGACGTTCGACCTCCTGGGCGACGATGAAGTCGCGGTTCTGGTCCATCCGCTCGATACTCTCGGTCGCGGCCTGCACCAGCAGGGTGTCCCCGACGCGGAACTGGACGCTGTCGAGGCGCTTGCGGACGAGTTCGCCACCGCGGCGGAGCGCGAGGACCGTCGCGTCGTAGCGCTGACGGAACCGCGAACTCGAGAGCGACTCGCCGACGAGCGACGACCCGGGCGCGATGACCACCTCGACGAGGTTCTGCCCCTCGCCGGCGGCTTCGAGTTCGGCTTCGTCCACGGTGACCGGCACGACGTCGAGCCCTTCCGCGTCGAGGAAGCCGACGAGGGTGTCGCGGTCGGTCCGCAGGGCGAACACGTCGCCGACCTGTATCTCCTTCGGACCGAGCGGTTCGAGGAACACCTGGTTGTGGCGAATCAACTGCAAGAGGTCGACGTCGAAGTCCGTCTCCACGAGCGCCTCCGACACCCGCATGCCCACGAGCGGTGAGTCCTCACGCACCCGCACCTCGGTCAGGTAGTCGGCCATCTCGAACTCCTCGGTGAGGTCGACACGTGGTTTGATGCGCTCGGGGGTCAGGACGCGACCGACCGTGAGGAGGTAGACCGTGCCGACGAGGCTCACGACGATTCCCAGCTGGGTGAACTCGAACATCCCGAACGGGTGTCCGAGCAGCCTGTCGGACAGTTCCGAGGCGAGGATGTTCGTCGAGGTGCCGATGAGGGTGAGCATCCCGCCGAACATCGACGCGTACGAGAGCGGCAAGAGGAGCTTCGAAGGGGAGGTCCCCCCGCGCTCGGCCAGGTCGGTCACCATGGGGAGGAGGATGGCGACGGCGGCGGTGTTGTTGATGAATCCCGAGATGGGACCGACGACGCCGATGGTCGCCCCGAGTTGGCGACTCTCGCTGTCGGCGGTGTACCGCGAGATGAACGCGCCCAGCTTCTGGACGATTCCCGTCCGCTGGACGCCTTCGCTCAGGATGAACATCGCCAGCACCGTGAGCGTCGCGGCGTTGGCGAACCCCGACAGCCCCTCCTCGGGAGAGACCATCGGAACGGGGGCGTCGAGGACACCGATGCCGACGAAGAACCCCGAGACCGGTTCGACGAGCATCAGCGTGACCATCACCCCGATGGCTGTCACGTCCACCGGCACCGGTTCGGTCGCGAACAGCACCAGGGCCGCGAGGACGAGCGCGAAGACGATGACGATGCCCGGGCTGAGAGCGACCACGACCCGACGTTGCCACCGGCGGGCAAAAGTATGCTGGATGAGGGTACCGCAGTGCGCGTGTTTCGCGACGCTCCGAACCTCCGGCTATCCGGGCCGCTTACGGATCGACTCGTGGATGGGCCTCGGCGCCGGGGTCCTCGCCGTATCCGCCGACGCCGAAGTCCTGGTACCCGTAGCCGTAGGGGAACCGGAGCGACGACCCCGCGAACGCGGTCATGACGATGACGAGGAGGTGTCGACGCTGGAGCGACGCGGCTCTCAGTTCGGTAGACAGCCGACACGACGAACACGGCTCGTCCGGAGCGTCGTCCGGGGAGTCGCCGCTCATGTTTCTCCGTAGCAGAATACAGTGGCTCTGATTGATGAATCTGTTGTCACGAGCAGGCCCTGTCGCACAGCTGTGCGCCGCCGGGTAACACGCCGTCTTCCGGAGCACTGGAGAAACAGACCGCACTGCGTGGGGTGTGACCAAGCCGAGCGTCGGGTGTGTGGGTCGGTCCCCGGCCGACCGGCGCGTTCAGTCCGCGCTCGCCCCTCCCGACAGGACACCCGCTCGTCGCGCGCGGGCGACGATGCGCTGTGCCATCTTGTTCGTCGCCTCGTCGACCATCTCGCCGTCGACGCTCACTGCACCCTTCCCCGCGTCCATCGCCCGCTCGTACTCGGTGACGATGCGCTCGGCGCGCTCGGCTTCTTCCTGAGACGGGGCGAACACCTCGTTCGCGGGTTCGATCTGTGAGGGGTGGATGGCCCACTTGCCGTCGCAGCCCAGAAGCGAGGCGTGTCGACAGGAGTCGCGGAATCCCTCGGCGTCGTCGATATCCGCGTAGGGGCCGTCGACGACCTGCAGACCCTCGGCCTTCGCGGCGTGGGCGATGCGGGCGAGCTGGTAGTGCCAGTAGTGGCCCGGGTAGCCCTCGCCCGAGCCGATGGTGAGCCCCGCGGCACCGACGCTCGCGGTGTAGTCACCGGGACCGAACACCAGCGACTCGATGCGGTCGGAGGCGCGAGCGACCTCGGCGACGTTGGTCATCCCTGCCGCGGACTCGATCTGACACTGGAGGCCGATTCGTCCCACTTCGAGACCGGCGTTGTGTTCGACCTGCGTGAGGAGGTCGTCGACGGTCTGAACGTAGGAGGCGTCGTGACACATCGGCACCATGATGGTGTCGAGATACTCGCCCGCCTCCCGCACCACCTCGATGACGTCGTCGTACCACCACTCGGTCTCGACGCCGTTCATGCGGAAGCAGGGTTTCGTCTCCGACCAGTCGTACTCGCGGAGCCCCTGGATGACGTTGTCTCTCGCGGCCACCTTCTCCGAGGGTGCGACGCTGTCTTCGAGGTCGAGGAAGGCCTCGTCGGCACCCGAATCCGGTGCCCGTGCGATCATCTTCGGGTCGCTGCCGGGCGTGGCGAGCTGTGACCGGCGGAGCGTGACCTCTTCAGTCATCGTCACTCTCGGCGCCGGGTGCGGTCTCGCCCTCGCTGGTCAGGGGTTCGCTCTGCTCTTCGGAGAAGCCTGCCGAGCCTTCGATGCGCTCGCGCGCCGCGGCGTCGAACTCCATCTCGATGTCCTGGTACCGCGAGACGAACGAGAGTTCGTGGTGGGACTCCGTCGGGTGGTCGAGGTAGCGCCCTTCGAGGTCGAACTGCGCCTCCTCGGCGTCGGTCGCGAGCCTGCGGAAGTCCTCGTAGGCGGCGTGGGCACCCGAGTGGAGTCCGAAGAGCGTGATGAAGATGTACTTGTAGCCCATCTCACCGAGTTCCTGGAACGTGAGCGGGTCCTCCTCTTGGGACCACGCGAACGACGACGAGTAGTTGAACGCGAGGTCGAGGTCGGGATGCGTCTCGTGGATGGTCTCGGCGTAGTCGATGGCGTCCTCCCGGCTGGGGTCGGGCATCTCCGGCCAGACCAGGTCGACCCCGGCGTCGGCGTAGATACGCCCGCGTTCGAGGTGCTCCTCCCAGTCGCCGTTCGCCGAGCCGTAGGCGTCGGTTCGCGCGATGACGACCGTGTCCTCGGACTGCTTCGCGTCGACGGCGGCCTCGAAGCGCGAGCGGGCCTCCTCGCGGGAGACGATCTGCTTGCCCGCGATGTGGCCGCAGCGCTTCGGCGACGTCTGGTCCTCGATGTGAACCGCGGCGACGCCGGCCTTCTCGTACTCGCGCACGGCCCGGCGGACGTTGTGGACGCCACCGTAGCCCGTGTCGCAGTCCGCGATCACGGGGATGTTACACGCCTCGACGATGCGCTTTGCGTTCTCGACCATCTCGGTCATCGTCACCATCTCCAGGTCGGGGAAGCCGAACTGGCCCAGCACGGTCGAGTACCCCGACATGTACGCGGCGTCGTGGCCCGTCATCTCGGCGAGTCGGGCGTCGAGCGCGTGGTAGAGCCCGGGGGCGAACACGTACGTCTGCTCGTCGAACTTCCGGCGGAGTTCGCGCGCCATCGGGTTGTCGACGTCGCGGGTGAACGTGTCCGAGTCCATCTCGGTCGGCTCGAGGGGCGCGTCGCTCATCGGTCGGCCTCCAGGCGACGCTCGATGCGGTCGAGTTGCTCGCGCATCGCGTGGAGTTCACGGCGGAGTCTGGCGGTAGAATCGGTCCCGTTCCGTCCCAGGTCGGGACAGAGCGGCGCTTCGGTCTCGAGTTCTTCGCGGTTGGTTCGCGCGTCGGTGCGTCGGGTCGTGTCCGGGTTCGTGCTCATGTTAGGGTCGTGTGGGTGGCGTCGGTGGGTCGGGCGATTCGGTCGTGGGGCGGTCCGGTGCTTTGGATACGTGTACGGTCGACATCGGCAGTTCGGGACACTCGACACCACCGAATAAAGTTTATGATTTATAATGATAATATTCTATAATGCTATTTTACTATTCAGAACGATTTTAGGTGTATAAATGTTTGTCATTGTCTATCACGCTCCCGACGAAAGTCGAGTCTCACCGGTCTGACCCGCATCAGAGCGTTTGCTCTGTTCGAAACAGCCTCTCGTTCGTGTCGTTCGTATCGTTCTCCGAGGAGCCACGCCTCCGGCGGTCAGTCGCCCGACACGCCGACGGCTCGCTGTCCGGCGCGTTCGGCTCCCTCACAACCGTACGTCACACGCTTGCACCGCTCATCCGTCGAATCATGTCGTCGGCCTTAATCGGCTTCGCCCCCGGTGTTCGAACATAGTGACATCTGCCATCGAGGTCGAGAACCTTCAGAAGCAGTACGGCGACGTGAAGGCGCTGAGAGGCGTCGACCTGACCGTTCCCGAGGGTTCCTTCTTCGGTCTCCTGGGGCCGAACGGCGCGGGCAAGACGACGTTCATCAACATCCTCGTGGGCCTCGTCCGCAAGACCGGCGGCCGCGCGGCGGTGTTCGGCCACGACGTCGAGACTGACTACCAAGCCGCACGCGACTGCATCGGACTCGCCCCCCAGGAGTTCAACGTCGACCAGTTCTTCCCCATCCGCGACATCCTCGTGCACAAGGCGGGCTACCACGGCATTCCCCGCGCCGAGGCCCGAGAGCGCGCCGAGGACGCACTGAAGCAGGTCGGTATCTGGGAGAAGCGCGACACGCGCTTCAACTGGCTCTCCGGCGGCATGAAGCGACGCTTCGTCCTCGCACGCGCCCTAGTGACGGAGCCGGACCTGCTCATCCTCGACGAGCCGACCGCGGGCGTCGACGTCCAGCTCCGACGCGACCTCTGGGAGCTCATCACCGAACTCAACGACCGCGGTACCACCATCCTCCTCACCACACACTACATCGAGGAGGCCGAACGGCTCTGTGACGAGGTGGCCATCCTCGACGAGGGCCGAGTGGTCGAGGTGGCGAGCCCCGACGAACTGATGAACCGCGGCACCGACCGCGTCCGCGTCACCCTGCGGAACCCGCCGACCGAGGTACCCGACATCGTCGCCGGCAACGGCCAGGTCGAGGCCGTCGAACTCGTCGACTCGGATATCGTCGTCACCACCCGTGAGGGCGGCCTGCTCGCGCCCGACCTCCTCCGTGAACTCGACCGCAAGGGCTTCGAGATCGTCGACCTCGACATCTCGCGGACCTCTCTCGAAGAGGTGTTCGTCGAGATGACCCACTCACAGGAGACGATTCCCGCGGGAGGGGTCGAGTAGATGTCGCTCCTCTCTGTCGTCCTCGCGCTCGTCTCGCAGGTCTCGACCGTCGGCTTCCGGACGGTCGCTCGTCGTGAGGTCGAGCGCTTCCTCCGCCGGCCGAAGAACACCTTCGCTCCTCCCCTGATTACGAACGTCCTCTACTTCTCGGTGTTCGGGGTCATCCTCGGCCAGCGGATCAACAGTATCAACGACGTGCCGTACATCCTCTTCATCCTCCCGGGGCTCGTGGTGCTCGGGGCCATCTCGAACGCGTTCGAGAACGCCTCCTTCTCTATCTTCCACGGCCGGTGGAACCGCTACATCGAGGAGGCGTTGACCTCGCCGCTCTCGTACTCGACGATGGTGGCCGGCTACACCGTCGCCGGAGTCGTTCGGGGACTGCTCGTCGGGTTCCTCATCGCCGTCGTCGGCGCGGTGTTCACGAGCGTCGGCGTCGCCAGACCGTTCTACCTGGTCGCCTTCGGCCTCGTCATCACCTTCCTGTTCGCCTCTATCGGCATCGTCGGCGGCCTCTGGGCCGACGACTGGGACGACCTGACGATGATGAACCAGTTCATCGTCCGCCCGCTGGTGTTCTTCGGCGGCGTCTTCTACTCGATTGCCGAACTCCCGCCGCTTCTCCGCGACATCTCGCTCCTCAACCCGATGGTGTACATGGTGAACGGGGTTCGGTTCGGCTTCCTCGGCCAGAGCGAGGTCGACCCGAACGTCTCGCTCGTCGTCCTCACGGGGCTCACCGTGGCCCTCGTCGGGCTGAACATCACGCTGTTCAAGCGCGGCTACGGCCTCACCGAGTAGACTCGACTCGATTCGATTCGACTTGATTCGGACCACCGGGCTGCTCGACGGGCTCGACAGCCGATACGTCTTTGTCCCGCCCCGTTTTCGGAGGCGACATGCCGACCGTGTTCGTGACCGGTGCCGCCTCCGGAATCGGCCGTGCCACCGTGCTCCGCCTCGCCGGACGCGGCCACCGCATCCACGCGTTCGACGTCGACGCCGACGGCCTCTCGTCGCTCCCCGCTACGGTAGAGACCCACGTCGGCGACGTCACCGACGAGGAACGCGTCCGTGCGGTCCTCCCGACGGACCTCGACGCCCTCGTCAACTGCGCCGCGACGTACGAACTCGGCGCGGTGGAGGACGCCGACTGGGACGACGTTGAGGACCAGTTCCGCGTCAACGTGTTCGGGACGCTCGCGGTCACCCGGACGGCGCTCCCCGTCCTCCGAGCGAACGACGGCCGCGTCGTCACGCTCTCCTCGGTGCTGGGTCGCGCCTCGCTCCCACTGCACGGCGTCTACGCCGGGACGAAACACGCCCTCGAAGGCGTCTTCGACGCGCTCCGCGCGGAGCAGGACGACGTCGACGTCGTGCTCGTCGAACCCGGGGCGGTGAAGACGGGATTCAACGAGCGAGCGAAGGCCGGACTGGACGACGAGCAGTCGCCACACCGCGACCTGTACGACCGCGTGTCCGACCACTACGACCCCGGTGGCGTCCCGCCAGAACGGGTCGCCCGCGTCGTCGTCGAGGCGGTCGAATCCCCGACGCCGAAGGCACGATACCCCGTCACCGGGCAGGCGTGGCTCCTGCTCGCCTGTCGCACACTCTTGCCCGAACGCCTCTACGACCGGGTCGTGCTCGCGCGGGTTCGCAACCGGAGCGTCTTCCGGGCCTCGCTGGAACTGGTCACGAGCGCCGTCTCTCAGCGGTTCGTGCGCGCGCTCGGCCGCCGGAGGTAGTCGTCGCCGCGGTGCTGGGTCGATGTCACGGTCGTACTTCGTCTCCAACGCTCACAGGTCGCCCCTCGACGAAGCGTCCGGTCTTTTTGACCCCTACCCGTGAAGGACCCGTATGCCAGCACCCGACCTCGACCGCTTCACCTCCCGACGGTCGACCGTCTACGGCTCCCGAGGGGTGGTCGCGACCAGCCAACCGCTCGCCGCCGAAGCCGGCGTCGAACTCCTCCGAGAGGGTGGCAACGCCTTCGACGCGGCCGTCGCGGCCGCCGCGGCCCTGAACGTCGTCGAGCCGACGAGCACTGGCCTGGGCGGAGACGTCTTCGCGCTGTACCGGACCGCCGACGGCGACGTCGGCGCGCTCCGCTCGTGCGGCGGTGCGCCCGCGTCGGCGACGCTCGACGCGGTTCGAGCGGCGGTCGGTGACGACGGCACACGAGACGACGAGGTCGAGATGCCGTTCCGCGGCCCCCACACCGTCACCGTCCCCGGTACGGCCCGGGGCTGGGAGACGACCGTCGAGGCGCTCGGGCGACTGACGCTGGCCGACTGTCTCGCCCCGAGTGTCAGATACGCCACCGAGGGGTACCCGGTGAGTGAGGTCGTCGCCGCCCAGTGGGAACACGGCGAGGAGGTGTTCGAGGCGGTGAACGCCCGCGAGACGTACCTCTTCGACGGCCGCGCACCCGACGTGGGGCAGTGGGTCACCCTCCCACGCCTCGGTCGCACGCTCGAACGTCTCGGCGAGCAGGGAGCCGACCTCGTGTACGAGGGCGACGTCGGCGAGGCCATCGTCGAGACGGTCCGGTCGGCGGGGGGCTTCCTCTCGATGGACGACCTCTCGTCGTTCACCCCCGAGTTCGTCGACCCCGTCTCCACCCGATACGGTGGGTGTGAGGTGTACGAACTCCCGCCGAACAACCAGGGGCTCATCGCGCTGGAGGCGCTGAACGTCGCGAGCGAGGCGGGCGCGCGGGACGCGTCGGGAGTCGAACGGCTCCACCTGCTCGCCGAGGCCACCAAACGCGCGTTCCACGACGGCCACCGGTATATCACCGACGACGAGTTCGCGGAGATTCCTCCGCTGAACTCCCGCGAGTGGGCGCGGCGACGCGCGGCAGAGATCGGGCCCGACGCGTCCGACGACGTCTCCTTTCGGCCCGACACCAACGCCGAGGACGCCGACACCGTCCTCGTCTGTGTCGCCGACCGGGAGGGGAACGTCGTCTCGTACATCAACTCCCGCTTTGCGGGCTTCGGCTCGGGGCTCGTCGCGGGCGAGACGGGCATCGCCCTGCAGAACCGCGGTGCGTCGTTCTCGCTCGACCCGACCCACCCCAACCGGCTCGAACCGACGAAGAAGCCGTTTCACACCCTCATCCCAGGACTGTTAGATTTCGCGCCCGACGAGACGAGAGACGACTGGGCCGCCTTCGGTGTCATGGGCGGGTTCATGCAGCCGCAGGGACACGTACAGGTGGTCTCGAACCTCGTCGACCGCGACCTCCCGATTCAGCGCGCCCTCGACGAACCGCGGTGGCGCTACCGCGAGGACGGCACGCTGGCCGTCGAGGAACGACTCGAGTCTCAGACGGCACTCGCCCGCCGCGGACACGACGTCCGCGTACTCCCGGCGTCACTGTTCGGCGGGGCCCAACTCGTCCGGCGCTCGGGGACGGTCCTCTCGGGGGCGACCGAACCCCGAAAGGACGGTACCGTCGCCGCGTACTGAGCGAGCGCTATCGGACGCGGAAGCCAACGGCGTCCGCCGTCGTCTCCAGTCCGGTCACGCGGTCGGTGACGTGAGCCGTCGCGGCGTACCGTCCCGGACTGAGCCCCGGTTCGCCGAACCGGACGGGGAGTTCGGCGAGGGTCGCGTCGGGGTCGAGGAACAGTCGGACGGTGCGGTCGTTCCGGGCCACCCGCTCGCCGTCGGCGTCGGTCAGTTCGACCCCGAGCGAGACGTCTACCCGCCCGGTCGAGGTACCCCGAATCGGATACGTGAAGCTCACCGCGACGGTCAGCGGGTCGCCCGCCGTGACGTCGTCGACGCTTCGGACGACCACGTCGCCGGCGCGCTCCCACCCGTCCACCAGCGAGACCGCGTTGATTCGTGGCCCTTCGAGCCGTCTTCGGAGCGTCTCGACCTCCCGTTCGAGTTCGGCGATACGCGCCTCGCGTGCGTCGACGGTCGCCTCCAGTTCGGCGAGGCGGACCCGTCGCTCGGAGACGGTCTCGCGCTCGACGAGGTCGTATCCGAGACAGCCGCTGACGCCGGCGAGCCCACAGAGCGCGAGCAGTTCCCGTCTGTGCATGGTCGACCCAGGCGCGTCGCCGGCATGAATCCCGCCCCCGCTCGGGTGGCAACCGGCGCGACTCAGACGACGCTGAACCGCGTCGCGACCGGTCGCGACTCGACGCCAGCGACGGCGTCTCGGACGTGCGCCTCGGCGACGTACTCGCCGACCGAGAGCCCGCCTGTGTCGAACAGCAGCGGCGTCTCCCCCAGTCGCCCCGTCTCGACGAAGTAGCGCAACTCGCGCTCGCGCGTTTCGACCACGCGTCCGTCTCCGTCCAGCAGTGTCACCGAGACCGTCGTCAGTCGTCGTGCCGCCTCCGCTTGCGCTCCCTGGCCGGACTCACCCCCGACGACCGGGGTGGTGAAGTTCACCGCGACGACGGCGAGTCCGCCGCGTTCGACGCCCGAGACCGCCCGGTGTACGACGTCGCCGAGGCGGTTCCACTCCGAGACGAGCGCGACGTCGTTCACCCGCGGCCCGTCCACCTGTCGCGCCAGCGCGTCGCGACTGGCTTCGATGTCGGCGAGCCGTGTCTCGCGCGTCTCGAGGGCCGCCTCGAGTTCGGCGATGCGCTCCTCGCGCGCTTCGACCGTCGCCTCGAGTTCTGCGAGGCGGACCCGCTGTTCGGCGACCCGCTCTGTCTCTTGGAGTTCGTAGCCGAGGCATCCGGTGAGCGTCGCCAGCGCGCCCACCGCGAGCAGGTCGCGTCTGTTCATGCCCCGAAGAGGCTCCCCGCGGTCATGAACTGTCCACTCTCGCCCACCTGCACCGACAGACCGAAAGCGCCGACACCCGTACACCGGCCGATGGGTGGGTCCGACGCCGCCGACCGGCCAGACCGCTTCGGGTTCGACGAGAACCGCAGCGCCGTCTCCGACTTCCTCGCCCGGTTCGTCCCACAGCCGGTGGCCCGCCGCGCGCTCACCGTCGGCGTCGAGACCGACCGCGCCACGTACGCCGTCGGCGACGACATCACCTTCCGCATCAGCTTCCGGAACCGACTCCCGCTCCCCGTCGTCGTCGAGACGCCCGACAGACGGCTCTGGGGGTGGACCGTCGACGGCGAACTGGAGGCCTCGGACGAGCCGCGCTTCTCGGACCCGACGCGGGAGACGCCCGGCACCTTCGCCTTCCGCGGCGGGGAGCGCAAGGTCGTCTCGCGGACCTGGCACGGACGCGTCCGCCGCGTGGGTAACGACGGACCGACCCGGTGGGTCGACCTCGAACCGGGACGGCACGAACTCGGCGTCTTCCTCGCGTACGAGGGTGGTGCCCGCGCGACGACGTCGTTCGAGGTGCGCGAGTGACGCTCACACCCAGACCCAGACGCGTTCGCCGTGGCCGGTCGCCGGGAGGCCGATGTCGATGTTGGCACCGACGAACCAGATGGGGTCCGACAGGTGGACCGCGGCGGTGTTGACGACGACGCCTTCGACGGCGTGGGTGTGGGTCGTGCCGTCGGCCTCACGGACCCGCACCGAGTAGTGGTCGGGACCCTCGGGCGTGATGACCGTCTGAACGTCGTCGTAGCGCGTGGTCCCGTCAGCGAACCGAGCGGGCGTCGTCTGGCTGGTGTCGGACATCGTCTCGTCTCCTCGTACACTGTTCGCACTCGACGTACTTCATCACGCGCTGCCTATCGTCGTCCTAACTCGTGGTTTATCCCGTGGTCCGGCGTCGTGTGCCGCACGGACATCGCGCCGCAGTCGTTCGATAACGACTCGTTATCGGCTCACCGATGCAGGTGGCAGGCCGCGAAGTGCCGCCCGGTGCCGACCGTCGACTCGACGTCGTACGCGGGCTCTTCGCGGGCGCAGACGCTCTGCTCGGCGAACGTCTCGGTGAGCACCTCGTCGGCGCGGGCGACGTCGTCGTCGAGAACCGCGTCGAGCGCCTCCGCGACGGCGTCGCCCGCCTCCCCCGTGGGGGTCCCGTCCGGGAAGTACTCCGCTCGAAGCGCTCGCTCGCCGTCGTCGAGCGCGAGTGTCCGCCGAGAGACCGCACGCATGAACCGCCGAACCTGCTCCCACTCGGTGTCTCTCATCTCCATCTCCGGCGCGATGAGCTTCGGACATCTCGTCCGGAACCGGCAGCCCGAGGGCGGGTCGATGGGCGAGGGGACGTCGCCCGCGAGGACGCCACGCGCCCCCGTCGCCCGGGGGTCCGGCACGGGAATCGACTGCAACAGCGCGTCGGTGTACGGGTGCTGTGGGTTCTCGAACAGCTCGTCCGTCTCGGCGAGTTCGACCAGTTGCCCCAGATACATCACGGCGACGCGGTCGGAGATGTGTCTGATGACGCTCAGGTCGTGGCTGATGAACAGGTAGGTGAGGCCGAACTCGCGCTGGAGCTGCTTCATCGTGTTGAGCACCTGCGCCTGGATGGACGCGTCGAGTGCGCTCGTCGGCTCGTCACAGACGATGAAGTCGGGGTTCACCGCGAGGGCGCGAGCGAGGTTCACCCGCTGGCGCTGTCCTCCGGAGAACTGGTGGGGGTAGCGGTTGTAGTGTTGTGGGTCCAGGCCGACCTTGTTCAGGAGCATCCGCGCGCGCTCCTCGCGCTCGCCCGCGTACAGCCCGTGGGCCTTCATCGGCTCCTCGACGATGGGGCCCACCTTCATCCGCGGGTCCAGCGAGGACTGAGGGTCCTGAAAGATCATCTGCATGTCCTGGCGCTGCTGTCGGAGCCGCTCGCCCGACATCGCCGCGAGGTCGACCCCCTTGAAGTACACCGAGCCCTCGGTGGGGGCCAAGAGGCGGAGGACGGTCCGCGCGAGCGTCGACTTCCCACAGCCGGACTCGCCGACCAGCCCGAGCGTCTCCCCGCGCTGGATGTCGAAGCTGACGTCCTCGACGGCCTTCACCGTCTCCGTCCCGAAGACGCTCGAGAGGAGTCCCTCGCCCTGGGTGAAGTGCTTCGTGAGTCCCTCGACGCGCAGGAGCGTGTCGTCGCTCGCCCCCCGGTCGGCGTCGACCGCCTCGCTCATCGGCTCCCCCCGTCGGTCTCGGCTTCCTCGTCGAGGAGTCCGCTCGCCGCGAAGGCGTTCGTCGCCTCGGTGTCGAGCGGTGTCGACTCGTCGTACCCCACGTCCTCGTACTTGACGCAGGAGACGTGGTGGTCCGTCTCGACCTCCTGATACGCGGGCTCGACGCGGGGACAGACCTCCCGCGCCTCCGGGCAACGGGTGTGGAACCGACAGCCGGAGGGTGGGTTGATGGCCTCGGGCATCACGCCCGTGATGGGTTCGAGTTCGTCGACCCGCCGGTCGGGCCGGGGAATCGACCGCAAGAGCGCCTCCGTGTAGGGGTGTTTCGTCTCGTAGAACAGGTCGTCGACGGGTGCCTGTTCGATGATCTCGCCGAGGTACATCACGTTGACGCGGTCACACACCTCCGCGACGACGCCCATGTCGTGGGTCACCCAGATGAACGCCGTGTCGTACTTCGCCTGGAGGTCGTCGACGAGGTCGAGTATCTGTCCCTCGACGGTCACGTCGAGCGCTGTCGTCGGCTCGTCGGCGATGATGAGCGCGGGTTCACACGACAGCGCCATCGCGATGAGGACGCGCTGGCGCATCCCGCCCGAGAACTGGTGGGGGTAGCTCTCGTATCGGCTCTCGGGCTCGGGGATGCCCACCTCGTGGAGCATGTCGATGGCGATCTCTTTCGCCGCCGCCTTCGAGACGTTGCGGTTGATCTCGATGAACTCTCGCAACTG
Source organism: Salinigranum halophilum (assembly GCF_007004735.1). Classification (NCBI taxonomy): domain Archaea; kingdom Methanobacteriati; phylum Methanobacteriota; class Halobacteria; order Halobacteriales; family Haloferacaceae; genus Salinigranum; species Salinigranum halophilum. Next base: position 242,953 of record NZ_SSNL01000003.1, read on the forward strand.
GGCTCCCACGGTGAAGACGGGGTTGAGCGCCTCCATCGGGTCCTGGAAGATGATGGCGATCTCGCGACCGCGGATGCGCGTGCGCATCTCGCGTTCGGAGAGCATCGCGTCGGAGCGGCGTCTCTCTCCGCCCTCTTCGACGATGTCGACGATGGGTTCGCCCTTGAACTCGACGCGGCCGCCGACGATCTCGCCCGGTTCCTCGACGAGCCGCATGATCGACGAGGTGGCGACGGACTTGCCGGCACCCGATTCGCCGACGAGGCCGACGATCTCGCCCCCGTGGACGTCGAAGGAGACGCCGTCGACGGCGCGGACGACGCCCTCCTCGGTGTAAAAGCGGGTCTGTAGGTTCTCGACGCGGAGCAGTGGGTCTGAGGCGGTCATCGGTTAGTTGTTGATTCGGGGGTCGAGTGCGTCTCGCAGGCCGTCGCCGAGCAGGTTGAAGCCGACCACGGTCACGAGGATGGCGATGCCGGGCCAGATGCTGAACCAGGGGTTGGGGAGCATGTAGTTACGCGACGCCGAGAGCATCTGTCCCCACGACGGCGTCGGCGGCTGGGCCCCGTAGCCGAGAAACGAGAGGCCGGCGATGATGAGGATGTTGATACCGACCTGGAGTGTGGCCTGCACGAGAACGGGCGCGAAGCTGTTCGGGATGACGTGTCTGAGGATGATGTTCCGGTCTCGGACTCCGGCGGCGCGGGCGGCCTCGACGAAGTCCTCCTCTCTGACGCTCAGCACGCGCGAGCGGATGAGCCGCGCGAACGTCGGAATCGTGGCGATACCGACGCCGACCATCGCGAAGGTGAGGTTGCGGCCGAACGCCGTCATGAACGCGATGACGAGCACGAGGAAGGGGATGGCGAAGAGCACCTCCGCGGCGCGCATGAGCGCGTCGTCGATTCGGCCGCCGTAGTACCCCGCGACGGCTCCGACGAGCGTTCCGAGTACCATCGCGATACCCGTCGAGACGATTCCGACGGTGATGGCGATGCGCGTCCCGTAGAACAGACGCGCGAGGATGTCGCGGCCGCGGTGGTCCGTCCCCAGGGGGTGTGCGAGTGTCCCCGGCTGGTTCGGGTAGAGTTCGTTCGTCAGGCCGTACGGTGGGAGCAGTATCTCGGCGTTGTCCGGGTCGTTGACGGGGTTGATCCAGACCGCCTCGACGAGGACGTACTGTCTCACGCCGAGGTCGGCGAAGAACGCGACGTCGGCGAGGACGTCGAAGACGATGCTGTCGACGAACGCGACCAGCGCCACGGTGGTCATGAAGGCGATGATGCCGAGACCCAAGAGTGCAGTCGGGTCGCGCCGGACCTGCGACAGCGTGTAGCGGAGGCCGACGCGCGCTTCGGGTTGGTTCGCCGCGTCGAACCCGTCGTCGCTCACGTCGCCCTGCCACGACTGTTGGGTGCGGTTCGAGGTCGAGGTCGAAGATGAGGTGTCCTGTGCCATGGTTCAGTCGGTCTCGTCGAACGACACGCGCGGGTCGACGTACGCGTACGACAGGTCGGTGATGATGACGCCGATGACGAACACGAGGCCGAACATGAGCGTCGTCCCCATGACGAGCTGGAAGTCCTGGTTCTGTATCGCGGTGATGATGAGTCGACCCATCCCGTTGATGGAGAAGACCGTCTCCGTGAGCACCGCCCCGCCGAGTGCCTGCGTCAACTGGAGGCCGACGATGGTGATGAGCGGGAGCTGCGCGTTGCGGAACGCGTGCTTGCGGACGATGGTCGACTCCTTGACACCGTACGCTCGCGCCAGCTTGACGTACTCCTGATTGAGCACCTCGAGCATCGACGACCGCTCGATGCGGGTGAACGCCGCCATCTGGAGCGTCCCGAGCGTGATGGTCGGGAGGATGAGGTGTTCGATGGCCGTCGTCACCACCCCGAGCCGCGTCTCAGCCCCCTCGACGTTCGCGGGCGACGCCCACGGCATGATGAGGTTCGTCGCCGGGAGGAGGTTCAGCTGGAAGGCGAAGATGATGATGAGCATCAGCCCGATCCAGAACGACGGCGTCGACACCCCGAGCAGCGCCACGACACGCGAGACGTGGTCGGTCGGCTTGTTCCGTCGCTTCGCGGAGATGATGCCCAGTGGGACCGCCGTCACGAGCGCGAACGTGAAACTCGAGAGCAAGAGCAGCAGCGTCACCGGGAGCCGCTCCATGATCTTCTCCGTGACGGGGACGCCGTAGTAGAGACTCGTCCCGAGGTCGCCGCGGACCACGTCGAGGAGGTAGTTCAGATAGCGGATGTGCAGCGGCTGGTCGAGGCCGAACTTCGCCCGGATGGCTGCGGCCTGCTGGGCGCTCGGTGACGGGCCGAGCATGATCTGGACGGGGTCGCCGGGGATGGCGTCGGTGAGAAAGAACGTGATGGTGATGATCCCGAGGATGACCGGAATCGACTGCAGCACCCGGTTGATCGTGTACCGGAGTCGACTCACGCTCTCGCCCCCCGGCGGTGTCGCTGCCGGCGCATCTCTCTCTGGGACGTGCCTGCGGCGGGTTCGTACATAAATGTGACTGGGGTTTCGCGTCGACTACCTGTCGACGGAGACGTTGTTGTGGTTGGTCGCGATGTGGAAGCTGTCGACCGGGTGCGACGTGAAGTCGTTGACGTACTCCTTCACGCCGAAGCTGTTCTTCAGGTTGTACGCAGGCAGGTGCGCGCGCTCTTCGAGCGCGGTCGTGATGCCCTCGATGTAGAGCTGCCGGCGCTCCTCGTAGTCGGGAGACTCCCGAGCCGTGACGAACTTCTGTGCGGCCTCCTGGCCGACGTCGCTGTTGGCTCCCCAGTAGGTGCCGTTGGTCTGGCCGAGCACGTCGTCGGTCCGACCGAGCAGGTAGTAGGTGAACGCGTCGGGGTCGGGCGTGCCGGACCAGCCGAGCGTGTACATGTTGTAGTCGCTCTCGCTACCGGTCACGTACTTGTCCAGGAACGCCCCCCAGTCGAGGCGCTGGACGGAGACGTTGTCGAAGCCGGCCTCCTTGAGGCCGTTCGAGACGCTGATACCGATCTGTTCGCGCTTGTCGTCCGGCGGGACGATGATGCGCCACTGGTAATCCATCGGCACGCCGGCCTCGTCGAACAGCGCCTGCGCCTCCTCGATGTTCTTCTCGTGGGGGATCTGCTCCCACTCGTCGAGCGGCATGTCCCAGTCCTCGGCGAGCGACCGCGGAAGCGGGCTGTACTGGCGCACGCCGGTCGGTTCGACGTAACTCGACACCGCCTGGTCCATGCTGAAGCAGTAGTCGACCGCCTCGCGGACCATCGGGTCCGCCGTCGGTCCCTCGTTGCAGTTGAACGCGAGGTAGAAGTAGCCGATTCCGGGGACCTCGTCGATGCTCGCGTCGGAGATGCCGCGCACCGTGGAGTACAGCTTCGGGGGAATCTCCTCGATGACGTCGTTCTCGCCGTTGCGGAGCGTCGTCACCCGAGTGGTCGCCTCCTCGACGGGCACCAGTTCGAGTTCCGCGAGGTTCGGCATCGGCTCACCCCAGTAGTCGTCGTTCCGCTGCAGGCGGACGTAGTTGCCCTCCTGCCAGTCGACGAACTCGAACGGGCCGGAGCCGACGGGGCTCTGGGTGTTGAACGCGTCCCGGTCCGACTCGCGGACGGACTGCGGGACGATTCCGAGCGTGCTCCCGGTGAGCGCGTGCTGGAACGGCCCGAACGGGTACGAGAGGTCGAACTGAACCGTCGTCTCGTCGACGACGGTGATCGACTCGATCATGTTCACCTCGGGGGCGTTCTCGGTCTCTTCGTTCACCGGGGCTTCGTAGGTGTACTTGACGTCCTCGGCGGTCAGCGGGTCGCCGTTGTGGAAGGTGGCGTCGCCGGTCATCTCGACGACCCATCGGGTCCCGCCGTTCGAGACCTCCGGCGAGCCCGTCGCGAGCTGGGGGACGAAACCGGTCCCGGCGTCGTACTCGTAGAGGCCGTCGTAGATGTTCTGGGTCACCTGCGCCGACGGGACGTCGTTCAGGATGATGGGGTCGAACTCCAGCGGGCTCTTGACGAGCGCGATGCGGAGTCTCCCGCCGGACATCTCACTCGACGACGAGTCCGAGCCGGTCTCGGTCGCCGTCGAGTCGCCGCCGCCGGGCGCTTCCGTCCCGGTGGAGTCCCCGTCACCACCGGCACAGCCAGCGAGTCCGGCGAGGCCGGCCGCGCCGAGACCGAGGACCCGCCGCCGATTCAGTACGTTCCAATCAGGGCTGTCGTCTTGCATATGACTCACACCTCGTCTCGGAGGATAGTCGAATCAACGTCGGGCGAAGTAAATACCTAACGAAAAGGCACCTATTCCGGTAAATTTGTCCTACGGCGGCTGTACTCGCTGATATGCGCAATTTACACACAATAAACTCACGTATAATTCTTCGGTATGCTCCAACTTCATCGCCGTTCCGAGCGACGCTTGGGTACTGAATGTCTTATTCTACGAACGTATAGACGATTCTTCGCTCTCGGTTCGATTCCCGCTCCAGTCGTTCAATTAACATGAATATTTGTTACGTATCTCCCGTCCGTGCCGGACAGGTCGGACGAGTGGACAGAACAAAGTCCGTCGGCCGGCAGGGAGACGTATGCGACAGTTCGTGGTCACGGGACACGACGCGCCCACGACCTCCGATTTCAGCCTCGACGACCTCCCCAGCGGTGGTGGACGACTGGACGTCCTCTGCCGCTGTGTCAACGCCGCGTTCTTCCTCTCGCACGCCATCCGCGAGGACGTCCGCGTCCACCTCGTCCTCGCGGACGCGTTCACGGTCTCGGTCGACGGCCGCGAGGTCCGGCGGCTGAACCCCGACGAGCGGAGCACCGCCGCACGGATCCGCGACGCGCTCGACCAACGCGAGGAGGCCATCGGTCACATCCCGGCCGAGGCTAGCCCCGGGGTGTCTATTCGACGCGTCGGCTTCGAGCAGACGCTTCGGGACGTCGCCGACGAGTCGGCCGTCGTCGAACTCCACGAGGCGGGAACGCCGGTGGTCGACGTCGACCCGCCCGAGGACCCGGCGTTCGTCCTCTCGGACCACCACGACTTCACCGACGCGGAGGCCACCCTCCTCGAGGAGGTGGCCGACGAACGCGTCAGGCTCGGCCCCCACGCCATGCACGCCGACCACGCCATCACCGTCGCACACAACTACCTCGACACGGCGGGCTACACGCGGTACTGACAGCCTCTCCCGCGGAGACCGCTAATCACAACTGTTAAACACGGCTACGCCATGAGTCAGAGGTGCGGGCCGGTGGGGTAGCTTGGTATCCTTCGGCCTTCGGGTGGCCGTAACCGCAGTTCGAATCTGCGCCGGCCCATTCCTGCCCGCGTTTCACACTACTGCAAGCGAAGCGAGCAGTCTGAAACGCGGGCGGAAGTCGTCAAGCGGATTCGAGCAGGGAAGTCGCAGCGCGAACACAGTGAGCGACCGTCTTCCAGTGTTCGATATCTGCGCCGGCCGATTTTACCCCCACTTCGCGATACGATGAGCGTCAGCGACGAGTGTCCGTAACGGGTGTGAAATACACGCCACGCAGATTCGAGCCAGCGAGCTTCGCTGTCTCGAACGACGCTCAGTCGCTGGCAAAAGCTGTCTCTGCGAGCCGCGTGAGTAAGGGCTCGGAAGACGAACGAAGCGACTCTTCCGGCGGAGCAAAAGCACTGCGTCGGCCCCTTCGGGGCCTCCTTGGCCCGCTCGCTCACTGCGTTCACTCGCGGTCCGTGCACAATCACTCCGTACAGTGTTCACAGCACCCACGCCCTCATCGTCCTCGGTGACGCCCACTACGCCGCGTTCGGAGCGGTTATTCTCCCTCGCCCCCTCACCTCGTCAGTGGCAGACTCTCTCGACTCGCTCCTCGAAACCGCCGACGTCGCCGACCGGCGCGACGAGGTCGTCGCCGGTGTCCGCGAGCACGCTGGGCGCATCGCTCGCGAACTCGCCCTCCTCCAGGGCGGCGACTACGGCTCTCGCGACTTCGACACTGATTCGGGGACGTGGACGGTCAAGTACGAGGGTGGCGCGCTCCAGTATCTCCGGTACGACGGCGGACGCGAGGACGTGTACGTCGTCTCGGCGCACAGCCCGCCGGACCCCGAGGCACTCGCCGAGGCGCTGCGCGACTACGCGGCGTTCGTTGAGACGTACAACGCCTACGTCGAGAGCCTGGAGGGCGTGCTCGACGACGTCGACACCGACTTCCCGGCCGTCGCCTCCACCGAGTCGGTCGCCGCCGAGCGCGACCGGGTCCTCGACCGGATTCGGGCGGTCAGTGGGGAGATGGCGGGCCAACTCCACCGCGCCGAAGGAACCGACTACGGCACGTTTTCGGCTCGCGTCGATGGGTCCCGGTGGGAACTCAAGCGCGAACGCGACCAGGTGTCGTACCTCCGCGTCGGCGGTGAGGGCGGAATCTACCTCCTCTCGCAGTACGGGAACCCGCCGGCGACGGACGTGCGGGAACTCGTCGGAAGCGTTCCGGCGTTCGTCGAAGCGTTCAACGAGCGTGTCGCCGACCTTGACGCCGGGCTGTCGCGCGTCGAGCTCTGAGGGGACGCCGCGTTCTCAGCCGGGAGAATCCGTCTCGGGGCACCACGGCAGAACCCAGTTGTTCGACGCCGGCTCTCGTCCACGTATGGTCACGGACCTCCCCGACGACGTTCCCCCCGAGTGGTGCCCCGACTGCGGCGAGCGACTCGCGCTCACCGGGGTCCAGCAGGCCGGTATCGCCCAGTTCTTCTGTGAGACGTGTCGGTATCGACACGACCGCTACGTGGGCCAGTCGGACGCGAGCGCGTAGCGGGCCTCGGTGTCGGTCGACGGACCGGCGCACGGGGTCGTTTCTCACCGGGCTGGAGCCGGCGAAATCATCAATATCCCCGTGGGTGAATACGCGACCGTAATGACACGTATCCTCGTCGCCATCGACGGCTCGGAACCCTCGGAGAAGGCGCTCGACTTCGCGCTCGACCGGCACGCCGACGCGGACCTCGTCGCCGTCTCGGTGCTCGACCCGACGTCGTACGTCCAGGGCTCCGCCGACCTCATCCTCCCGGACACCGAGGCCTGGCGGGACGACGCGAAGGCTGAGGTCGAGGCGGTGCTCGAATCGGCTGTGGACAAGGCCGGAACTCACGGCATCGACCTGGAGACCGACCTCGTCTACGGCGCGCCCGCCCGCTCGGTCGTCGAGTACGCCGCCGAGAACGATATCGACCAGATTATCGTCGGAAGCCACGGACGGGACGGGGTCTCTCGCGTGCTCCTCGGGAGCGTCGCGGAGACCGTCGTTCGACGCTCGTCGGTCCCCGTGACGGTCGTCCGATAACACAGACGGTCCGGCTTCCACGCGGCCGACTTTTTCGGCGGTGACGCGCATCCGACGCCGACCGCGGCAGCCGCGCCCTTCTCGGCGATTCCCGGTCCCCTCGGCTCACACCGGGACGGCGAACCGCACGACCCAGAGGGCGACGAGCCCGACGACGATGGTCGCCGTGACGTCCTCGGTGTACCAGGCGACGACGGCCGCCAGTCCGCCGGCGATGACCCTGTCGGCGGTGAGCGTTTCGACCGCCGTGGGTTCGATGGTGACGACGGACGGGACGACGAGCGCGGCGAGCACGGCTGCCGGGACGTACCGGAGCGCCCGGGTCACCCGCGGCGGAACGGTGTCGATGCGACCGAACAGGTAGATGAACGAGAGTCGGATGCAGAACGTCGCGATGCCGACGGCGACGATGGCGGTCCACACACCCACAGGGCCGTAGCTGGTCTGAGCGACGACTCCGGTCATCAGTCACGCACCTCCTCGACGGCGAGGCCGACGCCGACGCCGACGACCGCGGCGAGCGGCAGCCCGAGTTCGTACGGAATCCCCACCCCGGCGAGCGCGACGAGTCCGGCGATGCCTCCGGCGGCGGCCGTCGGTCCGTCCTCGATACGCGGGACGAGAAGCGCCAGGAAGACCAGCGGCACGGCGAAGTCGAGCCCCCACGAGTCGGGGAGCCCGCGGCCGAGCCCGACCCCGACCGCCGTCGAGACGACCCAGACCACCCAGAGGCTCGCGGCGACGCCGAAGTAGAACCGGTCGCGCCCCGCTCCGCCCTCCGAACCGCCGCCGTCAGCTTCGGCGTCGTCGCCTTCGTCGTCGCCGCCCGACTCCGTGCCCGACTCGAACCGGGCGATAGAGACCGCGTACGCCTGGTCGGTCAGGAGGTACGCGAGGACCGCCTTCCACCGCGAGCGGTACCGCTGGAAGTACGGGGCGATGGACGCCGAGTACATCAGCATTCGGAGGTTGATGACGATGCCGGTGAGGACGACGACGGGAACGGCCGCGTCACTCCGGAGGAGTTCGATGACGGCGAGCTGGGAGGCACCGGCGAAGACGACGACGGACATCCCGAGAGCGGCGACGGGAGAGAGGCCGGCGTCGATGGCGGCGACCCCCGCGACGAGACCGAACGGGACGATGCCGACGAGGAGCGGGAGCGACGCCCGCACGCCCGCTCGAACGGTTGGCGGCAGACGGGGCATGCTATACTCACTCGACGACGGCGGGGAGAGAAACCGCTTTCCGTTCGCCCGTCCCGACGCGGACGCTATTCGACGCCCACGACCGCCGCGCTCCGGATGTCGAGTGCGCTCTCGAACTCCTCGCGGCGGCCCGTCTCGGTCCCGACCCGCCTGAGCTGTTCTTCGTGTGCCCGACGGACCGCCTCGCACTCGCGGGCCGTCAGTCCGAGTCGCTCGCCCACCGTGTCCCAGTGGTCGAGCGGGACGAGGAACACCCACCGCTCCGGTGACTCCGCGACGGCCTCGTACGTCCGCCGATACGTCTCGAGCCGTGGGCCGAGGTCGGCCTGTACCTGGTCGACGAGTTCGGGCAGGCGCTCGGCGGGGACGCTCGCCTTCGCCGCCGCGAGGACCAGCACCTGCCCGTCGAGTGGGTCACCGCGGGTCATCACCCACCGGCGCGCATCGCCTTCTGGGCGAATCGCTCGACGAGCGGTTCGAGCGTCTCCTCGCCCCCCTCGAAGACCACGTCGACCTCGTTGAGCGTGAGCGTCGGACCGACCGTCGTCTTCGACTCGGACAGTGACGCTTCCCAGTCGTCGCCGACGACCTGTCCGGGTTCGACCTCTCTGCCGCCGAGGTTCGTCAGGTAGTGCGTCGCGAGGCGCTGTGAGATGCCGCGAAACGACCGCTCGACCCTCATCGACACCCCCCGGCGACCGGCGGGAAGACGCTCAGCGTGTCGCCCTCTTCCAGCCGTGTCTCGATGCCCTCCATGTGGAGCACCTCGCGGCCGTTCTTCAGGACGTTGATCTGCGGTTTGAGGTCCCCGTCGACGAGCAGTTCGCCCACCAGGTCGTCGTACTCCGATTCGAGGGCCGACAGCACCTCGCCGACCGTCACTCCGTCTTCGAACTCACGGTCGATGGTCTTCGACCCGACGATCTCCCGGAAGGTGGCGAAGAACTTCAGCGTCACGTGCATGTGCTGTGGGTTCGCTCCCACAGGTAAAAACATACGCCGAGTGTGGTCGTCGCCGCGGACGACCGGTCGCACGGACGACCGACCCGACCCTACCGCTTCCCGAAGCGGATGCCGTCCTCGACGAGACGGTGGTTGCGCTCGCGGTCGATGTGGCCCGAGAGCCAGTCGTGTTCGTTGATCTGGAGGATGAGGTCGGCCTGGAGGTTGCGCCAGGCGATGGCGTAGATGGGCGACTGCCCCCACGCGCGGAGTTCGGGGACGAACTCGTCGTACCGCTCGAGATGTTCTTCGAGCCGTTCGAGCACGTCGACGGCGTATCCCGCGGCCTCCGACTCCGACTCGGCCGAGTCGATGGCGCGGTTCAGCCGCGTCTCCAGTCCCGCGACGGCCTGTTTCATGTCCTGTGCGGCGTCCCCTTCGCTGTCGGGCAGCGAGTCGAGAATCTGCTGTGGTACGCCGATTTCGACGTGTTGGTCGACCATACCCGTGGGAGGTGCGAGAGCGACAAAAAGGTGGGTATCCCCCACACGCTCACCCGTTCTCGCTGCCGTCCCCGTCGCCCGCGAGGAACGCCCGGAGGTCGGCACTGCAGGCGCGACAGACGAGCGTTCGGAGTCGTCCCTCCGCGTCGAGGACGTCGACAGCGCCGTAGACGTCGCCGGGGTCGATGGCCGCGCCACAGCGCCGGCAGTAGTGTGTCCGACGGACCACACGGGGTCGTCGCGCGCGAGCGTGAAAAAGAGCGCCGTCCCCTCACCCGTCGAGCAGGTCAACCGCGGCGTCGACGGGGTCGTCCCCGTAGTGCGACCGGGCGGCCGCTTCGGTCACCTTCTCCAGTCTGAGGTCCGCGGCCAGCAACGACGGGTCCCGTTCCTCGGGCGGTCCGTACCCGCCCGCACCGGGCGTCCGGAGGCTCACGGTCGTCCCGGCGGGGAGGTCGTGGGTCGACTTCCCCGCCAGCCGCGTCGTTCCCGCTGCGTCGAGTCGGTAGGCTGCCCCCGGTTCGCCGTCCTCGCCGCCGGCGAGCCCGTACGGGGCGTGTCGCTGTCGGTCGGCCAGGAGCGAGAACGTCGCCGTGTGGCCCCGCACGGAGATGTCGCGACGGAGGCCGAGGCCCCCGCGGTACTGTCCCGCACCCCCCGAGTCGGGCCGCAGTTCGTACCGCTCGACCCTGAGGGGGTACGCCGTCTCCAACACCTCGATTGGCGTGTTCATCGTGTTCGACATGTGGACGTGGACGCCGTCCATCCCGTCTTTGCCGTCTCTCCCGCCGAAGCCACCACCCTGCGTCTCGTAGAAGGCGTACGGACGCTCGGTTCGCGGGTCGGTCCCGCCGAAGGTGACGTTGTTCATCGTCCCCTGCGACCCCGCGAGCACGCGCGAGACGTCGGCCTCGGCGAACGCCCCGAGGACGACGTCCGTCACCCGCTGGGAGGTCTCGAGGTTGCCGCCGACGACGGCCGCGGGCGGTTCGGGGTCGACGAGACTCCGCTCGGGCGTCTCGATGGTGATGGGGCGGTAACAGCCGTGGTTCGGCGGTATCTCGGGGTCGGTCACACAGCGCACGGCGTAGTACGTCGCCGACGCGGTGACCGCGAAGACGGCGTTGACGGGGCCGGCCGTCTGTGGGGCCGTGCCCGCGAAGTCGACGGTCACCTCGTCGCCGTCGACCGTCACGGCCGCCCGGACGGGCAGGTCCTCGTTCCCCCGGCCGTCGTCGTCGAGGACGTCCTCGAAGGCGTACGTCCCGTCCGGGAGCGACTCGATTTCGGTGCGCATCCGCCGTTCTGAGTAGTCTTTCACCGCCTCGAGTGCCGGCGCGAGCGTGTCGCCGTACTTCTCGGCGAGGGCGGTGAACCGACGTCGACCGGTCGCGTTGGCGGCCTCCTGCGCCCGGAGGTCGCCGCGACGCTCGTCAGGGGTCCGAACGTTCGCGAGGATCATCGAGAGCACGTCCTCGTTCACGTCTCCACCCGAGGCGAACTTCACGGGCGGGATGCGGAGGCCCTCCTGGTAGATTTCGGTCGAGTCGGCCGCGACCGACCCCGCTCGAGCGCCGCCGATGTCGGCGTGGTGCGCCCGGTTCGCCGCGTACGCGACGACCGCGCCGTCGACGAACACCGGCGAGACGAGCGTGAGGTCCGGGAGGTGTGCGCCGCCGCGGAACGGGTCGTTCAGGAGCACCGAGTCGCCCGGTTCCAGTGTCTCGGGCGGGAACTGCTCGACCGCGGCGGCGACCGAAAACGGCATCGCCCCCAGGTGGACGGGCATGTTCTCCGCCTGTGATATCATCTCGCCCCCCGCGTCGAAGAGCGCGCACGAGCAGTCGCGGCGCTCTTTGATGTTCGGCGAGTAGCCCGTCCGGATGAGGTTGGCGTTCATCTCCTCGGCGACGGCGATGCAGGCGTTGCGGACGACTTCCAGAGTGACGGGGTCGACTCCACCCTCGGATTCGCTCATTCGCCGGCCCCCTCCGTCTCCACGACGAGGTTGCCGTCCGAATCGACCTCGACGCGCTGTCCGGGGTGGACGACGGTCGTCGACTCGCGCCCTTCGACGACGGCCGGCCCGTCGAACGTCGCCCCGGAGGGCAGGCGCGTCCGGTCGTACACCGGCGTGTCGAACGGGTCGCCGTCGTACACGACCGACCGCGTCGCTCTCTCGGCGTCGTCGACCGTCCCCTCGACCCGCGCTGCCCCGAGGTCCGGCGTCTCGACCACGCCTCTGGCCCGGAGCCTGAGCGTGACGAGTTCGACCGGCTCCTCGGGGTAGGCGTGCCCGTACCGCTGTCGGTGTCGCTCGTGGAAGCGTTCGCGGAGCGTCGACGGGGTCGACGCGTCTATCTCGCGGGGGACGGGCACCGAGAGCTCGAACGACTGGCCCACGTATCTGAGGTCCACCGAGGGTTCGAACCGCATCGCCTCCTCGGCGAGGGTCTCCGCTCCGAGCTGTGCCCGCCCCTCGTCGACGAACGAGTCGAACGCCGCGGCGAGGTCGGCGGGGTCGACGGCGTCGAGGCGGCGCACTCGCGAGGTGGAGTGGTCGTAGAGCGTATCGCTGATGAGGAGCCCCAGCGCGGAGAGCACGCCCGCGGTCCGGGGGACGATGACCCGCGGGATGTCGAGTTCCGCGGCCAGTCTCGGCGCGTGGAGCGGGCCCGCGCCGCCGAAGGCGACGAGGCCGAACTCGCGAGGGTCGTAGCCGCGCTCGACGCTCACGACGCGGAGCGCGCGCTCCATCGTGGCGTTCGCGACGTCGAGGATGCCCTGCGCGGCCGTCTCGACGTCGACCCCGAGGTCGTCCGCGACGTGCGTCTCGACCGCCCGTTCGACCGCCTCACCATCCGCATCGAGCGCGTCCGGGAGAAACGAAGTGGGGTCGATCCGTCCCAACACGGCGTGCGCGTCCGTGATGGTCGGGCGTGTCCCCCCGCGACCGTAACACACCGGCCCGGGGTCGGCACCCGCCGACTTCGGTCCGACGCGGAGCGCCCCGCCCTCGTCGACCCACGCGATGGACCCCCCGCCGGACCCGACGGTGTGGATGTCGATCATCGGCACCGAGACGGGGTAGTCGCCCACTTCGACGTCCGTGGTGACGAGCGGGTCGCCGCCGTCGACGAGCGAGACGTCGCAGGACGTCCCGCCCATGTCCATCGTGATGACGTTCTCGTTTCCCGCGCGCGACGCGACGTACGTCGCACCCTGGACGCCCGCCGCCGGCCCCGAGAGGAGCGTGTTCACCGGGCGCTCGCGGGCGGCGCGGGCGCTGATGATTCCGCCGTTCGACTGCATGATGCGCAGCGGGGCGTCGACATCCTCGTCTCGGACCGCCGTCTCGAGATCGCCGAGATAGCGGTCGATCACCGGTTTGAGCGCGGCGTTCAGCGCCGTCGTGAGGGTCCGCTCGTACTCCCGTATCTCGGGGAGCACCGTCGACGACAGGGAGAACGCGGCGTCGACGCCTTCCTCCCGCAGCAACTCGCGGACGCGCCGTTCGTGAGTGTCGTTCTCGAAGGGGAACAGCAGCGAGACCGCGACGCTGTCGACCGCCTCCAGTTCGTCCGCCAGCGCGCGGACCGCGCCTTCGTCGAGTGGCTTCACCACCCGGCCGCGCTCGTCGAGTCGCTCCGGCACCTCGAACCGGCGGTGGCGCTCGACGATGGGCGTCGGCTTCTGCGCCTGGAAGTCGTAGAGGTCCGGTCGGGCCTGTCGCCCGATTTCGAGGACGTCGCGGAACCCCTCGGTGGTGACGAGGGCGGTGTCGGCCCACTCCCCCTCGAGGACGGCGTTCGTCGCGACGGTCGTGCCGTGGCCGAAGAAGCCGATGGCCTCGGGCGCGAGTCCGTCGCGCTCGGTCTGTGCGAGCGCGTCGACGACGCCCCGTTCTGGTGCGTCGGGCGTCGACGGCGTCTTCGCGACCTGGAGTTCCCCGCCGCGGATGGTGACGAGGTCGGTGAACGTCCCGCCGATGTCGACGCCGACGCGGGCGTTCGCGGTCATCGCCGCACCTCGGCAGAGTCGGACGTGTCGGTTCGGTACGCGGTGTCCGTGACGGTCGCGTGTCCGAGGGGTCCACTCGTCCGCTGGTTCGCCATGGGCCGACAACCGCTGACGGGGGTAAATAGTTCACGCCGGACGGGGTCGTGCTGTCAGCCTGCGGCGGAACACCACCGCGCCCCCGAGCGCGAGGAGGTTCAGCCCTGCGAGCGCGAGAAAGCCGACGCCGTAGCCGCCGGTGAGGTCGCGCGCGGCACCCGTCGCGGCGGGGAGGACGATCGAGCCGACGTTCCCGGCCGCGACGACGACCGCGAGAGCGGCCCCGTCGCGTGGCGTCGCCCGGGCCGCGACAGCGTACACCGCGCCGAACGGGAGCGACACCGCGACCATCGCCACCAGCGGAAAGACGAGCACGACCGCGGTCGGCAGCGGTGCCGCGAGCGCGGCGAAGCCGACGACAGCGACGGCCGTGCCCCCGAGGATGACCGTCGCGTCCGTCAGCCACTCGTTCGCGACGGCCAGGCCGCCGACCCACCGACCCGCGGTGGCGACGACGAGCACCAGCGCGCTCAGCGGCCCGGCGATGCCGAGGTCGGTGTAGTACGCCGTCACGAACGTCGACAGCGTCACGAACGAGCCGATGATGGCGACGTAGACGAACGCCGCCAGGAGGACGACGGGGTTCGTGAGGACCGACACTCGCTCGTCACTCGACTGGCTCGTCTCGTCTCCCGTCTTCTCCGGTGGCCGCGTCGTCTCGTCACCGCGGCTCGAGAGCAAGAGCCCGAGTGCCGGCAGCGCGAGCAGTGCACCGGGGGCGTGAATCGGCCCGATTCCGGGTGTCGCCGCCGCGACTTCGGCGAGTCGAGGCGTGACGAGAAAGCCCACGGCACCGCCGAGTGTGAGCAACGCCCCGTAGACGCCCTGTTGTCGGGTCGTCGCCGAGCCGCGATGTAGTCGTGCGAGCTGTGTCGCGCCGACGCTCAGGACGAACCCACCGACGACGCCCCAGGCGGCCCGTAAGGCGAGCAGGGTCGAGAAGGAGGTGACGAAGTCGAGACCGACGGCGAGGACGACGTGCAGGAGGAGCGCCCACCGGAGGAGCCGTGCCGTCGGCTGAGTGTCGGTCAGGCGCGACGCGATGGGTTGTGAGACAACGAACGCGCCGAGCGCGGCGCTCGTCAGGAGCCCGAAGGACGCGAAGTCGATGCTCAGGCGTGTGGTGAGCGACCCCGGCACCGCCGCGTACGCGAAGATGACGTAGCCGAGCGAGACGGCCGCCGCGTGCGGGGCGAGTTCGAGCCGGCGCGTCTCTCCGCCGCGTCGACCCACCTACGTCTCCTCGACGTGTCGCACCTCGACGGCGATTCCCCTCGAAGAGCCGCACATCTCCGGGCCGGACATCTCCGCACGACCCACGCCGAACGCCTTCGGCCCGGTGACGACCACCTCGTCGCCGACTCTGATGTCCGCCGAGGCGTCGACGACGCCGGGTGCGAGGACCGACCCGTGCGGGACGAAGCTGTCGATTTCGACGGTCTTGGTCGGCGCGTCGCTCTCGACCCAGCGCCGCGCGCCGGCGAGGGTAAAGGCGAGCATGCCGTACTGGGGCACCATCGTCGCCCACTGCTCGCCCTCCGTCCCCCGCACCTGGAGCTTCGGGTACCGCGCCGTCGTCTGGAACGTCCCGGACGGGAACACCTCGTCGCCCGCGCCGTCGCCGAACATGTAGTCCGCGATGGCGCGGACGGTGCTGTGTTCTCTCGTGCGTTTCCGGTAGCTCATCTCGCCGTCGAGCGCGTCACGGAGGTTCGCGAGGGAGTCGTCGGTGGTGGGGTGGTCGACGACGGTGTACTCGAAGTCGAGGCCGAGTGACGCCTCGACGCGCTCGCAGACCTCGCGATACCCTTCGTCGGGGACGTGGGCGACGATCTTCGGGTAGTCGTTCCGCTCGAGGTAGCGCTCGAGCACCCGTGCGACGAAGCCGATCTCGTCCTCGCTCCATCGCCCCGTCACCACCGAATCGTAGTGCTGGGCGGGGTAGGTGAGTTCGAGTTCCTGCGGGACGACACCGATGGGTGACGTCATCGACACGAGGTGCGCGCGGAAGTTGATGGCGTCGTGGAACTGCGCGTGCGACTGGGACTCGCTGTAGGGCTTTCGGGCGGAACAGGGGACTAAGACGAGCGGCCGGTCGAAGCGGTTCCGGTACCGCGAGGTCACCCGGTCGGCGAAACGCTGAATCTCGACGCGCCGAAGGGTGTCCTCCGTCGCCGAGAGCAGTTCCGCGTCGCGGATGACGGGCGTCCGTTCCTCGACGAAGCCGTACTGCTGGTCCAGCGTCCGGAAGGCGGCGGTACACCACGCCTCGTGGCGCGCCTGTCCCTCGACGTAGTCGCGGAGGCGGCCGTCGCGGATGCGTCGACGGACCCGCGCGAGTTCGGCGGCGAGTGCGTTGACGTTGTGGGTCGCACAGTCCCCGCGGGTGAACGACTCGCGGCCGCTCTGACACGCCGGACACGCACAGGGGAGTTCGTCGAGGTCCTCGAGGAAGTACTCGCCGTCGCTCGCGAGATACCGACCCTGTCGGCCCTTGATGCGGGCGAATTTCCCGTCGACGAGGTCGACGCCGCAGTACGCCAGGGTCGCGACGTTCGCGGGCGTGGCGACGCCGGCGAGGTAGAGGGCGGTGTCGGCGGGCGTCGCGTCCCTGACCGCCCGAACGGCGTCGACGAACGCCGAGGCGTGGCCGACGACGCCCACCGCGTCGGCGAGTACGTACGCGTCCGCGCCGTAGTCCGCCGCCGTCTCGGCGGTGACGACCGCCGCGCTCGGGAAGTCGACGTCGGGGTAGTCGACGGCGAACGACTCCTGGACCGCTTCTCGCGTTCCGGCCGGGAACGCCCGGTGGGGAAGCACGGTGAGGGCTTCCTCGCTGCCCTCGGGCGTCGTGCGGGCCTCGCTCCACAGGCTCCCCGCGTCCTCGACGACGTCGTCGCCGAGCGCGGGGGTCGTCAGGGGAGCAGACAGACGGAGTTCGCCGATGCGCGCCGCCCCGTCGCGCGCGTGAACCTCGAAGTAGTCGGTCATAGTCGCCGTCCGATGCGGAGAGAGAACTATCTTTTCTTCTGGTCGCTCGGTCGGCCGAGTCGGTCGTCCGTGCCTCCGCTCCTGCGCGTGGTGTCTGCACGCCCGAGACTGTCCGCAGGCGCGACGCCACGCGCCACCGGCTGCTCGCCGCCGTTCCTCCGCCGTCTCTACGCCGCCGCCCCGCGGTTCAACTCGACCGCCCCGTCCTGCGCGATGAACACGTCGAGCTGGTTGAACCACGTCTCGGGGCGGAACTCCCGCGCGAGCCGAACCGCACCGTCGACCTGCACGGTCACCCGGTAGGGGTCGCCGCTCCCGTCGTCGGGCGAGAGCTCAGCAATGCGCTCGAACTCGCCGGGGTCGACCTCGACCGTCTCGGCGACCCGGAGGCGGTCGCCCCGGACGACCCAGACGGTGACCGTGTGTGAGACGTCGTGCTCGTTGACCGCGAGCATCGTCACCGCGTCGCCGCGGCCGCCCGTACAGCCCGCGAGGGGACCGCCGAGTGCGAGGAGACCGCAGACGCGAAGGGACTGACGGCGTTTCACGCGAAGGCTGTCGGCCGCGTCGGTGAAAAATGGCTCCGTCAGCGTCCTTCGAGACGACAGCCGCGCGGGGATGGTGAACACGGGGCGCGTCTCGGTCACGGTCGGTCGTCGTGGACTCCGACCGCCTATCGCTCACTCGGCCGTTTCGTGACGGTGAACCCGGCTCTCCGCGTCACCTGATTCGCCCCCGTGAGAGAGCAGGTAACGGCGAACTCGTATGCCCCGTCTTCGAGGTCTGCCACGACGTACGTCGTCTCTTCCGTGTACGGTGTCGGGTGTGGTGTGAGGCTCAACGACCACTGGTGCGTTTCACCGCCGTCGAGTGTCCGTTCGCTGGCCCCGCCGTCGCCACGCGCGACGGGGTCTCCGTTCGCTCTCTCGCCTTCGATTCGCCACGCGTCGGGGTCGACAGTCACCGAACAGGACGTTCGATTCCGGAGTGTGAACGTGAGCGTCTCGACGGTGTCGCCACCGGTTTCGATCACGAACTCGTCGGTTTCCGCCGTCAGGGAGAGACCATCACCCCCGGCACAGGCAGACGACCCACCGTCACGTACCGGCGCTTCGAGACACCCCAACGCGGGAAGCATCGCCGTGCCAAGGACTGTCAGAACGAATCGGCGTTCCATACGAACGCTCACCGGTCAGGCCAACAAATGCGTTTTAGACGGTCAAACGTCCGTTTGTGTGACTGACCAACGCTACGGGCCGCCGTTGCCACGGGCTCTGTTCCACGCACTTCCCGAGGGCACGCAGACGACCGCTGTGACTACCCGAACGCGACCCACCCGAAGTACAGCCCCAGCGTGACCAGCGCCACGCCGAGTCCCCGCACGAGCCACCGAGCGCGCGCCGAGACGCCCGCATCGTCGCCGTACTCACCGCCCCTGTCGGAGGGGAGCCGACCGGCCGTCTGTACGCGAATCACACTCCCGGGTGCAGCGACGAACAGGAGGCCGACGCCGACGCCGAGCACGGCCGCGAGCAGGGTGCGGAGGTCGACCGCCATCGCGATTTCAGGCGCGCAGCCGCTCGATCCGCTTCTCGACCGGCGGGTGGGTCGCAAAGAGCTTCGCGAGCCCCCGCTTCTCGCCGAAGATACAGAGCGCGTTCACCTGGGCGTCGACCGCGGTGTCGTCGGCGCGCTCCGACCGCCGGCTGATCTTCTCCAGCGCGGTCGCCAGCGGTTCGCCGCCGCCGACCTCCTCGGCGGCGTCCGCGTCGGCGACGTACTCGCGGTAGCGAGAGATGGCGAAGACGAACAGCATCACCAGGAGCTGGGTAATCTGGCCGACGACGATGGCGAGGAAGAAGTCCGCGAGGTCGTTGTCGCCGGTCAGGAGGACGGCCCACTGGGCGACGATGGCGACGATGGAGGCGACGCCCTGCCCCAGTACCATCATCACCACGTCGCGGTTGCGGATGTGGGCGAGTTCGTGTGCGAGGACCGCCTCGACCTCGTCGGGTTCGAGCCGGTGCAGGAGTTCCTCGCTGACGACGACCGTCCCGTTCCCCTTCCGCCCGACGGCGAACGCGTTGGGGACGCCCATCCGCGCGACCATCAGCCGCGGCTTGTCGATACCCATCTCCCGCGAGAGGGCATCGACGCGGCGGTGGATGTCCGAGAAGCGGTCCTCGGGGAGGTCCTCGGCGCCGACGCTCCGCAGCGCCATCCACTTACCGAGTTTGTACTGGACGCCGACGAAGCCGACGCTGCCGACGAGGACGAGCGGGAGCGACAGCCCGAACACGCCCATCGCGACGACGGCCGCGACGGCGTAGAAGACGAACAACACCGAGCCGACGAGCGCCATCCGCGCTTTGAGACCGAGGTGTCGCATCTGTGGTGGGGGTCGGATATCGCGACACTAAGGCTCGGTGGTCTCGCTCGGGGATGGGAACTCTTGTCGTTCGAGCGCCTCCCCTCACGTATGCTGCCGCCGCTGCTCCGCCGGTGTCCGGACTGTGGGTTCGTCGGTCTGCGCCGGCGGTTCGTCACGACGGACCCCGGCGTCGTCACCTGTCCCGTCTGTGGCTTCCGGTTCGAGCCGGTCGACCGCCCGTGGCTCCAGTGACCGTGCGCCGGCCCCCGGTGCTTTTGCGTGCTCCGTCACACCACCGAGTATGAAACTCACGGGGACCTGGAACAGGGAGGAGGTCGACGACTTTCTGACGACGACGGTCCCGATTCGCCTCTCGTGTCGCACTCCCGCCGACCACCTCTGGATGCTCTCGCTGTGGTATCTCTGGGAGGACGACGCACTGTGGTGTGCCACCGGCGCGGACGCGGACGTGGTTCGCTACCTCCGCGCGAACGACGAGGTCGCCTTCGAGGTGTCGACGAACGACCCACCCTATCGCGGGGTTCGCGGCCGCGGCCACGCCAGCATCGACGTCGACGAAGAAAAGACGCTCCTCCGCCGACTCCTCCAGCGCTACCTCGGGGGAACCGACTCCACACTCGCCCGACGGCTGCTCGCCCCCGAGCGCGACGAAGTCCGAATCAGGGTCGACCCCGCCCGCCTCCACAGCTGGGACTACTCCGACCGGATGCAAGACAGCTGACCCCGGACCTCAGCGTTCGGCGCGGCGGTTCCGGAGCGTCACCGCGTCGGGCACGAGCGCGAGCGCAGCGGCGTCCCAGTCGTCGTGTGCGAGGGTGAACTCCGCGTCGGGGTTGCCCTCGACGAGCCGCCGTACGCCGTGGGCCGCCATCTCCTGTGCCGCGCGGTCGACCCGGTCTGGCGTCTCGGCCGTGAACGGGTACGCGTCGGAGAGTTCGCGCGGGAACGGACCGAAGGGCGGGAGGACGCGCCAGACGTCGTCGTACACGTCGGCACCGCCCTTGCCCTCGGTGAGGAGCACCTCGCCAGCGACGGGGAGGCGGTCGAGCCGCGCGTGGTGGCGACGCACCTCGGGTCGCCGGGCGCTCTCGGTCGAGAGGTAGAAGAAGGCGTCCTTCGAGACGTGGTCTGCTCGCTCTAACTGGTCGGCGTGGTCCAAGAGCGCCCGGTAGCCGTCGAGCATCGCCGGATGGCCGCGGGCGCGCGCCTCGACGAGTTCGAGGAGGTTCCCCCTTCGAATCGCCTGTTTCACCCGCCGAAGCTCCCCGTAGGAGACGTGGAGGTTGTGCTCGGCCAGCAGGCGCTCGCGCTCGGCGTCGTCCTGCCTGCGAATCTCCGCGGGCGAGTGGCTCGCACAGACCGGACACTCACAGGGCAGGTAGTCGAGGTCGGCCAACTGCTCGGTCCCTCGCACGGTGAGATAGCGGTCGTCGCGCGCGTACAGCGCGTACGCGGCCGAATCGAACAGGTCACACCCCATCGCCGCGGCGAGCGCGAACATCATCGGGTGTCCGGCACCGAAGAGGTGGACGGGCGCGTCGACGCCGAGGCCGCGTTTCGCCCCGGCGACGACGTCGACCATCTCTGCATATCGGTAGGAGTTCATCAGCGGGACCACTGCCCCGACGGGGAAGACGTCGAGGTCGGTCGCGTAGGCGGCGCGAGCGGCTTCCTCGCGGAGGTCGGGGTAGGTCGACCCCTGGACCGGCGCGTTGACGAGCATGTCACCCACCTCGACCGCCTCGGCGTCCGCGAGCGCCTGCTTCGTCTCGTCGAGTTCGCGCTCGGCTTGCTCGCGGGAGACGTCCGGGGGTGTCGGGATATCCACTGGGGTCCCGACGTCGGAGCCGATGTCGCGCTGGAACTCGACGATCTCCCGCGTCGTCACGTCGATCTCGCCGTACTCGGCGAGCTGGAACGACCCCGAGTCGGTGACGATCGCGCCCGAGAAGTCCAGCATCTCGTGAAGGCCCTCGTCGAGGGCGCGCTCGCGGAGGTCGGGGGTCGAACGGATGATGTAGGAGTTGGTGATGAGCACCTGTGCGCCGAACTCCGACTCGAGGCGGGACGGGGCGATGGTCTCGATGTTCGGGTTGATGACCGGCATGAGCGCCGGCGTCTCGACTGTCACGCCCGCGCGGGGAACGGTCAGTTCGCCGATTCGCCCCGCGGCGTCGACGTGCCGGAGTTCGAAGTGCTCGCGCATCTGGTCTCGATTCGGCCGGTGGCGGGTGTAAGCGTTGTGTTCCGCCGATCGGTCGATGTCCGTAGCTCCGCTCGCCCGGAGCGTATCGATGGGGTCAGTCCGTTGTCCCTACCGTACACACTCACAGCGAACGGTCTCGAATGCCAGGGCGGTGAGGCCACAGCCTCCCCAACCGATTCCTTCGCGGCCTCGCTACACTCGTCCGCTCAGTCATCCCTCGCACGAGTCACTCGTTCACGTTCGTTCACTCGTTCCCGCGCGCCGACTGCCACAGTACGGTGCGGTGGCGCGACGGCCGCGGCCTCCGTGCCGCGAGGACACGCGAGGGATGAGGGCCGAGTGACCGAAGGGAACGAGGTCCGAATCGGCTGGGGAGGGCGTGGCTTACGCCACCCTAGCGGCCGCACGGTTCTCCGCCCTGACGGACACATCCGCGATTCAACGTTAGATATGAGAACACGAAGTCCCGTCTCGATGTCCACTCACCTCACATCGGCTGTGCGCCGCCGAACTGGATGGCGACGTACAGCAGGGTGAAGAGCGTCGCGTTGTAGATTCCATGCACTAACGCCGGCACGACGAGGTTCTTCGAGAACTCGTAGACGGCACCGAACACCAGGCTCGGGAAGAAGAGGACGACGATTGAGACGAGTCGCGCCCCCGCCCCGCCCGAGAGGGCGACGAAGTGGATGGCGGCGAAGATGGCGCTCGCGATGACGATGCCCGGGACGGCGTCGAACGTCTCGCGCAGGCGGTTCTGGACCACGCCCCGGAAGAGGAGTTCCTCGCCCGGACCGATGATGAGGATGGAGGCCGGAATGAGGAGCAAGAGGACTTCGGGGTTCTCCGCGCCGAGTTCGGCGGCCTGGTTCGACCCGGCCTGGACGCCGGCGACACTGACGACGATGGCTCCGGTGATGGCGACACCGATGGCGACGACGTAGCCGACGACGACGGCGCCCACTTCGGGGAGTGAGGGGACGCGGACCCCGAGGTAGTCCCTCGTGAGGCCGCGGTACCGCAGATAGCCGAGGGCGACCCCACCGAAGGCGACGCCCTGGAGGAGGACGAGCGAGGCGACGATGAACCCCAGCGGCGTGACGCGGACGCCGCTGGCCTGGATTGCGGTGAGCGAGCCGAGCACCAGCGCGGTTCCGACGACGATGCCGACGACGGCGACGGCGACGGCCACGCCGACGGAGCGCAACGGGGACGACGCCTCACCCGTGGAGACGGACATACACCCCCTCTGGTCTCCGTGGACAAAACACGACTGGTCGCGGGACGGGGTCTGGTTCGCCGTCACGGGCTCGGCGGCGCGGCGGCCTGTCCTTCACTCGTGATGGTGGGCGTACGCGAACAGTCCGAGCAGCGTCCGGCCGTCCCTGAGCTCGCCGCTGAGCGCCCGGGCGAAGAGGTCGTCGTACGGCGTCGTCGAGACGCGGATGCTCTCGTTGAAGTCGAGGTCCTGTTCGCCCGTCGGCGTGCACCCGCGGGCGACGAAGTAGTGGTGGACGGCGTTGGCGACGCCGTTTATCGGCTCCGAACTGAGGAGCGGTTCGACGCTGTCGGCCTCGTACCCCGTCTCCTCGGCGAGTTCGCGCCGGGCGGCCTCGGTGAGGTCGTCGTCGTCCGGTTCCGTGGTTCCCGCCGGGAGCCCGTGGCTCACCCGCCCGACCGCCTGTCGCCACTCCTCGATGACGACCAGTTCCTCACGCCCCTCGTCCCTGGCGACGAACGGGAGCACGACCACCGCGGGCGGTTCGTCGACGTAGTGATAGTCCGTCTCGGTGCCGTCGGGGAGTCGGACGTCGTCGCGACGGACGTCGAAGCCCGGGCAGGAGTAGTCGATGGCGGAGCCGAGCAGTTCCCACGCGAGGTCGTCGTCGGCCGTCTCTGTGCTGTCGCTTCGTCCCTCACGGTCCATACTCGATGGGGGGACGGTGTCGGCAAAGGCGTGTCCATCCGCGGGGCGGAGACGACACCCCGACGTCTTCAGCCGCGGCTCCGACCGACCCACGTCTTCAGGTGGAGGCCGCCGCCGGCGAGCCCCGAGAGGACGGCGAGCAGTGTCGTCGCGACGTGGAGTTCGGAGACCCAGAACGGGATGGGGACGCTCGTCCGGATAATCTGGAGCAGGGCGGTGAGGACCGGCACTTCTCCCGCGGTGGTCGTGTCGCCGGGAGTCCCGTACAGCGTCGCCCCCACCGTCTCACCCTCCGGGAGGCGCTCTGCCTCGTAGGGGATGAGCGGCGTCCGGTAGCTCCACACCGTCTCGCCCGACTCGTTCACCTCGACGATGCGCTGGTTCGCCGAGTCGGTGATAAGCGTATTCCCGTTCGAGAGGCGGTCGGCGTCGCGCGGCCAGGAGAAGGCCACGCCCTCGGCCTGTCGGAGCACCCACGCCTCCTCCCACTCGCCGTCCTCGGTGCGGTGGAGTTCGACGACCCGGTTGTTCTCCGAGTCGGCGACCAAGACCGCGCCGTCGCCGAGCCACTGCGGGTTGTGCTGGTGGTCCAGGAGGTCGGGGTCGCCACAGCGGACGTCGCCGTCGCCGTCGGCGTCTTCGAGCTGGTCGAACTGGGTGCAGTCACTGTCGTCGTCGTCGTCGGTGTCCTCGTTGACGACCTCGACGACGCCCGACCCGCGCTCGACGATGACGAGCTGGTTGGCGTTGCGGACCGAGACGAGGAAGCGGTCATCTCCCAGATAGTCGACGTCGTTGATGTGGAGCCAGTCGCGCCGGGTGGGGTCGTCGGGCGCGTCGTAGAACTCGCTCGCCCGCCACTCCCAGGTCTCCTCGCCGGCCTCGTTCACGGTGAAGATACGCTCGTGTTCCATGTCGCTCAGGACGAGTTCGCCCGAGGGGAGCGGCTCCACGTCGTGCACCTCGCTGTTCTTCCGCGTCCGAACCGGGAAGGAGTACTCCGATTCGACGGTCGGGGTCTCGCCCGACGGGTCGATGACACGGTAGCCGGTGTGGGTACACGGCGACTCGTAGGGGCCACAGTCGGTGTAGCCCGAGTGCATGAACCCCGCGAGGACGCGCTCTTCGGAGACGTGCGTCACGTCGAAGTACGAGTCGGCCGACGCTTCCGTCCAGACGACGTCCGACCCGGCGAGCAAGTAGACGCTTCCGTCCTCGTGGAGGCCGGGACCGCCACCCTGTGAGCCGACGAGCGTCCGCGGGGGGCCGTCGCTCCCGTCGACGGTGTCGGTGGCACCGATGGTCGGCGCTGTCACGGCACTTCCCACGAGGGGGACCACGAGGACGACGCAGGCCGCGACCAGGAGGAGGTTCGCTGTTCGAGTCGAGCGGGTCATCTCGTATCACGCCCTCTGCGTATCGAACTGTAAGCCTTCCCATCCCGCACCGGCCGCACGCTGCTCGACGAAACACCAGTACTGATTCTTTTCACCCAGATACTGTCGCCGTGTTCCCCATCGATTACGAGCTGTGATAGCTAGGGGCGAACAGTATTGTGGGAGGAGTCTGTACCGGGGGCATGGACGCGAACCAGGCCGACGAGAACCTCCTCCTCGGGTTGTACCGACGGTACGTCGGGCCGCCGGAGGCCGAACGCACCGTGTACGGGGGATTCGGGCTGTTCTTCGGTGGCATCGCCCTGGCACTCATCGGCATCGTCGTCTTCCTCGCGAGCGCGACGGTGTCGCCCGACGACCTCTTCCGGTACACGCTGCGCGAACTCGCCGGGGTCGCCGGTGCCGTCGGCTTGCCGGCGCTCCTGCTCGGCGTGACGGTGCTCCTCCCGGTCGACCGCAAGGCGCTCTACGCCGCGGCGGCCGGCACCGCCGTGTGTCTCGTCGGCGTCGGCCTCTTCTCCGTGTCGTACCCGTACGCCTGGAACGTCGTCGGCTCCGACCGGAGCGGGCAGGTCGTGGCCGTCTACGCGCTGGGCATCGTCGTCGTCATCGGCGCGACGGGGGCCGCGCTGGTCGGCCACCACATCCACCGCGCCTCGACGACGGAGCGGGTCGTCGAACGGGGGGTCGGCGAGTCGGCGGTGGGCGGTGGAACGAGCGCAGATGAGGCCGTCACGGACGAACAGGTCCGCCGGGACATCGACGAGGCGATGGCCGACTCCGAACTCTCGTGGGGTGGCGTCGACACGATGAAGACCACGCGACTGACGCTGAACACCGACGCCTTCGACGACATCGACCACTCGAACGTCGCCGACGTCGAGGCGAAGACCGTCCGGAGTTCGGGCCGTAACGTCGACGACGCGGTCAACGCGATGCGGGGCCTCCGCGGTGGCGACACCAAGGAGGCCCGCAGCACCCAGACGACGGACGACCAGACCGCCGCGCTTCGAGCGCTCCGCGAGCAGCGCGCGGCCGAGGACCTCTCGACGGACGACGACGGTGTCGTCGACCGCCTGCGGAACATGTTCTCCTGACGGTACCCGACGTGACCGTCCGACTGCTCGGTGTCACGAGACTCGCGTCTGATTCTCGCTCGCGAGACGGGAGGCGTACGGCCGATTTCGACGGACGGTTTACAAATTAGCCATCCGTGGTGCACACAAGAAGCTTCTCATCCTTGATACTGGGAGAGTACCATTTATCACGATTCCTCGAAGTGTGAGTGCATGGCAAAGGGCCTCGACGTCGGCACGATGAACATCATCTCTGGACAGCAGGACGAGGCAGAGACGGTGTTCGTCCAGCAGCGCAACTCCTTCGTGGAGATCGAGTACAGCGATATGGCGGAACAGATGCTCTCTCGGAGCGACGTCCTCCACATCCGAAAGGGCGACCAGGTGTACGTCGTCGGCGACGACGCGTTGAACTTCGCCAACATCTTCAACCGCGAGACGCGGCGGCCGATGAGCCAGGGTATCCTCTCGTCCGACGAGTCCTCGGCGATTCCGATGATCAAGCTCATCACCGAACAGGTCGTCGGCCAGCCGAGCCACCCCGGCGAGCGGCTGTTCTTCTCCTCGCCCGCAGACCCCATCGACTCGGACCTCAACACGCTCTACCACGAGAAGACGCTCGAATCGATGCTCGGCGACATCGGCTACAACCCCGAACCCATCAACGAGGGGATGGCGGTCATCTACTCCGAACTCGCCGATCACAACTTCACGGGCCTCGGCGTCTCCTTCGGTGCGGGGATGACGAACGTCTGTCTCTCGTACTACGCGGTCCCCGTGATGAAGTTCTCCATCGCGCGCGGCGGTGACTGGATCGACGAACAGACCGCCAATGCGACCGGCACGCCCGTCGACAAGGTCACCTCCATCAAGGAGGACGGCTTCGAACTCGACTTCACGACCGACGTCGGCGGCGTCGAGGGGGCGCTCGCCATCTACTACGAGAACCTCCTCGACTACGTCATCAAGAACATCTCACAGGAGGTCGACGACGAGGACGTCGAGGAGGGGCTCGACGTGCCCGTGGTCGTCACCGGCGGCACCTCGTCGCCCCGCGGCTTCGAGAAACTCTTCGCGGACCACCTCGGCGACGCGCCGATTCCGTTCTCCATCAGCGACGTCCGCTCGCCGGACGAACCGCTCTACAGCGTCGCCCGTGGGGCGCTCGTCGCCGCCCGGTCCGAGGAAGAGCAGACCGCGGCCGTCCCCAGCGAAGACTGAACCGGCAACTCGTTCTCAATTCTCTCACGGCCACAGCCAGCGTGCGCCGACTCACTCCGACTCGGTCCGGCGCACCACCGGCGTCCCGTCGAACGCCACCACCGTCGGCGTCGTTCCGCGTGCAGAGGGGTCGGCCCGGTCGTCGCCGGTTCCGGTCGCCGCTGTCGGCGTCGCGTCGCCGTAGAAGCGTTCGAGCGCCTCGGTCCACGTTTCGGCGCGTTGACGCGGCGAGGGGTCGTCCCAGTCGGCCGCCCGGACGGGACTCGTCGAACCTCCCGCGTATCCCTGCCCGTAGAAGCGTTCGAGCGCCTCGGTCCACGTCTCCATTCGCGCCCGCGCGGCGCGGTGTTCGGCCTCGATGCCGACGTGCCCGCACTGCTCGCAGACGGACGCCTCCCGGTCGGCGAGGCGGTACGTCGTGAGCGGAGTCCCGCACTCGGGGCAGTCCATACGCTCCGTTCGCTCGGCGGACACATATAGACTGTCTCGCCCGGGGCGACGGTGAGACCCACGCCCGTCGCCACTCACGTGGCAAACGACTATGGTGTGTGTCCACTTACCGCGGATATGTCGATTTCGAGACACCGTTCCGGACCGGGTGCGGCCCTGCAGGCGCTCGTCTCACAGGTCCACCCGGTGTTCATGCTCCCGCCGCTGGCCGCGAGTGCGTTCGGCGCGGTGCTCGCGCGGGAGGCCGTCGGTTCGCTCGCGTTCGTCCACCTGTTCGTCGTCTTCTGCGGGCTATACACGGCGCACGTGAAAGACGGCTACGTCGACTTCCACGTCCGAGGGGAGGACGACGACCACCCGCTCACCGCAGGCGGGTGTCGGGTCGCGCTCGCCCTCGCGACGTTCGGGTTCGCCGTCGGCACCACCCTCCTCGGCCTCGCCGTCGACGTCGTCGCCGTCGCGCTCTGTCTCCCCGGTTGGCTCGTCGGCTACCTCCACGCCCCGCAACTCGACACGAACCCCGTGACAGCGACCCTCGGCTACCCCGTCGGTATCGGCTTCGCGCTCCTCGGGGGCCACTACGTCCAGTCCCGGACGCTCTCTCTCACCGTGGTGGCGTTCGCCGTCGTCTTCGTCGTCATCCTCGCCGGCATCAAGGTGATCGACGACGCGACGGATTACGCGTACGACAGGCGCATCGACAAACGGACTGTCGCCGTCGTCCTCGGCCGCCGGCGGGCACGACGGGCCGCCTACGGCCTGATGGTCGCCGGCCTCGGCGGCGTCGTCGCGTTCGCTCTCGCCGGTGTCTTCCCGCCGTCGTCCGTCGGTGCCGTGGTCGCGTTCGGCGCTGTCGCGTGGGTCGCCCGACGGGCTGGCTCGGACGACCGCCTCGCGACGATGCTCCTCATCAGAGCGTCGTACCTCTTCCTCGCGGTACTCGTCGTCGCCGTCTGGTTCCGGCCGCTCGTGGGGGACGCATGACCCCGGACATCGGTGTCCTCGGCCCTTACACCTACCTGGCGACGGAGGTCCTCTGGGGGGCCGTCGCGCTGTGCTTGCTGTGGTACGCCGACGCGTTCCGCGCGGCCGCCCGGACGACGCTCGTCCTCTACCCCTTCGCGTACCTCTGGGACTGGTACACGCTCGAGGTGGGGGTGTTCGCGATTCCGCTTCGGACGGGCGTCGAGTTCCTGGGCATCCCGGTCGAAGAGCACCTGTTCATGCTCGTCGTCCCGGCGATGGTCGTCGGCACGCACGAGTCGCTCCGTCGATACACGGGGGAGGACGACGGGTAGAGACTTTTGTGTCTGGTGGGCGTACTGTCACCATGGTGCCCCTCGACCACGGGACGTTCCGGACCTGGCTCGACGAGTACACGACCGCGTGGGAGACTGGCGACGCCGACGCGGCCGCGGCGTTGTTCGCCTCGGACGCGACCTACCACGAGACGCCCTTCACCGACCCGCTCGACGGGCGGGACGCCATCCGGACGTACTGGGCGCAGACGACCGCCACGCAGGAGGCCACGGACGTCGACACCACCATCGAAGCCATCAACCGGGCGACGGGGCTCGCGCAGTTCGAGACGACGTTCGTCCGCGACGGCTCGCTCGTCACGGTCGACGGGGTCCTCTCCGCACGGTTCGTCGCGGGCGACTGCGTCGAGTTCCGCGAGTGGTGGCACCGGAAGGGCTGATTCGCCTCCCCGGGCCCCCGACGTCCCGACGGCGGCGACGAACCGGCCGGGTGACCGCGAGCGAGCCGAACCCGAGCGAGTGAACGACTCACCGTCCGGCCGCTTTTCCCCGCACACTCCGTCCTCACACCATGGACCGCACGACCATCCTCCGACCTCTCGCTCGTGCCGAACGCGTCGCCGACCCACTCGCTCGGGTGGGGCTCGGCGTCGTCATCCTCCTCGCGGGCGTCCACAAACTGTTCGCGCCCGAGGCCTGGGCCGTCTACCTCGTCCCGCCGTTCGACCGGTTCGTCGTCCTCTCGCCCGTGCAGTTCATGCTCCTGAACGGCGTGCTCGAACCCCCGTTCGCGCTCGCGCTCGTCTTCGACCGGTACACGGTGTTCGCGGCCGCGTTCGTGACCGTCTCGCTCTCGGTCACCGTCTGTTATCTCGCGGTCGCCGCCGTCCTCACCGAGGGCGCGTTCGTCGACGTGCTCATCCGCGACGTCGGCCTCGCCGCGCTCGCCGCGAGCGTCACAGTCCGGGCGGCGAAGCGTCGTGCCGCGGCGTGAACGATTATACCGCTGGCGTGCGCGTACTCGGCCATGAGCGACACCGAAGCCGACTTCGAGGTCGACCGGAAGGCGTGGGACATGGCCGACGCGGCGGACGAACAGGTCGAGACCGTGACCGTCGCGGAGTTGCAGGCGGAACTGGACGCGCAGGCGGGCGACGAGACGGACGTCGTCGTCCTCGACGTCCGCGACATCCGCGAGGCGTGGATCGAAGGCGGCGTCCCGGGGGCGAAACACGCCCCGCGCGGGATGATCGAGTGGTGGGCCGACCCCTCCACGAAGTACTACAAGCCCTTCTTCCACCCCTCGAAGCGGTACGTCGTCTACTGTAACGAGGCCGGCCGGTCGGCGCTGGTCGCGAAGACCCTCGGCGAGATGGGCTACGACGACGTCGCCCACCTCGAAGGCGGGTTCACGGCGTGGAAAGAACAGGGCGGCGCGGTCGAAGAGGTCCCCCAGCGCGACTACAAGTAGGCGAGCCGCTCGAACTGTTCGGTTCGCGAGCGGTGTCGGGAATCACGCTGAAGACAGGGAGCGTATCAGTCGCACGACTTCGCCGACCCGGTACCAGGGGCAGCTAGGGCACGGACCGATAGATGCTGAGGGAAGGACTCGTCACTCCTCGTCGTGGGGGCCACGCGTATACTTTTTACAAGCGGTATAGGAGAATGCCCCGGGGCTTGACCCTGGGGTTGAATCCGATAGGCCGGGATACAAACCATTAATTGAACAACTCTCTAATCAATAGATAGCGATGGAATACAGTCACCGCTACCACGCTTACCCGACACAAGAGGTAGCGGCTGAACTGGAATACCATATTGACGTTCATCGCCAAGCGTACAACCACACTCGATACGAATACGAGAACGTTGACGCCGACGACATCGGCTCCGCGTACAAACACCACTATCGACTCCCCGGCTGGAAAGAAGAGTTTCCCGTTTTCTCCGATGTTAACTCGAAGACTTTGCAACGAACCGTCACACGGTTCTATCAGAACCTTTCAAACCTCTCCGACAAAAAGCAGAACGGGCACAAGGTTGGGAAACTCAAGTGGAAGTCTCCGACCGAGTACCAGAGTATGACGTATTCGCAGTCCGGTTTCGAACTCAAAAACACGAGTGGCCGACATGCGACGTTAGAACTCTCCAAAGTCGGAGACATTCGGATTCGCTACCACCGC
The DNA here is from genome assembly GCF_007004735.1 of Salinigranum halophilum. NCBI lineage: Archaea > Methanobacteriati > Methanobacteriota > Halobacteria > Halobacteriales > Haloferacaceae > Salinigranum > Salinigranum halophilum. The sequence goes on from NZ_SSNL01000003.1 coordinate 274,176, forward strand.
GAAATTCCCGAACGAGCAGACATCAAGGAAGTCACCATCAAGAAGGAGACCACTGGCGAATGGTTCGTCTCCTTCGGACTCGAAACCGACGACGCTGACTTACCCGAGAAACCCGATGTGGGGTCGCTCGATACGAGCAACAGCGTGGGTATCGACCTCGGCATCCTCAACTACATCCACACGAGCGATGGGAAGACGGTAGACTGGCTTGACCTCGAAGACGAGTACGAGAGACTCCGACGAGAACAACGTAAGTTGTCTCGTAAAGAGAAAGGGTCGAGAAACTACGAGAAACAACGCCAGAAGGTCGCCAAGGTCAAACGCCACATTCATGGGAAGGTGCTGGACTATCAGCACAAAATCACGACGTGGCTAGTCAAAGAGTACGACGCTGTGTTCGTGGAAGACCTGAACGTTCAGAGTATGCTTCAGGGCGACGGGAACGCTCGCAACAAACAGGATGCGGCGTGGCGGCAATTCATCACCTTGCTCGAATATAAGGGCGACCTGTACGGCACGCACGTCGTGCAGGTTGACGCGCAAGGAACGACCAAAGATTGTTCATCGTGTGGCGTGGAGACGGTGAAACCTCTCTGGGTGCGTGAGCATTCGTGCCCGTCGTGTGGGTTTGAGTGCGACCGTGACGCGAATGCGTCGTTGAACGTCTTGCAGAGAGGCTTTTCTGAACTAGGGCTGGGATGGCCCGAAGATACGCCCGTGGAGACTGCGCTCCCTACGGACACGGATTCCGTGTCTGCAAAGCGCGTCGTAGAAACGGGAAGCCTCGGAGCTTGACCCCGAGGCGATTCACTGTCCCTGTCGCGGTATCGTTTGCTTTCATCGTTGTACTCCTCGTTCGTAATCGTCCGAAGCAACTTATCAGCGGCTTTTTTTTACCTTGTTCGAGGTCTTCTCCGGCATCAAATTACAGTAGTCGTGAATGTATATATAAGTTTAGTCTCTCATAAAATGAAATTTTTTGGTGCACACGCCTTCTGCACGCCGCAGGCCGGTACCCTCTGCTCGTGACACCTCCGGGGGAACGGTCCGACTGTACTCTCAGTGGGTGGTCGTCGTCGAAAAAAGCAGTCGTCGTGGGGTTCCGAGCCTGCTCAGTCGTCGGCGGGCGTGCCGGCACCGCTGCCGGTGGAGACGCCCGTGCCGGGGCCGACGTCAATGCCGAGGTCGTCGAGCTTCTCGTCGGGCACGACGCCGTCGACCCAGCCGCGGTGGGCGTAGTACTCGTCTTTCATCTGGTCGAGCTCACACAGTTCGCCCTCGGAGGCACCCTGGCCGGGGACGGCCTCGTCGCCCTCGACGAACCGTCCGGGGAGGGAGTCGTCGACGCCCTCGAAGCCGGCGAGGTTGTTGTAGTAGCGCTCGAGGTTGTAGATGCGCTCGCCCGCCTCCATGAGTTCGTCCTCCGTGACGCTGAGGCCGGTCATGCCGTTGTACTGGAGCACGTACTCCTCGACGCCCTCCGCGAACGCGTTGAACTTGCAGATGTCGAACGAGTCCGAGATGGCGTGGAGGTCCTGGAAGGTGGCGGTGAGTTCGCCCTTGCCCTCCCACGCGTAGGGGTCGACCTTCTCCGGGATGCCGAGAATCTCGGCCGCCGGGGTGTAGCCACGCAGGTGGCACGCCCCTCTGTTCGAGGTGGCGTAGGCGATGCCCATGCCCTTCATACAGCGCGGGTCGTACGCCGGAATGGTCTGGCCCTTGACGTCGAGGCGGTTCGACTGGGCGTCCATCTCCTCGGCGACGAGCTTCGCGCCGTCGGCCAGCAGGTCACCGAGTGCGCCTTCGCGCTCGGCGATGCGGTCGATGAGGTCGACCATCTCCTCGGAGTCGCCCCAGTCGAGCGTCTCGCCGAGGTCGTCGAGTCGGCCCTCCTCGGACATCTCCATCGCCATCGCCATCATGTTGCCCACCTCGATGGTGTCGACGCCGACGTCGTTGCAGCGCTGGAGCATGAGCGCGATGCGGTCGCGGTCGGTGTGACCGGAGTTCGGGCCGAGCGCGAACGCGGACTCGTACTCGTACGACTCCGTCCGGACGTTCATCTCCTCGCCCTTGTGCATCACGTTCACCTCGACCTCCTTCTTGCAGGCGACCGGGCAGGAGTGACACGTCGGCTCGTCGACGAGGATGTTCTCGCGGACGTTCTCCCCGGAGATGCGCTCGGCGTCGATGTCGACGCCCGCGCCCTCGTCGGAGTCCTTGTACGAGTGCGTCGAGGTGTACTTCCCGTTGCGCGTCGGGAGGCCGTCCATCTCCTCGGTGATGTTCATGAGGACGTTCGTCCCGTACAGCGAGAGGCCGCCCTCGTTCGGGGCGGTGACGTCGGACTCGCGGATGACCTCCATGGCCTGCTGATACCCCTTCTTGAACGTCTCGGGATCGGCCGGCTTCGGCATCTTCGTCCCGGACTTGACGACGATGGCCTTCAGGTTCTTCGAGCCCATCACACAGCCGGTGCCGCCGCGCCCGGAGGCGCGGTCGTCCTCGTTGACGATGCAGGCGTAACGGACGAGGTTCTCGCCGGCCTGGCCGATGGCCATGATGGAGAGGTTCTTGCCGTAGGAGCCGTCGACCTCCTCCTCAACGATGTCCTTCGTCTCGTGGACGCCCTTACCCCAGAGGTGGCTGGCGTCACGCAGTTCGACCTCGCCGTCCTCGACGACGGCGTAGACCGGCTCTTCGGCCTTGCCCTCGAAGAGGAGTCCGTCGAAGCCCGACCACTTGAGTCGGGCGCCCGACCAGCCGCCGTGGTGGGAGTCCGTGACGGTTCCCGTCAGCGGCGATTTGGTACAGACGGCGATGCGGCCGCTCATGGTCACCTGCGTCCCCGTGAGCGGGCCGTTCATGAACGCGAGGAGGTTCTCCTCGCTCAGCGGGGCCACGTCGGGGCCCTGGTCGAAGACGTACTTCACACCCAGACCGCGGGCGCCGATGTACTTCTTCGCGTCCTCGTCGTCGATGCTCTCGTATGCGACCTCACCCGACGAGAGGTCCACGCGCGCGATGTGGTCCTGGAATCCGCCTAAATCTGTCATAGTTAATGCTCGAGATTATATTGGGTCGCTGTCCGATTAGATGTTGCCACCGTAACGTAACCGCCTTCGGTTTCATCCCCGGTTCGGCCCTGCTTCGGAGCAGACGTACACGACGGCTTACACGTGTCGAGAAATTGACCTAGCGTCCCTGGAAATCACGCGGCCGGAAAAGCCACGCGAGGCCGGCCGACACCCTCGTTTCAGCTCGAGACCGCTAGGAAGAATCACTCCCGTCGCCGTTCGTCACGCGCCCACCAGTGTGGGCTCACTCGTCGTCGGCGAGGAACGTCGACACGGCGTTGACGATGACCTCGCCGGCGACGAGCGCGTCCTCCCAGACGAGCGTCTCGTCGGGGAAGTGTGCCTGCTCGATGTCGCCGGGGCCGAAGACGACCGTCGGGATGCCCGCCGCGACGTAGTGGCGGTTGTCCGCGCCGTAGGTCTCACCGAGCGGTTCCGTCCGCGACAGCCCGTGCTCCCGCATCGCTGCCTGTACTGCCCCGACGACCGGTTCGTCGGGGTCGATTTCGGCCGGCTCGAACTGGATGGTGAAGCGGTCGAAGTCGGGTGGGTGCTCGGTGAGCCACTCGTCGTCGTCGACGACCTCCTGCAGGGCGGCCTCGTACTCCGCTTCGACGTCGTCGACGGACTCGCCGGGCGCGACGCCGAAGCGACACTCCGCAGTGAGCGAGGCGGCGACCGTCGACGCCCACGACCCCGCCTCGACGATACCGATGGTGAGCGGCCAGGGGTTGTCGAACTCGGTGTAGCGGGGATGGGTGACCCGCTCTCCGCGCTCGGCTTCGAGGTCGAGGAACCGGTGTCTGATGGTCTCGAACTTGTCGAGAACGTCGACGCCCTCCCAGCGTCGGGCGGCGTGTGCCGACCTGCCGACCAGTTCGAGCCGCTTCATCAGACAGCCCTCGGTGGCGACGACGGGAGTGAGGCTGGTCGGCTCCGCGACGATGGCGGCGTCGCGCTCGAAGGGGTACGGGTTGTTGAGCGCGGCCGCGGCGGCACCGATGCCACCCTCCTCCTCGCCGACGACACACTCGACGACGACTCTGCCGTCCAGGTCGTCCCCGAACCGTTCGTGGGCGCTCATCGCGGCGAACGCACAGACACCGACGGCGGTCTTCATGTCGACCGCGCCGCGGGCGGTGAGTTCCTCCGCTCCATCGCTCCACGTCGGGTCGAACGGCTCCGACGTCCAGACGCCCTCGTCCGCGGGGACGACGTCGACGTGGCCGTTCAACACCAGTGTCGGCCCCGCGTCGGGGTCGCCGAACTCGAGGACGCCGGCGACGCTCGGGCGGTCCTCGGTCACGAACTCGTCGCTGTCCGGGAACGACGGGTGCGCGGCGAGCGTGTCGGCGTCGGCCTCCCAGGTGTACGTCTCGAAACCGAGGTCGTCGAGTCGGGATTCGAGCCACTCCTGGGCGGGCTTCTCGTTCCCGTCTGTGGTGTCGAAGCGGAGGAACTCCTCGGTGAAGCGGCGGAGGTCGTCGTCGAACGCGCGGAACTGCATTGGTCGTGGTCCGTCGATTGGGTACAAAGGGCTTGCGTCCTCCCTGCGGCGACCCCACACGCTTTTGCCACGCGTTGACAACCTCGGGTAGACAGATGTCGACGCTCACCCCGGACCTCCTCTCCGAACTCCCCTTGCGAGACGACCAGTACTCCACGACAGCGAGTGACCGCGACGACCACTCCCGCGACTGGGGCACCCATCCCGACGACGCGGTCGACCCGGACGTCGTCGTCTGGCCCGAGTGCACGGAAGACGTCTCGGCCGTCCTCGAACTGGCGAGCGACCACGACGTCCCGGTCACGCCCTTCGCCGCCGCGACGGGTATCGAGGGTAACGCCGTCCCCGTGTGCGGGGGTATCAGCCTCGACATGACGCGGATGGACTCGGTGCTCGACGTTCGCCCCGACGACCTCCAGGTCGACGTCGAACCCGGGGTCTTCGGCGCAGACATCAACGAGGCGCTCGAACGCCATGGCCTCTTCTTTCCCCCGTTGCCGACCTCGGGCGACATCGCCACCATCGGCGGGATGATCGCGACGAACGCCGCCGGGAAGCAGACGGTCAAGTACGGGAAGGTGGGCGACTGGGTGCTCGAACTCGAAGCGGTACTCGCTGACGGCTCCGTCGTCGAGGTCGGAACGAAGGCGGCGAAGACCTCCTCGGGCTACAACCTCCGCGACCTCCTCGTCGGGAGCGAGGGGACGCTCGCCGTCGTGACACGCGCGACGCTGAAACTCGCCGGACGACCCGCCCAGCGTCGAGCGGGACGGGTCGTCTTCGACTCGTTCGAGACCGCGGCGGCCGCGGCCTCGGACATCGTCCGCTCCGGGGTCGACGTCGCCGCGCTCGAACTCATCGACTCGCTGGCCGCCGAGATGGCCAACGCCTACATCGACGGCGACCTCCCCGAGAAGCCGATGGCCTTCCTCGAGTTCCACGCGAACCACGGGGTCGACGAAGAGATCGACTTCTGCCGTGCGGTCCTCGAGTCGTACGCCCCCCTGTCGGTCGAGTTCGGCGACGAGTCGGCGCAGGCCGACCTCTGGGAGGCGCGGCGGGAACTCGCCGACGCCACGCGGGCGTACTACCCGGACCTCGATTCCATCGTCGCCGGCGACGTGGCGGTCCCCATCTCGAAGTATCCCGACCTCATCGAGCGCATCCACGCCCTCGCGCGCGAGCGTGAACTCGCCGTCCCCTGTTTCGGCCACGCCGGCGACGGCAACATCCACTTCGACGTCTTCGCCGACAAGGGAGACGAGGCGGAGTGGGCCCGCGCGCGAGACACCTACGAGACCATCGTCAGAGAGGCCCTCCGCCTGGGCGGTACCGCCACCGGTGAACACGGCATCGGGCGCGGGAAGCGGAAGTTCATGACCGACGAACACGGGGAGGCGGGCGTCCGAGCGATGCGTGCGGTCAAGCGCGCACTGGACCCCGACGGCGTGTTGAATCCCGGAAAGGTCCTTCCGGGTCCGGAGGCGGGCGGCGACTGACTCCTGTCGTGCAAACATTTCTACATTGATGGACACTTCTGTACGGCACATTCTGGACAATCGGACGGAATCGGCGTCCCCTGTGTCAGTGTAACAGGTACCACTATATACCAAGAGTCTAAAGCCGCCGCTATGTCCCGCAAGCAATCGTTCGGACGCAGAGAGGTACTGAAAACCACCGGTGCCGCGCTCGCCACGGGCGCTGTCGCCGGCTGTCTCGGTGGCGGCGGGGGCGGCAGCGGTGGCGACCGGGTGCCGATGGACATCACGGAGTGGCCGCCGGAGGAGTACTCGTCGAACCTGAACATGATGAACTGGTACGACTCCTGGGCGGAGTGGGCCATGGAGGAGTTCGGCAACGAGTACGACGTCGAGGTGACGAACGAGGGGTTCTCCTCGCCCGACCAGTGGTACTCGCGGCTGCAGGCCGGCAACACCGAGATCGACAACATCGCGGCGACGACCAACTGGGTCGAACGCTCCATCAACAACGACTTCCTCCACGAACTGCCGGTCGACATCATGCCCGCGTGGGAGAACGTCACCGACAACATCAAGGAGGCCTCCTCGTACCAGCAGGACGGCTCGACGTACGCCATCCCCGAAGCGCTCGTCCTCTACCCTCTGACGTACAACACGGACCACTTCGACGCCGCGCCGGAGTCGTGGGGCGTCCTCTGGGACGAGTCGCTGGAGGGTGAGATCATGATGTGGGACAACTCGACCGTCTCGTGTCAGATCGCGGCGATGTACACCGGACAGGACCCCATCTCGCCCTCGGACTTCGACGAGATCGAAGAGGTGCTCAAACAGCAGAAGCCGCTTCTCAGGACCTACTGGGGCGACTACGAGCAGGGGATGCAGCTGTTCGTCAACGAAGACGTCGTCGCCGGGCCGCTCACGATGGGGCGGACCTACACGGCGCGGTTCAGCGAGGGTGCACCCGTCAACTACACGGCTCCCGAGGAAGGGGCGATGTTCACCTCCGACCTGTTCGTCATCCCGAAGGGCGCGCCGAACCCCATCACGAGCCTGCTCTTCACGAACTGGGCCTCGGAGAAACCCAACGCCGCACAGCTGTTCGAGACGATGGGCTACAAGCCCGGCGTCGACATCCAGAGCGAACTCTCCGAGCAGGACCGCGAGTTCACGACGTGGCCCTCGGACTGGAACCTCGTCTTCTCGGAGACGCTCTCGGACGACGTTCGCTCGCGCTACGACGAGATCTGGACGGCGGTCAAGGCAGCCTAGGCCATGTCACTCCTCAGTGTTCGCGGCCTCACGAAGCGGTTCGGGGACCTCACGGCGGTCGACGACGCGGACTTCGACGTCGAAGACGGCGAGTTCGTCTCCATCCTGGGGCCCTCGGGCAGCGGCAAGTCCACCATCCTCCGGATGGTCGCGGGGTTCGAGACGCCGACGGACGGCGAAATCGTCCTCGCCGGCGAGGACATCGTCGCCAGACCACCGTTCGAGCGCGACATCAACATGGTGTTCCAGAACCTCGCGCTCTTCCCCCACCTCACGGTCGCGGAGAACATCCAGTACGGCCTGAAGCAGCGCGGCGTCCCGAAGGACGAACGCGAGCGACGAACCGAAGAGATGCTCGAGATGGTCCGGCTCCCGGGCTACGGCCCGCGTGACCCCTCGGAACTGTCGGGCGGCGAACAGCAGCGCGTCGCTCTCGCCCGCGCGCTCGTGAACGAACCGGCGCTGGTGCTGTTCGACGAGCCCCTCTCCAGCCTGGACCGGAAGCTCCGCCAGCACATGCAGACCGAACTTCAGCGCATCCAGGCGGAGACGGGCATCACGTTCCTCTACGTCACCCACGACCAGGAGGTCGCCCTCTCCGTCTCCGACCGCCTAGTCGTCCTCAACGACGGCCTCGTCGAACAGGTCGACTCCGTCGAGGCGCTGTACGAGGCCCCCCAGTCGCAGTTCGTCGCGGACTTCATCGGCGACGTCAACACCGTCGACGCCCGCGTCGTGTCGGCGAGCGACGACGGGCTCACCATCGAGACCGGCGGCACGGAACGGTTCATCCCGGCGGCGAACGGCTTCGCCGGCGGCGACCGGATCCACGTGTGCGTCCGTCCCCACGACGTCAGCCTGAGCGGTGACGGCGACTTCGCCACCGACGGCACCGTCCGGACGCGGAGCTACCAGGGCTCGGACACCGTCTACACCGTCGAGACCGACCAGTGGGGGGACATCGTCGCCGACGTCCGTGGGTCGAGCTTCGACGTCGGCGACAGCGTGACCGTCGCGTGGGACGCCGCGGACGTCCACCTCTTCGCCGCCGGGGAGGAAGGCACCGTCGAGGGGGCGGCCTGAGATGGGGACGGAGACGGAGACCCGCGCGCCGAGCGGGGAGTCGACGCTCCTGACCGACCTGACGGACTTCTTCCGCACGCGACCGCGGCTGAAGAAGCTCGCCATCGCCGGGCCGCCGTACGGCGTGCTCATCGGCTTCTTCCTTCTCCCCCTCGTGGCGATGCTCGTCATCTCGTTCCAGGAGGGACAGATCAACGGCCCGTGGACCCTCGCGAACTACACGAACTTCCTCGGCTCGCAGACGTATCTGACGGTCGTGTGGCGGACGCTCGTCATCACTGTGCAGGTGACGGTGCTCGTCACCGTCGTCGGCTACACGCTCGCGTACAGTATCGTCCGTTTCTCGCGACGGGCTACCCTCCTGTTGCTCCTCGTCATCCTCCCCTTCTGGACCTCGTACATCATCCGGATGTACGCGTGGATTAATATCCTCCAGAGCGGCGGCGTCCTCGACTCGACACTCCAGCTGTTCAGTCTCCCGTCCGTCGGGCTGCTCTACACCCAGCCGGCGGTGATGATCGGCTTCACCTACGTGTGGCTTCCGCTCGCCGTGTTGCCGTTCTACGCCTCGCTCACGAACATGGACGCCGACCTCATCGAGGCCGCGAAGGACCTCGGGGCTGGTCCCATCAAGACGTTCTTCACGGTGACGCTCCCGATGACGAAGAACGGCGTCATCACCGGGGTCATCCTCGTGTTCATCCCGACGTTCGGGTCGTTCATCACGCCCCGGCTGCTGGGCGGCACCAACAACATCATGATCGGGATGGTCATCGAGAACCAGTTCAAGTCGGCGTTCAACTGGCCGTTCGGTGCGGCTATCGGCATCGTCATCTCCGTCGTGGTGGTCCTGCTGCTCGTCGCGGGTGCCCGCGGCGGCGGCAACCTCTTCGGCAGTAGCGGGGGTGAGCGCACGTGAGCACCGACACGGCGAAACCGCGTTCGACGGGGCCCGTCGCCGCCGTCGAACGGCTCGTACAGAACCACGGGAGTTCGCTCGCCCGCGTCGCGATGGTCGCCGTCTTCGCGTTCCTCTGGGTGCCCATCGCCGTGTTGGTGTTCATGTCGTTCGCCGAGGGAGGTGTGCTCTCGTTCCCGCCGAAAGAGCTCACCCTGCGGTGGTACTTCGTCTTCCTCGAGAACGACACGGCCATCGACGCCATCATCACCACCCTGCAGGTGTCGCTCCCGACGACGCTCATCACCGTCGTCCTGTCGACGCTCATCGCCTACGCGGTCGACCGCTACGTCTTCCCGGGGCGGGGCGCTCTCCAGCTTCTGGCGACGCTCCCCATCGTCGTCCCGCTGGTGGTGACCGGCGTCGCGCTGGTGCTGTTCTTCGGGCTCATCCGGCCGCTCATCGTCCTCAACGGCTATCCGGCCGTCGTCATCGCCCACGTCGTCCGCACCATCCCCTTCGCGACGCTCGTCATCATCCCGACGTTCCTCACCTTCGACCGCCAACTCGAGGAGGCCTCGAAGGACCTCGGCGCGGACGAACTCCAGACGTTCCGGCAGGTCACCCTGCCCAACGTCTTCCCCGGTATCATCGCCGGCGGCCTGCTGGCCTTTACGCTCTCGTTCAACGAGTTCGTCTTCACCTACTTCGTGAAGGATTCGGCGACGACGACGCTACCCGTCTACATCTGGAACCAGATCCGCTACAACGTCACGCCCGAGGTGAACGTCATCTCGGTGGTGTTCCTCCTCGTGGCCGTGACGCTCGTCCTCGTGGCCGTCTCGCTCACCCGCGTCGACCTGCTCGCGCGGCGCTGAGCGCCCTCTGCTTCTCGGTGGCGTGATTCTCGGAATCCCGTATGTACTTGAATATTCATGGTCTCCTTTCGTATCGGCGACAGGCGTAGTACCGTGTGGAATGTCCACACAAAACACGCTCCACGCCGAGATACTCGGCCGCGGCTTCGACTTCGACTACTCGGAGAACTGGATCGGGTACTCCCTGGTGTTCATGCGGGTGACGATGGGATGGGTGCTGTTCCAGGGCGGCATCACGAAGCTGGTGACGTACCTCGACGCGGACCCCGCGAACAACTGGACGGCCGCCGGCTACCTGGCGAACGCCATCCCGGCGGGGAACCCGCTGGCAGGCTTTTTCGCCTCGATGGCCGGCAACCCGCTCATCGACGTCCTGAACATGTGGGGGCTCACCCTCACCGGATTGGCGCTCATCCTCGGCGCGTTCGTCCGCTGGAGCGCGTTCTGGGGCGCGGTCATGATGCTCTTTTACTGGCTCGCCGCGCTGCAGGGCGGCCTCCTCGCGGGACTGCCCCTCGAACACGGCTGGGTCGTCGACGACCACCTCGTCTACGCCTTCCTCCTGTTCGGCCTCGGGGCGTTCGGCGCAGGGCGCATCCTTGGTCTCGACGCGTCCCTCGAGAAACTCTCGGTCGTCCAGAACAACCGCTGGCTCCGGCTGTTCTTGGGCTAATCCCTGGAACCGCCGAACGCCGGCGTGACCGCGTTCGTTACTCGGCGACCCGCCGTCGCCGTTCGCGCTCGACGAAGAGGAACGTCACGAACACGAGCGGGACGAGCACGAGACCGGGCGTGAGCCGGGGTGAGGCGTAGAACTCGGCGACCCTGACCCAGGGAGCCACGTTGTCGCTCGCGTACACCGGGGCTGGCAGCAGCGGCCAGAGGAGGAACCCGAACTCCGCTACCGGCGTCTGGTCGACGACGGCGGCGACGAGGTCGCCGACGACGTGGGCGACGTGGCCGAACCCGAACGCGACCGCGAGGTGCGGACGGTCGTACCGTCGGACGAGTGCCCAGAGCACCGCACCGACGACGAGCGCGAAGAAGACCGAATGGCCCATAGCGCGACCGCTGGGGAGCACGTCGGCGTACGCCAGCGGCTTGTCGACCAGGTCGGGGAACTGTGTGCCGACGAGGAGCGCGCCGAGTGTCACGCCGTAGGGTAACCGCCGACCGGTCACCCACGCGAACGGGACATAGAGGAGGTAACCGAAGACCGCGTGGCCGAGCGGGAACACTGTGTGTAGTAGTTCCGTTGACGTCTGGGTAAACCTTCCCATCTGTGGACCGGCGTCCAGCGGGGGCGACACCCCGACTGGGGCCGACGGTGCCTGCCTCGCGTCGCCCTCGTCGGAACGGTGCTCGAGACGAAGCCGTTTTCTCCGGCCCCCAAGTAGAGACGTCAATGAGTAAGCCGACGCCCGAGGTGTACGAGCGGGGTCGCGGCATGGACGCGCACAACCAGGTGATGCGCGACATCCGGTCGCAGAAAGACAAGAAGTACGACCCCCACGAGCCGACGCGGGTGTGGCTCGACGAGGACAACACGCCCGATGGGGTGCGACAGTCGCTCACCATCATCCTCAACACCGGCGGGTGTCGTTGGGCGCGCGCTGGCGGCTGTACGATGTGCGGCTACGTCGCCGAGTCGGTCGAAGGCGGGTCGGTCGCCCACGAGGCGCTGATGGATCAGCTTCAGGTCTGTCTCGACCACGAGGCGGAGAACGCCGACGAGCCCTCCCCGCTCATCAAGATCTACACGTCGGGGTCGTTCCTCGACGAACGGGAGGTCCCCGCCGAGACGCGCGCGGCCGTCGCCGAGACGTTCGCCGAGAGAGAGCGCATCGTCGTCGAGTCGCTCCCGGACTTCGTCTCCCGGGCGAAGCTCGCGGATTTCACGGCACAGGGGCTGGAGACCGACGTCGCCGTCGGGCTCGAGACCGCCACCGACAGGGTCAGACACGACTGCGTGAACAAGTACTTCGCCTTCGACGACTTCGTCGCCGCGAGCGAGGAGGCCGAGGCCGCCGGCGCGGGTATCAAGGCGTACCTCCTGATGAAGCCCCCCTTCCTCACCGAGCGCGAGGCGCTGGAGGACATGGTCTCCTCGGTCCGCCGCTGTGCCGACTACGCCCACACCGTCTCGATGAACCCCTGCAACGTCCAGCGGTACACGATGGTCGACGAGCTGTTCTTCCAGGGCGGCTACCGCCCGCCGTGGCTGTGGTCGGTCGCCGAGGTGCTCGAGCGCACGGCCGACGTCGACGCCATCGTCGTGTCGGACCCGGTCGGGCACGGCTCCGACCGCGGCCCGCACAACTGCGGCGAGTGCGACGACCGCGTCCAGCGTGCCATCAAGGACTTCGACCTCCGGCAGGACCCCGCCGTGTTCGAACAGGTCGACTGCGACTGTGCGGCGACCTGGCGTGCGGTGCTCGACGAGGAGGCGGCCTACGCGATGCCGCTCGCTCGATAGACGTCGGACACGGGGTGTGCTCCTTAAACATCCGATTTAGCCGTCTCCGGCCCGTTCGTACCGACTCGTGCCCCCTGTCAGCAGTTACCAGTCTCTGCTGTCGACGGTACTTAACCGGTGGTTGGTGTCTGTAAGGCGACCCTTCCGTTCCGGAAAGCGCCGCGTACCAAAGTACCCCTGGTGCGTGTCACTTCGTGATAGCACCTGCCGCTATCTCACACACATGTCGGAACACGCCTACAAATCAGTTCATTACAAGGACGGCTGGCTCGAGATTCGCGAAGACGGCAACGCCGACGGCTGGATCGCCACCGACACGCCGACGTGGATCGAACTGTAGACGTCTACGCGAGACCCTGCAGTATCCCCTGCCCGTCCGTCCGCCCGAGGTCCGGGAGCGTCGCCCGCTCGGGGTGTGGCATCAACACGGCCACCGTGTCGCGCTCACCGACCACGCCCGCGACGTTGCCGACGGACCCGTTCGGGTTCGCCTCCTCCGTGACGTTCCCCTCGTCGTCACAGTACCGGAAGAGCACGCGTCCCGCCTCCGCTAACTGCTCGTACAGCTCTTCGCTCACCTCGAACCGCCCCTCGCCGTGGGCGATGGGGAGTTCGACGACGTCGCCCTCGTCGTAGGCGCGCGTCCACGGCGTGTCCGCGCGCTCCACGCGGACGAAGACGTGTTCGCACTGAAAGCGTGCGCTCCGATTCGTCGTGAACACGCCCTCGGTGAGGCCCGACTCACACCCAATCTGTGCGCCGTTGCAGATACCGAGCACCGGAACGCCCGCCTCGGCGCGCTCGCGCACCTCGTTCATGACCGGCGAGCGCGCAGCCATCGCTCCCGCGCGCAGGTAGTCGCCGTAGGAGAACCCGCCCGGAATGACGACGCCGCTGGTGTCGTCGGGGAGACCGTCCTCGTGCCACACGCGGCGGGCGTCGATTCCCAGGTGGGCGAGCGCCTGCACCGCGTCGCGGTCGCAGTTCGACCCGCCGAACTGGACGACAGCGACGGTCACCGCGACCACCTCCGTGTGAAGAGACCGACCGTCGGTGTCGGAGACGTGGCAGTCATTCCGCCGTCGTGACCTCCACGTCGTAGTCGTGGATGGTCGGGTTCGCGAGGAGTCGCTCCGCCATCTCGTCGGCGCGGTCTGCGGCGGCGTCGCTCGACTCGGCGTCGAGGTCGATCTCGAACCTGTTCGCAGAGCGCAACGCCTCCAGTTCGAACCCCAGGCGTTCGAGGGCTCGCTTCGTCGTCTCCGCCTCGGGGTCGAGCACGCCGCGCTTGAGGCGGACGGTGACCGTCGCGGTGTAGGCAGTCATCGTCCGAGGGTGCGTGGTCATGAGCAAAAGCCGTTTTGGAGTCGGTGTGATATACATACATGCGTATACCACCGCGGTCGGCGACGCCTCACTGCGTCCGAGCCTCGTCGCGGCAGGCGTGTCTCGGCCGCGTTGTGGTCGGCGCGTCCGACGCGCGCGTCCCGCGGACACGACTTACTCGCTTCCGAAGCAATCCTTTCGGAGAAAACGGAAAGCGTTTACGCCCGCACCGACACCTCGCGTGTATGCACGGCCTTGAACAGCCGGAGGTGACGGTATGACACGCGAGTACACCCAGATTACGGTCATCGGAGACGACAAGACCGGAATCGTCGCGAAGTTCACCACCCTGCTGTTCGAGCGCGGAATCAACATCGAGGACATCGACCAGGCGGTCCGCGACGGCATCTTCCGGATGACGCTGCACGCCGACACCGCGGGGATGGTCTGTACGAAAGACACCCTGCGCGAGGCGCTCGCCGACCTGGGTGCGGAGATGGACGTCGACGTCCAGGTTCGGTTCCCGGCCGACCGCGAGACGAAGCGCATCGCGGTGCTGGCGACACAGGAGTCACACTGCCTCGAAGCGCTGTTCGGCGCGTGGGCGAACGACGAACTCGACGCCGAGATATCGGTCGTCATCGCGAACCACGACGACCTCCAGCCGCTCGCCGAGCGGTACGACGTCCCCTTCTACGACGTCGGCGACGAGAAGGGGTCGCCCGACGAGGACGAACTCATCGACCTCCTCGAGGAGTACGACGTCGACCTCGTCGTCCTCGCCCGGTACATGCGCATCCTCTCGCCGAACGTGGTGTTCCGATACGAGGACCGCATCATCAACATCCACCCCTCCCTACTCCCGTCGTTCCCCGGCGCGGCCGCCTACCGCCAGGCGAAAGAGGAGGGCGTCCGCATCGCCGGCGTCACGGCTCACTACGTCACGACGGACCTCGACCAGGGGCCGGTCATCACCCAGCGGGCCTTCGACGTCCCCGACGACGCCTCGTTGGATGAACTCAAGACTCGAGGACAGCCGCTGGAGGCCGAGGCGCTCCTCGAAGCGGTCAAACTCCACCTCGACGACGCCGTGACGGTCCACCGCGGCCGGACCAGCCTGCGTGACGGCGTCGATGAGCGCGAGTACAAGCTCGGTCTCGGCGATATCGGTAACCCCGACCGCCCCGTCGACGGCCTCGGCAAGGCGCTCTCGGCGACGACGGACGCGACCGACGACTCGACCGACGGCGATTCCGACGATTCGACCGACGCCGACACGGACGCCGACGCCGAAGCCGAAGCGACCACGCCCAGCAACTGAGCGTCGCAGTCCAGCCGACGCTCGCCGGTCGTCTCCCCTTCCCCTGTCCGCTCGATTCTCGCCCCTGAGAGCGTCGGCGCACGTTTGATACGTGCGCCGTGCTACGAGGCGTCCATGACACGCGACATCGACGTCGACGTCGCCTACGAGGTTCCCGAGAGTGGCCTCGCCGACGTGGTTCGGCTCCTCCGCTCGACGGGCTGGGCCGCCGACCGTGACGCCGAGGGCGTCCGCCGGATGCTCGACCACACCGACGTCGTCGTCTGTCTCGTCCGCGACGTCGTCAGCGGCCGGACTCAAGGGGCGGAGGTGGTCGGCTTCGCCCGCGCGCTCACCGACTACCAGTATCGCGCCTTCATCGAGGACGTCGTCGTCGGCGTGCCCTACCGGGGACGAGGCCTCGGGTCGAGACTCGTCGAAGAACTCTGTGCACACCCCGGCCTTACCGACGTCGAGCAGCTCGTGCTGGAGTGTCGGCCGGACCTCGCCGACTTCTACGGTCGCCTCGGCTTCGAACCGGTCCCCGCCGAGTCGATGCTGTTGAAGCGCGAGCGGTGAACGTCGTCCGCGACAAACCGTGAAGTGCCGTCGCCGCCTGGGTCGCACATGGACGAGTCCGAACTCGACCGCGCGCTCAGAGAGGCGTTCGCGGGGACCGACGCCGAGCGTCGCGTGGTCGTCCGGCAGGCGATGGACCTGGCCGACTCCGGTCAGGTGACGCGCGACCGCGGGGTGGCGCTGACGGTGGACGAAGTCGTGCGGAATCTGGCGGACGCGCCCGACGAACGCGTGGCGAACCGGTGGAACTGGTGGATGGGGGCGCTGGAAGTGGCGTATGGGGGGTACGCGGCGTTTCAGGTGCGGCGGTACGAGAAAGAGGAGTGAGTGCTGTTGCTCCGTCGTCAGGTCAATAAGAGGAATTAAAGGACTGCGACGGCGTCGGCCGTGCAGTAATTATGATAAAACCGCGCGTTCAGGGGACTACCCGAAACGGGCGATAGTTGCCGTCTTGTCACTGTTCGCCGACTGCCAAGTCAGACGGACAGTAGGGTCCGAAACCGCGTTGGTTTCAATCACGACCGAGGTCCCTGCGGACATCGCAACGTTGACAGTCCCGTCGTCCTCGACTTCGGAAGCCGCCTGACTGCTGTTGATGTCCCCGACCGCGACGAGATTATTCGCCTCGATAGGGTCACCACCGTCGTGCGTGGCCGTCAGATCGTACGCGCTGCTGTCATAGTCGAAGGTGAACTGTGCCTGTGGTGCGGTCTCGGAGACCTGATCACCTAGTCCAAGAACGAACGTCCCGATGACGGCCGCGAGGATCACCGTAATCGCCACCATGAGGATGACGCCGATGACCGGGCTGACTGCACGGTCTTCCGTGAAGAGTTGCTTGAAATTCATTTCAGTTTATGCCTCGAACTGACCGATAGTGGCGGTCTTGTCGCTGTTCGACGACGACCAGATGATTCTGACCGTAGCAGAGCTCAGATCAAGGTCCCCGCTGCCACCGTTTACCGTAGTGTCATCAATCGTTCCAGATGAGCCTGCGGACACAGTGCCAGAAGAGCCGACAGTGGTCCAGAGGAACTGAGCGTTCGGACTGCCACTGCCAGATGCCCCTGAAATGGAAACGTTCAGGTCCGCAGCTTCGATGGCGTCGCCACCGTCGTGCGTGATTTCGATGCTGTCAGTGGTCCCGTCACTGTAATCAAACGTAAACTGTGCCTGCGGTGCGCTCTCGGAGACCTGATCGCCCAGGCCCAGCACGAACGTCCCGATGACGGCCGCGAGGATCACCGTAATCGCCACCATGAGGATGACGCCGATGACCGGGCTGACAGCGCGGTCTTCCGTGAAGAGTTGCTTGAAGTTCATTGTCGTTCTCTGCACGTTCTGACCGAACAGGGAGTCCCATCGACGCACACGGCGCGCGCCCAGCGGTTCAGTCCGCTGCTCTCTCTCGGTCGACCGTGCCTGGCCGCAGATATTCGATTGGTCTATTAAAACCTGCCCCGCCGATTTTCACTGGTGATACTGGATAGATATACTCTACTTAAACAGTAATTAAAAGAACGACCGTCGGCCGGTCGAAGCGGTGCCGTCTCACTCCTCGTGTGTTCTCAGCGTAGAGAACTGTGGACAGCGCGAACCGACGAACGGAAACCGTCGGAGTCGGTAGTGTGGGCAGATGAAGCTCCAGTTCCTCGGCGGTGTCCGCGAGGTCGGGCGGAGCGCGCTCCTCGTCAACGACTCGCTCCTCCTCGACTACGGCATGCTGACGGGGAACCCGCCGCAGTTCCCGGTCTCTCGGCCCGACCCGGAGGCGGTCGTCGTCAGCCACGGGCACCTCGACCACGTCGGGCTGATTCCGTCGCTCCTTTCGGGGCGGGACCCACCAGCGATTCACTGGACGCCCCCGACGCAGGAACTCGCGCTCACGCTCGCGCGAGACACGCTGAAGCTCCACGGCCCGTCGAGCCGCCGGCCACGGGGCGGTTCGGGAACCCAGGGTGGCGGCTACCGGTGTCCCTTCACCGAGAACGACGTCAAGCGTGTGACTGAGATGTCACACACCCACGGGTACGGTGAGCCGTTCGAGGCCGCTGGCCACGAGGTGACGTTCTACAACGCGGGCCACATCCCCGGGAGCGCGCACGTCCTCGTGGACGATGGCGAGACCCGACTCCTCTACACGGCCGACTTCCACACCGACGACCAGCGACTCGTCTCCGCCTCCACCGACCGTCCCGACGCCGACGCGGTCGTCTGCGAGAGCACCTACGCCGACGTCGACCACGACCCACGGGGCGAGGTCGAAGCGCGATTCGTCGAGAGCGTCCGGCAGACGCTGTGGGAGGGCGGGACCGTGGTCGTGCCGGCGTTCGCCATCGGGCGGACACAGGAGCTCCTCCTCGTCTGCGAGGCGTACGACATCCCCTGCTACGTCGACGGCATGGGCCAAGAGGTGACGCGGATGCTCCGCCAGCACCCCGCGTTCGTCCGCGACGCGGACGCGCTCGACCGTGCGGCCGGACACGCGCGGTTCGTCACGAGCCACGGCCAGCGAACCCGCATCGCCGAACAGAACGCCGCCATCGTCACGACGAGCGGGATGCTCTCCGGCGGGCCGGCGATGACTTACATCCCTGCCATCCGCGCTAACCCGACGAACAAGATCACGCTGACCGGATACCAGGTCGAGGGAACGCCCGGGCGACGACTGCTCGAGACGGGCCGTGCAGAGATCGACGGCCGCGTCATGCCGGTCAGTGCCCGCGTCGAGTCGTACGACTTCTCGGCGCACGCCGACCGCGACGGGCTCCGGTCGTTCCTCGGCGCGTACGAGGACGCGTCCGTGTTCGTCGTTCACGGCGACCGCTGTGAGGCGTTCGCGACGGAGTTACAGGCCGACGGAGTCGACGCGACCGCTCCCGACCTGGGCGCTGTCGTCGAAGTGTAGCGGTCGTCACTCCCGTTCGGCCGGACCGACAAGTTCGAACGAGAGCCACCCCTCGGTGTAGGAGACACCGCCGCGCTCACGGGGACGTGGCTCCAGACCGACGTCGTACCCGTAGACCGTCGCGGAGCCGTCGCGGAGGTCGGACGCGATTCGTTCGAACGTTGCGGCGAGAACGGCGTTCCGGTCTGTCGGGTCGCTCATACACCCTGTCGGTCGGGCACGTCCAAAGGTGCTCGGGGCAGCCCCCCGCTGCACGCGGGTGCGTCGAGCCGCCACCGGCTCGTCTCCATCGCCCAACAGCTATCAGTGCGGCGGCCGAGTCACGGCTGTGACCACGAACGACCTCACCAACCAGAGCGACACGTTCGACATCGGCGGCGACCTCACCGTGCACCGACTCGGCTTCGGTGCGATGCGGATCACCGGCGAGGGCATCATCGGCGAGCCCGACGACGTCGACCACGCGAAGCAGGTGCTCCAGCACGCCGTCGACCTCGGCGTCGACTTCATCGACACGGCCGACTCGTACGGCCCGGGCGTGAGTGAGCGGCTCCTCCGCGAGGCACTGCACCCCTACGACGACGTCGTCGTCGCGACGAAGGGTGGCCTCCTGCGCAACCGCGACACCGACTGGCTCCCGTGCGGCGACCCCGACTACCTCCGAAACGCCCACCTCTGTAGCTGTGACCGTCTCGGCGTCGACAGCATCGACCTCTACCAGTTCCACCGGCCAGACCCCGACGTCCCGTTCGAGGCGTCCGTCGAGGCCCTGGCCGAACTGAAAGACGACGGCGTCATCAAGCACGTGGGGCTCTCGAACGTCTCCGTCGACCAACTGGAGACGGCCCGCGAGATGGTGGACGTCGCCACGGTGCAGAACCGCTACAGCGTCGTCGAGCGCGAGGCCGCGGACGTGCTCGACGCGTGTGAGTCGTACGACATCGGGTTCATCCCGTGGTTCCCCGTCGGCGCGGGTGACCTCGGTGCCAAGGGCGACCTCCTCGAGGAGGTCGCTGCCGCACACGACGCCTCGGTGTACCAGGTCGCGCTCGCGTGGTTGCTCGCGTCCTCGCCGGTGACGCTTCCCATCCCGGGCACGTCGAGCCTCGAACACCTCGAAGAGAACGTCGCGGCGTCCGCCCTCGAACTCACCGACGACGAGGTCGCACGGCTGTCGGCCTGAGGAGCGCTCGCCACTGCCGCGACGGCTCACGGCCCGACGAACCGATGACACGTCGCGGCGGCCACGAGACATTTGGTACCACGTGACGTACTGGTGGATATGGACCGAACACCGACTGGCCTGACCGACGACGAGCGAACGGCGCTGCACGAACTCCAACTCGGCGTCGAGGGTGTTCACCGTGCGTACGGACACCTCCTCGCGTTCCACCACGCCATCGGGCGGTCGATGGACCACTTCGCGGCGGCCGAGCCTCTGCTCCGGGAGAGCGGCCACACCGCGTACGCGGACGCCATCCGGGACGACCACCTGCCGGCGGGCGTCGTCGGCGACCGCTGGTCGTACGAGGTGGTCGAGGCGTTCGAGTCGGGCTTCTTGACCGACGTCACTGCGTTCGAAGCGCGCGCTCGGTCCGACCTGGCCGACGGACAGACCCACGTCGCAGAGCGGGTGCAACAGCAGGCGTGGCGCGAGCGTGCGCAGGACTGAGCGGGGGCGTCTCAGTCGTCGACGGTCTCGAACGAGCCGGTGAGCGCCGGCGCGTCGGGCTCGCGACCGAGCCAGCGGCACAGTGCGGTGACCAGCGCCTGACGCTGGACGACGGCGAAGCCGGCGAACACCACGACGAACCCGAGGGCGGTCGTCGGTGCGACCGTCTCACCCAGGACTGCCCATCCCGTCAGCGCGGCCACGACCGGCATCGCGTACGCCGTGAGGTTCGCCCGAACGGGGCCCACGGTGTCGATGAGTGCGTAGTACGCGGGGTAGGCGGCGGCCGTCCCGAGGACGCCGACGTAGAGGACCGCGCCCACGACGCCGGGCGTCCACGCGACGGCGGACGATTCGCCCAGGCCGAGGCTCACGGCGTGGACCGCGGGAGCGACCACTGCCATCGACCACCCGGTCAGCGCCAGGGTCGGCATCGTTGGACGGATGCGACGGAGGAGGACGCTCCCGAGCGCGACACAGACGGCTGCCACGGCGACGAGGCCCTGTCCCACGCTGCCGATGAGGTTCGCCGGGTCGGGCTGGACGATGACGACGACGCCGGCGAGGCCGAGCAGCAGGCCTCCGGCGTCGGCCACAGAGAGCCGTTCGTCGCGAAGCAAGAAGAACGCGAACACCGGCGCGACGACGGGCATTACCCCGTAGACGACGGCACCGGCGTTGCCCGAGGTCGTGGTCTGCCCGACGAACAGGAAGACGTTGTTCACGAAGATGACGAGCAGGCCGCTGGCGACGACGCCGAGGACGTCGGCACGGGTGTGGGGCCGCCACGCGTCGTATCTGTACCACGCGTACACGAGGAGGACGACGGCGGCGACGTCGACGCGGAGGGCGGCGAACAGCACGGGCGGCAGCGACACGAGGCCGGCCTCGATGCCGACGAACGAGGTGCCGAAGAGGAACGCTGTCGCGGCGAAGAGGAACGCGGCGCGACGACTCACGCGTCCACCCCCCACGCGGCGACTCGGGTGCGTGTCGGCGCGTGGGCGGTGGACGGTTGGACGTCGATACGAGACTGGAGGGGAGATATCGGAATCACTGTCGTTTCTCAACTAAATAGAGGCATTTACACGTGAAGTACTCGTCGATTCGCTCGAAAAGTATGTGAATGTTCGTCAGTGTCCGGGTTCGCACATCGCACGACGACACCGTTCGCTCACGGCGCGGCAGGGGCGTCGACGGGCGACGTCGTCACTCGTCGGCGGCGTCGACCGTGGCGGCGTAGCGCTCGAGTTCGTCGGCGAGTTCACGCGCCTGGGCCGCCGAGAGCGTCACCCGGTCGGCGTGGGGAGGAAGCGTCTCCAGTTGGGTGTTGTCCAGTTCGAGTTCGAGCGTCACGTGGTCGGGGTCCGTTCGAGGGGCGGTGACGTTGAGCACGGCGAAGGCCTCCTCGTCGAAGTCGTGCCCCTGCGCCGAACCGTCGAGCATGTCGAATGTCGTGTACGCGTTGATCTTCAGGAGTCGGTCTGGCATGCGAGCGTCTGGGTGATGCGCCGACAAAGGCGTGTCGCGTCCGAGGGCAGGGTCAGCTCTCGCCGACTGGCTCGTTGCCGCTTCGGTCTCCCGTCGCGTCGTCCGTGTGCTCTGTCGCCTGCTCGGTCACGTCGTCGGACCCGCCGACGTACGTCAGCGGGACGATGCCGGTCAGGAGCACGGACGCGTACGCGAGGAGCAAGAGTCCGCCGAACGTCGAGCCGGCGGCGGGCGACATGTTGGCGAAGACCCACTCGAACGTGGTGACGACGATGGCGTCGAGGACCATCCCGGGGAGGACGAGGAGCGTCGCGGCCGTCAGTCGCCTGTCGGGCGGCACGTCGAGGAGGGAGTAGACGGCGAACGCCAGCATGGCCATCACCGGGACGGTCGTGACGAACACGATCGCGACCCGGCTGCTGTCGTCCGGTGGGAGCAGGAACTGGCCGACGAGCCGGAACGCGAGGGTCGCGAGTAACCAGAGCCCGACGCCTGTGCCGACGAGCGCCGCGGCCTGCGTGCGCGAGTCGACGGCGGCCTCGCGGGAGAGCGGTGACGACATACGAGGGAGAACGTCGGGGACGAACGTCAACGTGCCGACGGAATCGCGCGCGGCGGCGGTGGTGTCGGGGAGAGCTCAGTCGTCAGCAGGGATCGGATTTCCGTCGCGGTCGGTGGGGGCGGGCGAGGCGTTCAGGTCGTCCTCGTCGGCGTAGGGGTACCACGTCATCTTCGTGTTGTGCATCATCGGGTCGTCGTAGTCGGTCTCCTCGGGTTCGACGAGCGCGGCGAGGAACTCCTCGTCGTCCTCGTGGCGCTCGACGAAGTCGCGGAACGTCTCGTACTCGACGGCTTCGCCGTCTCCTTCTCGTCGTTCCGCTGGAACGACGCGCTCCTGCCGATGCGTCTCGAAGTTCGCGAGCAGGTTTCGGAGAGCGCCGGGCACCTCGTCGACGGGGACGCGCTGGGTGACCCACTGGGTGAAGCGAGGGTTCTCGCCGAGGCCGCCGCCGAGACCGATGTCGAGCGCTTCCACCGCCTCGCCGTCTTTCCGAGTCTTCATGCCCCGGAGGGAGACGTCGGCGATCTGTGGCTGTGCGCACGAGGCCGTACAGCCGGAGAGGTGGATGTGGAAGTCGTCGACACCCTCGGGGAGGCCGACGTTGTCCTTCAGCCAGCGCGCGTAGCGCACCTGGCGATTCTTGGTCTCGACGATGGAGAGCGAGCAGAACTCCGTGCCCGTGCAGGCGACCGAGCCGCGCATGAACGGGTGTGGGTCCGGCGAGTAGTTCTCCAGGAGGGGCTCTTCGAGGAGCGCGTCGAGTTCGGACTCGGGGACGTCCGTGATGATGACGTTCTGTCGCTGGGTGACGCGGACCTCACCGGAGCCGTACTCGTCGGCGACACGGGCGAGCTCACGCGTGTCCTCGGTCGCCATCCGCCCGACGAGAACGTTCAGGCCGACGTAGTAGTCCCCGTCGTTCTGCTCGTGGACGCCGACGTGGTCGGAGTGACCGCCCGTAGCACGGCCCGAGTTGTACGAGTAGCTCTCGCGGAGGTCCTCACCGGCCGTCCGAAGCTCGAAGTCGACGTACTCGGCCTGCAGCGTCTCGCGGATCTCCTCGACGCCCATCTCGTCGACGAGGAACTTCATCCGGGCGCTGTATCGGTCCTCACGGTTACCGTAGTCTCGGAACAGCGCCGAGATGGCACCGCCGACCGTCGTCGCCTCCTCGGGCGTGACGAACACGTCGAGGTCGCGGGCGAAGCGCGGTTCGTTCCGTGCGAGTCCGCCGCCGACGTTGACGTTGAAGCCCTTCACGGCTTCGCCGTCGATTTCCTTCGTCGCCGGCTCGAACGCGAGGTCGTTGATGTCGCCCTGCCCGCAGCCCTCGCGGCAGCCGGTCACGGCGACCTTCCACTTCCGGGGGAGGTTCGAGTGCTCGTCGTGCCCCTTGTACGTCTCGTGGAGCCCCTCGGCGACGGGTAGCGCGTCGACGTGCTCGTGTTTGTCTTTCCCGGCGACGGGACAGCCGACGATGTTCCGCCAGGAGTCACCGCAGGCCTGCTGGGTCGACAGCCCAACCGATTCGAGCTTCTCGAAGATCGCCGGGATGTCCTCCAGACTGATCCAGTGGAGCTGGATGGACTGCCGTGTCGTCCAGTCGACCCAGCCGTTCCCGAAGATGGGGTTCTCCTCGGGCCCCTCGGCGTACTCCTCGGCGATGTCGGCGACGACCTCGGTCTGCCCCGGCTTCAACACGCCGTTGGGCGTCCCGATGCGCATCATGAAGTACGACTCTTGGCCGTTGCGCTGGTGGTACAGCCCCCACCATTTGAAGCGCTCGAACCACTCGTCGTGTTCGTCCTCGGGGATCGCATCCCAACCGTCCTCCGCGAAGCGGAAGAGGTGTTCTCGTATCTCGTTACCGTAGACCTCCGACTTCCAGTTCTCGACGTCCGTCGGCATTCGTGTCGCCTCCTACAGACTCCACACGTAAGCCCGTCTGTATGGCGTCAACCCTTCCCGGTGCTTCAGGCAACCAGAAATTATTGCCGTCTCGTGCGCGGGTCGTGCGCGCCGGGTACACGAACCGGCCAGAGGACGCTCTCGCGGTCGATATCGTGGTACGCCCCCTCGACGATTCGTCCGACGGGAAGCCACGGTGTGACTCCCGTCTCGCCGCACGCGATACACTGTCCGTAGACGCGCGTCCCCACGGTCCGTCCGTCGACACCCACCTCTTGGAAGTTCTCGACGACGAGGTCGGGAAGGGCGCAGGCGCAGAATCCGGGGTCGTCGAACCGCCAGAGTTCGCTCACGCTCACGCGGCGTTCGTCGTTGACCGAGATCCACGCACCGTCGTCGAGGATGCGAAGGGCGACGCTCATACTCTAACGTGGGGCGGCACCACCGAGTACGACTCGGCCGCCGCAATCCCTGACGAGTCTGGTGACACCTCGTTCGAGAGCAACCGCACGACGTCGGTATTTTTCGTCGGAACGAGGCGTCGAAGATAGAGGCAGTAGTCTCCGGTAGCCGGGAGTGCTGGCATCGATTACTGGCTGAGGCGGCCTTATTTCTCTGGCCTCCATGGGTGTAATCGATGACCGACTATCTGCGGAGTCGCTACCGACAACACGCACCAGCGGACGTCGCCCCGGAGCTGTACGACGACGTGGAGGACGAACGATGAGTGAGGAACCCGCAGCCGTGGTCGACGACGCGACCGAGAGCGACGACGTCGACACGGCTCACCTCGACGACGTGGAGGCCGGAGCGGGCTGCACCGAGATCTGGGAGCACCTCTCCGAGCGTCGCGAACAGGCCGGTTCCGACTGACCCGATGCTGTGGCGTTCAGTCGACCGTACAGCGAGGTGTTTTTGCTATCGGCGACCAACCGACGGACGAGATGAGTGACGGAGACGGTCCTCGTCGGTGGACACATCCCGCCGACCGCGAGGAACCGGTCGGCGAACCGGTGGTCCGCGCCGATCCGTCTGTCACGGGCGAGCGAGCGCGCGAGGCCGTCGGCTTCGACCCCGACGACCCCGAGAGCGTGCAGCTCGCGGCCGAGACGGTCCGGGCGTTCTCGGAGAACACGGTCGGCGCGGAGGACAACGTCTACATGCTCCGCGGCGCGGCGGCCTGCGCCGCGCTCGTCCGCGGGGTCGGCTCGTACAAGCGCGCGGCCGAACGGGCCGGCGGTGACGTCTCGGTCTCGTTCATCCGGAAGTGGGCCCGCGTCCACGACCTCCCGCAGGCGATCCGACGACACGTCGCCCGCGGCGACATCGCCCCGACGGCGGCGAAACACATCGCCCGCGTCTCCGGTGACGCCCGCTTCGCGCTCGCGTGGGCGGTGCTCGACAGTGACC